>NZ_JBHMDN010000001.1:0-6915 GCF_042431195.1 Cohnella cellulosilytica
AGCGCCTCCTGATGGGTTTAGGACATTGATCCGTTCAACCCCCATCATACGAGGTGCTTTTTGCTTTGTCCAAGCGTAAATCTTAGACTCTACAGGAATGTTTATTCCGGCGATTCCACCGCTGATGTGCCAGTTAGCGGTCCGACAGACCGTTACACCGGCGATTCCGCCGCTGATGGGCCAGTTAACGGTCCGGCAGGTCGTTATTCGGCGAATGCGCCGCAGATGGGCCAGTTAGCGGTCCGGCAGATCGTTATTCCGGCGAATCCGCCAAGGCTGGCTGTGGGCGGCTAGACCGAGCCGATAAACGCTTCGCGGACGCGATTCCAGAACGTGAAGGGACGATAGCGGGCGAACGTAACTTTATTTTCCGCCACTCTGCAGGTGATCGAACGGACGCCGGATTTGACCATCAGAATATGGTCGACGCCGATCATCAGCTCTTCCCCGGGATCGGGGGGAACGATGTCGCAGTGGTGATGCTTGGGCAGAATGACCGAAGAGCCGAGCGTTCGATACACGCGATTGTTGATCGAGGCGATCTCGGCGATCTGCAGCGCCTCCAGCGACGGATGGATGACGGCGCCGCCCAAGCTTTTGTTATAGCCGGTGCTGCCCGTTGGGGTAGAGATGACGATGCCGTCGCCGCGGAACATTTCGAACGGCTCGTCGTTAATATGAATCGCCGACACAAGCGTCCCGTCGGCGCTTTTCAGCGTAAATTCGTTAAGCACAAGGTGCGTCTCCTTGCCCGCCTCCGTATCGATCTCGACATGCAGCAGCGGATAATGAATATTGCGCGGCTCGGAAGACGTCATCAGGTCGAGCAGATCGACGAGCTCGTCTTTCTGCCAATCGGCGTAAAAGCCCAGATGGCCGGTATGAATCCCGATAAAGGCGACGCTGTCCAGCCGGTCCTTGTAGCGGTGGAACGCCTGCAGCATCGTGCCGTCGCCGCCGATCGAGACGACGGTCTCGGGCGCTGCCTCGTCGTAGATTAATCCCCGGGCTTTCGCCTCGGCCTGGAATTGTTCGGATAATTCCCGGGATAACCGATCTCCCCGGTCAAGCAATACATATTTCAAAACGTCGGCCGCTCCTTCCGAATGGACCCTGATCTCGATGCCGCTTCGATTCTCGAAAGGGATCGTTGTCTTGATCATACCCAATAACTTGACCGAATTCAATCATCGGGGGCGCGGAGCGGCGAATCGGGACCAGGCGCGGCGCGCGCCGATCGCGGCCGTTCCCAGGACGACGAGCGAGACGAGCGCCGCCACAAACAGCAGCGGAAGCCAGATAAGCGCGGCTTCCCATCCGAGCCGGATGCCGAAGGTTTCCGGAGCGGCGTTCGTCCAGGCCGGGAGGAGCGAAGGCCATTGCGCGAACCCCGCCGCGGCTTCCCCCCGGTACAGCCAGGGCCAGAAAGCGTACACCAGCGCCATGGCGAGCAAGCCGTGCAGAAACCGGGTCCGGGCGAACGGAAGGTATCGCCAGCCGGCGCCGCTCATCAGCCCGGCCACCTGGGCGTGGACCGACAAGCCCGCCCAGGAGAGCACAAAAGCGGCGACGGCGACGCGATCGACGAGAGGGATGGCGGTATCCGCCGCGGAGGCTTTGGCGCCAAGCGTCACCTCGAAGGCTCCGTGCATGTAGGCTTCCGACAGCTGCGGGGGCAAGCCGAACCAGGACAGCAGCTGCGCGGCGACAGAGCGCAAGGGGACGAGCAAACCTCCGTTCGTGAGCAAATCCAGGGCGGCGGAGAAGAACACGACCAACCCGCCGACGATCATCATCAGCCCAAGGGACGATTGCAGCGCCTGCTGCAGCTGGACGCCGAACGGGCGGCCGTCCTCCATCCGCGCCCGATGCATGGCGGCGAGCGCGGAGCGCCAGCGGCTGCTTCGCGCCGTCCCTTTCTCGGCGGGGGCGACGGCCGGGTTATCGCGGCGCTTGCCGAAGCGGGAAGCGAAGCCGAGCAGCAGCGCTCCGCTGTAATGGGCGGCCGCAAGCACGGGCGCGGCATGCAGGCTGCCGAAAAAGCCGACGCAGACGGCGCCGATCAGGAAGATCGGGTCGGACGTCGTCGTCATCGCGACCAGCCGCTCGCCTTCGTCTCTCGTAACCAGCTTCTGCTCGACCAGGCGGGAGGTCAGCCGGGCGCCGACCGGATAGCCGGATACGAAGCCCATCGAGACGATAAAGCCGCCCGCGCCGGGGAGACGAAACAGCGGGCGCATGAAAGGGTCCAGCAGAGTTCCCATAAAATGAACGATTCCGAAGCCGAGCAGCAGCTCGGACAGAACAAAAAAAGGGAACAGCGCCGGGAACAGCACCTCCCACCAGACGGACACGCCCCTTAGCGATGCGTTCAGCGCCGCCGAGCCGTCTCCCAGAGCCAGGCAGCCGATCAGCAGCGCCGCCCCCCCGATGGACAACGCGCCGGCCAAGGCCAGGCGCCGGCCCGCTTTTTCCGGATTCGCCCCCGATGGAACCACGGTCATTCCTCCCTTTCCTTGACGTGCCTTGTCCCAATATATGTTCGCTTGCGGACAATCTTGCCGATTGGGCCAATCGGCTCGCCGTTTTTCGGCTGAAACCGTTTGCAAAAAATAGTGCAAAAAATGACGCGCGTATGCTACAATGAAACTAGACTCTAGGGTCTAGTCGCGCACCACAAATTCATCGGAGCTGGAGTGATGAGTATGGCGGCAGTTGTTGCAGGTTTGATTGTATGCGCTTTCGTGTATGTGATCCGCGAGTCTCTCGCCCCTGCGGAAGAGGAAATATAAAGTCCGTAAGCCCGATCGGCGACCTGCCGGTTCCCATCATCGCCCGCAAGGGCGATTTTTATTTTTGCCGCAGGGCGGGGGGACCGGCTTATGGTATAATGGAGGGGAATCGGGTGTCGAGACATCGGCTGTTAGACCCATTCCAATTCATCTCGGGCATTCGGATGTCCATGATGTCATTCAGGAGGCGCAACTTGTCCAGTTATGCGACGATTTACGAAGCGATCGGAGGGGCGGATACCATTCGCGACATTGTGAGCCGGTTTTATCCGAAGGTTCAGGCGCACCCGCTGCTCGCTCCCTTGTTTCCGGAAGATATAACTCCCGTTATGGAGAAGCAATATTTGTTTTTGACGCAGTTTTTGGGCGGCCCGCCGCTGTATTCCGACGAATACGGGCATCCGATGATGAGAGCCCGTCATTTGCCGTTTCCGATTACTCCCGAACGCGCCGAAGCCTGGCTTGGCTGCATGGCCGAAGCGTTGTCCGAGACGTCGATTCCCGAGCCGCTGCAGAAGCTGACCATCGAGCGGTTATCGGGTCCGGCGCATCATTTTATCAATACGGATTCCGATTCGGCACATCGATAAGGGGGCTCATTATGGAACCGCTCTTCCAGATTAAAGTCACATGCATCTGCTGCGAACAAAGCTTCCAAACGTCCAGGGTCCGGCCGAGCTTGAAGAAAGCGGTGAAGACGGATACCGATTTTTGCTCCTACTTCAAAACGGTAAACCCGGATTATTACGTCGTCAGAGTCTGTCCGTACTGCGGCTTCGCTTCGACGGAAAATTTTACCGAAAGAATCAACGAGAAGCAGAAGTCGGCCTATTACGACAAGGTGGGCAGCCACTGGAAACGCCGGGACTACGGAGGGGAGCGCGGCGCGCAGGACGCGATGGAGTGCTACAAGCTCAGCTTGCTGACGGCGCAATCGATCGGCGAGAAGGATCGCGTGGTCGCGGCTTTGCTGCATCATATCGCCTGGCTGTATCGTTACGAAGGGAAGAAGGAGCAGGAGGACCGGTTTCTGCAATTCGCCCTGGACGCTTACATTCGGGTGTACGAGACGGAGAGCGCCTCGATCAGCAGCGCCAGGCTGATGTATTTGATCGGCGAGCTGAACAAGCGGCTGGGCAACTATCATGAAGCCGTCCGCTGGTTCGGAAGGGTGATCCACGATAAAAAGATCCTCGACGGCGCGATGATCCGCGCCTCCCGCGAGCAGTGGCAGCACATTCGCGAGGATATGACGGGTCAAGGGCTCGAGCTTCCGGAGGAAATGCTGGAAAACAAGGCGTAAGCCGGGCGATCAGCGAATGGCCCGGTTGGCGAGCAGGTAGTCCCGGTCCGCGTCGATGATGCGCAAGGTTCCGCGGCAGCAAGGAAACACGATCGTTCTCTTGCGGGCGCCGCCGTACATATCCAGCACCTCTTCGGGAGTCAGCGGGAGAAGGACGTTGGAGCTTCCGCAGAACGGGCACTCCTGCGCAATGACGTCCTGCATGAGCACGTCGTAGGGCAAACTGTTGCTTAAAGGAATCAAAACAAAGTCTCTCCTTGCCTGTAGGATAAATTAAAGATACCGCACGACGACGACCGAACGCAATAAAGATCGGAGCAGTGAAAAAAATGACGATACCGATATGGAATTTGGAGACGCTCTTCCCGGGCGGCTCTTCTTCGCGAGATTTCGCGGCTTTCGCGGAACAAGCCGAAGCCGGATGCGCCGCGCTGCTGCAGGAGCTTCGGGATGGCGGCGAGTCCGTTCCCGACGAACGGCGGCTTGCGGAATGGACGGGCAAGCTTCAGGAAACGCTGGCCCGTCTGCGGGAAGCCGACTCCTTCGTCTCTTGTTTGACGGCGCAGAGCTTAAGCGACAGGCGCGCGGTCGGCTGGACGGAGCGAATCCAGACTCTGGCGGCCCGCTATAAGCAGGCGTCCGACCTGTTCGACGCCAAGCTGGCGCAGGTGCCGGACGCAAGCTGGCGGCAGTGGACGGCGGCCCGTCCGGAATTGGCGGCCGTGCGGTTCCCGCTCGACGAGAAGCGCGATTTCGCCAAGGAGAAGCTGCCGCCGGCACTGGAGGCGGTTGCGGGCGAGCTCGCCGTGGACGGCTACCACGGTTGGGGCGAGCATTATAATACGATCGTCGGGAGAATCGCGATTCCCTGGGAGGAGGACGGGAAGACCGCCGCTCTCTCCGCGGGCCAAGCGGCCAACAAGCTGGACGATCCGGACCCGGCGGTGCGGGACGCGATGGCCGGCAAGTGGGAAGAGGCCTGGAGCGCCCAGGCGGATCTGGGGGCGGACGCGCTGAACCGGATCGCCGGCTTCCGTCTCAAGCTGTACGGGCTTCGCGGCTGGAACGATCCGCTGAAGGAGCCGCTTGCGATCAACCGGATGAGCAGGCGGACGCTGGAGGCGATGTGGACGGCGGTCGAGCGGAGCGTCGAGCCCCTGAAGCGCTATCTGGGGCTTAAAGCTCGCCTGCTGGGCAAAGACAAGCCGAGCTGGCACGACGTGGACGCCCCGATTGCTTCCGCCCAGTCCCATATCCCGTACGACGAAGCGGCCTCGCTTATTGCGGACGCGTTCTCCCAGTTCTCGCCGCGGCTGGCGGAGCTGGCGAAGACGGCTTTCGCCGACCGCTGGATCGAAGCGGAAGACCGTCCCGGCAAGCGGCCCGGAGGGTTCTGCACAAGCTTTCCGCTGGGCCGGCAGAGCCGAATTTTCATGACTTATTCCGGAACGCCCGGCAACGTCTCGACGCTGGCGCACGAGCTGGGCCACGCGTACCACGCCCGGCTCGTTCAGGAGCTGCCGCCGCTCGCGCAGGAATACGCGATGAACGTGGCGGAGACCGCCTCGACGTTCGCGGAGGCCATCGTCAGCGACGCGCTGCTGCGCAGGGCCGGGAGCGACGAGGAGAAGCTCGCCCTGCTGGACGAACGGCTGCAGCGGGCCGTCGCCTTCTGCATGAATATCCGCGCGCGCTTCCTGTTCGAGACGCGTTTCTATGCCCGCCGCGCCGCGGGGATGCTTGAGGCAGGCGAGCTGAGCGAGCTGATGGTGGAAGCGCAGAAGGAAGCGTACGGCGACGCGCTGGGAAGCTGGCATCCGCATTTCTGGGCGTCCAAGCTGCACTTTTATTTGACCGACGTGCCGTTCTACAACTTCCCGTACACCTTCGGCTATTTGTTCAGCACCGGGCTTGCGGCCGTGGCGGAACGGGAAGGCGCCGCGTTCGCGGAACGTTACGACGATCTGCTGCGCGATACCGCCGTCATGACCGTCGAAGAGCTGGCTTCCCGGCATCTGGGCGTCCGGCTCGACGAGCCGGGCTTCTGGAACGATGCGGTAGCCAGGGCGATTGCCGACGTGGATGCGTTCGCCGCGCTGTGCCGGGCTTAACGTATTTTCGAATTCAAAGGGGCTGCCCCGCAAGCGGAGAAGTCGATAGAAAAGACGGGGATGTACCTCCCTGAAGATTGCCGCATACGGCTCCTGAAATCATCGATTCTCTTTTAAAGAAACGGGGTTGGTCTGTGGGGCGGTCTTTTTTTCATACAAAATCCCCTAAATTCAGACAAAATCATTGAAATATTCAAAAAATTCAATTATACTGAGTCCGAAGTCTCATATGGAATAGTTTGGGTTTGTCGGAAGTATTAGAGAAACTAAGTACAAAGGAGGAGAATAATGTCGTCTAACCAACTTTCATTAGCCCGGCAGGTCGACTTGGCTCTGGAGAAGCTCGGAGGAGAACTGAAGGGAATGTCCGCCGGAACGATCGTGCTCCAGATTCGGGACGATTCGATCGGCCGTTTCGGGATTCGTCATCTTCCCGTCGACTGCGCCGATCGCGCTCCCGTCTCTGCCGGAATGACGGCGGAGCAAGTGCTTGAACTGCGGCAATTGGCGATCGAGGCTTTAAAGCACAAGAGCGGGTGGACGCACGGAGAAATCTGCTACGATTTCTTGCTGAAGCAGGGGCGGATACTCGTCAGCGTACAATTTGAGTCGAATTACAATATGGAACTGATAGCCCTTGATATATAAGGCCTCATTACCCCTCTACACCTCTCTTGTCCACAATTTGCCCACATGGATTATATTCCCA
>NZ_JBHMDN010000002.1:0-57735 GCF_042431195.1 Cohnella cellulosilytica
TTGTAATTCGACTCAGATTATTTAGACCAATCACAGGGCATCGTGACAGATCACAAACCATTAAATCGTGATTTTTTTGGTCATATCTAGTCACATTAAATCATGCCCTTGTGGTCAAATTGTGGACATGTGTGGACAAACGAAAGCCCCGATTACTCGGGGCTACTCACCCTCATAACATCCAGGAACGGAACCTTGATCGTCTCGCCGTTCCGGTAGACGTGGACAAGCGTCGTCCTGGAATCCATCTCCGTTATGACACCTCGAACCACCTCATCCCAACCCCAGACAGTTAGCACTACCTCAGTCTCCTCGTTCTTGGCCTCGGTCAATTGGTCCGCTAATTCTTCCAACTCGAATTCGACTCTTGTCGGTCTCTTTGCCTTGTACGACTTCCCTGGTTTAGCTACTGCTGGCATGCCAATCACTCCTTGGTTGGTTTAAGTATGCTTTCAACAGCTTTGGCAAGGTGATTCCCGATTTCCGCTCGCATCACCTCTCGCGTCATACCAAACTTGTCTTCGTATCCTCGGCATACATAGCGGTTGTAAACGATATCGTCCTGTGTATCATCGCCCAGGATCTTGATGTTGCGCTTTTTCAGCTCGCGACGATTGTTGAAGGTTTCGAGGCTTACCTGGTCCAACACCATCCTCATAAACCTCGCCATTACATTATGCATGGATATCTGAGAGCGCCCGACTTCGTCAAGCGATCTTTGAACCATCGTCATCAGGTGGGGCAGTAGAACGGAGTCCCGGATCAGCTTCAGTTCCTCGGCTGTTGCTTTTCCCGCGGCTGTTCGATTACGTTGCTCATATTGCTCCTGATGCTCGGTCAGCAGCATCTTGCCGCCCCAACGGCCGTTTCTATCAAGCTTGCTCATTTGTAATGACCTCCGATCTGTCCAGCTCTCTCCCGTGCTACGCCCGCATCTTGTAATGACGACGCCTTCATGATCGCCGCACTCCCGTATCGATCCTTTATTGCGTCCGTTGCTCGCTCAAGGTCATAAGCCCTCGCGCGGTCGTCAAAGAGCGTCAGCTGCGTTACATTATCGTCGGTCAACTGCGTTATGGATACGTAGAGGAAAGCAACGGGCAACCCTTGCCAATATTCCCTAAATAACCGTAGGACAGCAGCCTCGATTTCGTGCGTGAGGTTCGTTGCGTGGGCTAGTGTAGTCTGCCGACCAAAGCGGAAAGCCCGTTCTCCGTCCGTCTCCCCAAGCCCCACAGATACCACACGGCCTTGCTTTCCCAATCGACGAGCCCGACGACAAACCTCGATCACGAGCTCTTGCAGCACAAGCTCGATATCCTGCCGTCTATAATACAGGCTGGCCCGGAGTGTCTTGCCGTGGGATACCGATTTGAGCTCATTACGGATCGACGGGACGACAGGACTCGGGTCGATTCCCCGCGCCGTCTGCCAGTAATACTCCGCCTGGATGTCGCTCTGCTTGCCCATCCTTAACCGCATCCGGCGTTTAAATTCTTGGAGCGACAGCCGGGCGATGTCCCCGATCGTCGAAAGTCCCATGATGTTAAAATGGGTCCCCATCTTGCTGGCCACCATAAACATCTGGTGCACCGGCAGCGGCCACAAAGCGGTCTCGATGTTATCGTATCCAAGCCTGAAGATACCCTCGTCGGTTTTTTTAGCGAAGTTATCCGTCGCCGTCTTCGCAAGAATCTTGCTCGGGCCGATCCCGACGCGGCTCCAAACGCCTGTGGACAAAAGGATGTGCTCTTGTATTTGACGAGCCAGCGCTTCCGCAGAAGCATACTGTTTTAGCACACCAGTTACATCCAGAAACTGCTCGTCAATGCTGTACGGCTCGACCAAGTCCGTGTAGGTTTCAAATATCTCCGTTATAGCTAACGATATCTGAATGTACCTCAGCATCCGAGGCCGGATAATCACCAGGTCGGGACACTTAGCCAAGGCGGTAAAATTGCGTTCGGCGGTCGTCACTCCCCGGGATTTAGCAATCGGGCATGCGGCCAGTACGATTCCTGATGGTCGGCTGGGGTCTCCGACCGCAACCGGACGATTTTTGTATTCTGGATGGGCTGCTTTCTCGCACGAAGCGTAAAAGCTTTGACCATCGATCAAAAAGATCGTGCGCTCAGGAGACATAGGCGGTCACCGGCTGCGCCGCCAAAATCCGTTCGGACGCGAATCTCCTTGGCTTGTTGCGCAACAAATCGAACGCATACACCGTACCCGCGTCGACCCGGATGATCCGGATGGTTCTTTGGCTTATCCGCTCCTTTTTGTCCACGTACATGATGACTATCGTTTTGCCTACATACTTCGTAATGGACATTTTCCCTCGCCCCCATAGAGAACGTTTGTTCTTATCATATTACGAACGAGTGTTCCCTGACAATACTCAATTTATTCCTCCTAATTGGACACCATAATGATTATGAAACCAATCATCCCTTTTGAGCCGATCCGCTCAGATTCCGTACCCAGTGGGAAGCAATGGATCTATCAGGTCAAGTGGGACGGCGTGCGAATCCTTCCATACTTCGACGGCGCCCAAATCAGGCTTTTTAACCGTCACTTAAATGAACGAACAATGCAGTTTCCGGAGTTGACCGACCGGAGCTATTTTGAGGCATCCTCCATCATCCTGGATGGCGAGGTCATCGCCCTGGCCGCTGACGGCAAACCATCGTTTCATGAGGTTATGCGGCGCGACGGAGTGCGCCGGGCCGATCGGGTAGCAATGGCCAGGCATGAGGTGCCGATCAACTACATGGTGTTCGATATTTTATACCTTGACGGCGACTGGCTCACCGATCGACCGCTCCGGGAGCGGCAGCTGCTGCTTTCCGAGGTCCTTGTTCCCGGCCCTGTCGTCCAGCCGGTGGCCTCGCATCCAGACGGAGAAGCCTTGTTTGGGGTCATTAAAGAACAAGGTATGGAGGGTATCGTCTGCAAGGATCTCAACAGTACATACGGCATCGAGGGCAAAGACGGTCGGTGGGTAAAGGTTAAAAATTACGGGGATGTCATCGCGGTGATCGGGGGATTCACGTTGCGAAGCGGAGTCGTTAACGCGGTATTGGCCGGACTGTACCACGAAGGAAAGTTGCAGTTTATCGGCAAGGTCGGGACCGGCAAACTCACGCAAGCGGACTGGCGCGAAATAACCAGAGTGGTCGCGCAGATCAGCACCCTGGACTGCCCATTTGCAAACCGCCATCCGGACATGCGCGGGGCACAATGGTGTCAGCCTGTATTGACCGCAAGGATCCAATACACGGAATGGCGCTGGCAAGAGGGCCGGACTATGCGGCAGCCAAGCATCCAAGCTTTTGTAAACGTACCGCCTCACGAATGTATTTGGGAAGTGTAAAGGAATGTAGAGTGTGAAGTCGAATAGTATCAGCAACGGGAGTCCGGAGGGATCGAATCAAATAATGGAGGCTAAACTGATTAACCATGCCTTCCTCCATGGGTTGACCGTAGAGGTTTGGCAGGACGGCGAGCTGATCGGCAGCGGGCGGATCGTGGAGCATACAAGGGATTTTATCAGGTTGGATGACGGGAATTATTACGTAAAAGCAAACTGCGAAATAAAAATAGCCCGAGAGCCTAAGCTCCCGGGCTGATCGTCATATCGTGATACGCACGGCATTGGCCTCTTTATCCCATACCACCTTGGCTCCCAGCGCCTCGGCGAGCGCCCTGGCCGGAACGCGGGTCACTCCGGCTTTGACCTCGCCCTTCTCCGGCAACTCTTTGCCGTTGACGATAACGGCGATCTCGTTCGTGCTCACGGGCTTCTCCTCCTCCCGGGACGCCGATCCCCAGAAAATAGAATCGTCGTAGCACTCGTTATAGTCGACCGTGTGGCCGGCCAGCGTGACGTTGTTTTTATACTGCCACAAATCCGCCCGGCTGCTCTTTTTGCCATCAGACCAAGCATAGGTCTGCCAGAAGTACCGGCAGGCTCCGCGGCGGAACATCTCCTCAATTACGCCGTAATGGCCGTATACGCCTACGTGATAGCCCGGCAGCTCGTCCTGTGCAGCTCGCAAATAAGCCTCGATCTTGTCGTAATCGCTGGCCGGCGCATCGTAGTCGACGGCCATGAAGATCGCCGAACCTGTCGGTTGCCCGATCACTTTGGCTTCGGCCAGCGCAGCCTTGCCATCAGCGTTCCCGTTCGCGGCCCCGCCTTTGGGCCGGTCGGCACCGAGTTGGAACACGCTGGCCAACCTCAGCCCGGCCGTTTGGATCGCATCCGCCTCCGACTTGAGCATCCGCTTCCACGCATACGCAGGCGGCACGAGATACCGGACCGCGAACTTTGCCCCCTCGGCCGCAATCGCTTTGGCCTTAGCCGCGGTCAACGGCACAGCACAGTCGATGCCGAATAGTGCCGGCGGAAACAGCTTAGCCTTGTCCACCTCAATGACAACGGCATGGTGTACCGTGCGCGGGCCACTGGCCGACAGATCGGCGAGGTGATAGTTACCCTTTTTGATGTCGAGAGACGCCCGAAGTTCCGGGAAGCTAGAATACAGCGTTGCCGATCCGCCGCCGTCAAGGTTGATCGCGTCGTGTGCGCCGTAATGCAGCATGACCGCGGCGAGCTCCGACAGGTACAACCCCCGGTCGGCATTCCCGCGGCCATCGACAAGCACAAGGATCAATGTGCCATCCGTCTTAATTCCGGCGGCCAAACGCGGCTGCAGCTGTTTAATGTCCGACTGCACGTTTTCCAGCTCTGCCGCAGCGTCGGCAACGTTTTTGCCGGCCTGTATAAGCCGGGGCGCTCCCTGAGCAGCCCACGTTACACCGTCGACCCCGGAAATATCGCCGATGCCGAAGCGGCCGCCAGCAAAGTAAAGGTGGTCGCGATCAACCGTCTTGCTGGCGATGTCCGGCGCGATCTGCTTGCCGTCGGCAATGGTCCGGCCGAGCAGCGCTCCGCTGGCCACGTCTACATATGAGGCGTTAAACGCGAGCACGTCGCCGGCCTGCTTGGCGGCAATCGCCGGCACGCTGCTGCCCTTGCTGTAAATGTACCGGGCTGCCCGCACGGCTGCCGGCGGAAGCTCGACGATCCGGATGTCCGTCCAGCCCTGCGCCTTGCTGTACCCGCCGCTGTACTGCAGCGGGCCTTCCTCCACCTTGCCGGCGACGACGCGAATACGAGTATGCTTAATCATACTTCGGTCTCTGGCAATCCCGCCAAGCTGGTCAGGTAGCTGAGGATCGTCGCCAGCAAGACTGTGCCGCCTACGACCTGCCAGTCCACACCGCTAAATACCGTCGTTGCTCCGATTGCGCCAATGGCCGTCTGAGCTGCCGTCTTAACCGCGCGGATCGTTGCTGCTTTTAACCATTTGATTGTCATAATGATCATCCTCCGTTAAATTTGATAAGCGCACCGATCGCCCCAACGATAATCGAGCCGGTGACGGTGCGCCATAGCCATTTTTGATTGTCTTTGATCTCGTTAAGTCGCAAATGGGCCGACTTGGCGGACTCGAGCGCCTGTACGGCCGTCTCGCTGGCGCTGATCGCCCGGTCAAGCTTGCCATCCATATTGTCCAATTTGGTCTCCACACGCGTCATGCGCTGCAGTACATCTGCGTTATCTGCTTGGCTCATCCGCCCCACCTCCAATTAAATAGGTCCCGCTTATTCAGCGGAGCCCTGCGTATCTGCGTCAAGCATCGTCTGCACATCGGCGCGCCAGCGGACCGGCACGTCCTCAATCTCACGCAGGCCAGCTTTGATCAGGTCATAGTAGACTTTAGCCATTACGCATCCCCTCCGGTTAAAATTTCGGCCAGCTCCGCAAGTGCGAGCTGCACGTCAAGCTTGTCCGTCTGCTGCGCCTCGGCCAGTTCGGCGAGCGCGAGTTTCAAGTCGAGATTCTCCGCGCGGAGCTGCTCCGTCTCGGAAAGCGGCTGCGGCGCATTCCGGATCTCGTCAATCTCCTCCTGTGCCATCCCCTCGACCCAGCACTCGGGTTTATCAGGTACAACATAGACTGGCCTGTCTCCGCGCTCCTCGTCAGATTGTGCATACCAGTCAGCAAGTGCCTGATCAAATGCATCGCGGGCGGTTACTATTGCATCCAGATAGTCGTCCCATAAAGAAAAGTCCCACCGGGGCTTAAACAGCCCGTTTGGGACTTTCTCGGCGATGATATATCCGGTTACGATCTCTTCCGGCTCTTCTTCGTCTTCGGCGGGCAGCAGCTCGCGAATCTCCGTTACGCCCGTTTGTGAGAGTGGGACGATGACCGGTTCGACGTAGTAGCCTTCGAGGTCTACTTTTGCGGCTTCTTTCATTTGGTGATCCCTCCTTATTGTTCGGCTCTGAATATCGCATTCAGAACGGTACTTGTTGCGTTTGCATAATTTAATTTTACTTCGCCATTTTCCCAGATCACCAATTCCACAGGTGTTTGTGTCGCTCCGTGTATCGTGAATGACGATCTATTCAAAGGTCTGTACCCGACCGGCAAGACGAAAAGAACTGTATTGTTGGTCACAACTCCACCTTTTATCGCCCCTCGAATTGTTACCCATCCTTCATCATTTTTGGTATAACTAACTGGCGCATACGTGTCGCCGTAATTCTCCCAATCATTCCGCAGCGTCGGCGCGATCCATTGCGGCTGCTGCTTCTGCGCCTTCGTATTCTGCAAGACGGACGTTTCCGTCCGCGCCTCCACCAGTTCCCTCACGAGCGAATCGACCGACTCCCGGATGTTCGGCGCATACTCCGCGCTGATTGTCTGCGGGGCAATGCCGATCGCGTAGGCATCGAGCGCCAAGTAAGTGACGGAATAGGCGGCGGATGGGTCATAGTCACCATTCGTATAACGATAATTGCCGTAGGCATAGTCCGTCCTTGAAGCCCATTTGTAATCAATATCACCATCTTTATAAAGGGTTATGGCTCTATCAATACGCCAATTTAAGGCTGTACTTAATACTGTTGGATGCCCGTAGATGTTAATATTTTTATTGCTTTCAGATGCCTTCGCCGCTTCCCGTACCACAATCCCCGTTCCAACCTCGACCTGATTATCGCCCTCATGCAGCATCAAGGAGCCTTCATAGGTGACTGGCTCGTCTATGCTTTGGGCGAGTTGGTACATGAGGCGGTAGGGCGAGCCGATCCAGTCACTCGGAAGACTATCGCCCGGAGACTGTCGACCTGTCACCCACGTACCACTTTTGTTTTTATACGCCCATCGTTTTTCTAATCCGTCAGTCCTAACGTATGTGCTCGTATCCGACAACGGAAGGGTATTATCGTAAAGTTTCCATCCCCAAAAATAAGCCTTAATCTCATCTACTGTGGGTGCGTAGGATTCTCCCCAACCGCTATCAGAGTTCGGAATAGACAAAACGGTATTTCCGAGATTTGACCAGTTAGTCGCACTAAGATAATCCGCGCCGTCAGTTGTCGGTGCGCCGTACTTCAACTTGGAGCCGTCGAATTTAATGACATTGGGCTCTACACTCCGCTCGTATCCGACAGGGAAATTTAAGGTTTGAACGGTTTTATATCCCGTCCCCGAAGCGCCTGATTGAAATCCCCACGCCAGCGCCCCATCCAGCACCGCTTCCCGGAACCGTCGCATCACCCTCGGTTTGCCTTGTCCATCCGTATACAGCCGATCTGTTACGCTGCCGTCTACGTTGGAACGGAGGTTGCAGTCTGGTAGATAGAGATAGGACGGTTTCTGCGGCTCGAACGGGAGGGGCTCGGGGCCGATGTTGAGCATGGGATCGGCAAAGGAGTAAGTTCCCGACGAAGGATTGTCGAACGTCGAAACACGAATAAATGCTGTATCTTCCGTAGTGACGAAGGAGTCACCTACGGTTGAAATATATTCCTTGTTCCGCCCCCGCAAATAAACCTCAAAATCGTCTCCAACAAACGAATAATCCTGTAACGGGACACAAGGAATATCGATGTAAGATTGTTGGGTCACATCGTTGGCGTTTAACGTCAGTTTATAAGCATCTGTCACGACGGCGCGCGCGTGTAGCGCCCACTCCGAAAACGGAGGAAGCAGATTCTTCCCCTTATTCTCGATATAGACGGCATTGACGTGCTTCATGTCGTCTACGTAGGGGTAATTGGCGGCAATGTACGCCTGGGCCTCGGCGGTCGTCAAACCGTCGATGTACGCCTTTTCGGCGGCGGTGATCTCGTAGATAGAAAATCCGTCGAAATTTGCCTGAACTTCGAATACCCCTGCGCCGCCAACAGCATTCCCTGCGATATAAAACAGATTGCTGGACGTTGGCCTGAACGTACCAAACATTAGCTGCCACGGGCTGCCGCTGTCCGTTGGTACTGAATTTGTGGTAACCCCATCATCCGGCAGGCCTGCGTATATGCCTACCGTGATATTGGCGCTGCCGAGGGTCCCGCCACTGACATATCCGACCACCAAATAATCCTTTGTCACATCCAGATTGACGGTGCGGAATACTCCCGCGAAGCCTCCTTGTCCCGTAACAGCGATCATATTAGGGCCAAATAATCCTCCGGAGGCAATCGCTAAGGCGGTCCCGTCTCCGGCCTCCCAATCATCGAGCGACTCCATTTTTCCCGCGCGCCCGAGCAGATTGACGAGCGTCCGGCCCTGCATGGTCGGGTGAAGGATTGCCGGGGCGTCGCCGCCCTGGACGACTTGGACGCCCTGAGAGAGGGAGATGGGTTCCCACGGGCGGCCATCCAGGTTATCCGCGAGCTTATCCGCGTTGGCGTTGATCTCCGCGCCGAGGCCGTTCATATCGTCGGGCAGCACCGTATCATTCAATGCCCAATCCGTTTTTGCCATTACGTCATGACCTCCTTGACTTCGACTGTTTGCAACACGAGCGTATCCGAGGTGATCGGGATCTCTACCTCGTTCGAGGTAATCAGGTTGTCCGATGCGTCCTTTAGCTCGATCAGCTCGACGAGCGAAACGTCGGCCACCGGAATGATATATTGCAGGATGACCGTTCGGTCCGGCGCTTCCTTAACCGTAAAGCTCGTAATCTCCACCATGCTGTTAAGGACGACCTTAGCGATTCGCCCATTGACGTAACCGGCGACGTCGTGCAAAAACTGCGTATCGATCATTTAACGATGACCTCCGATCCATATGAGGCAAAGGGCTTCTCTCCGAGCTGCCACGATCCGTTTAATTTATAATTCCACGTGATCGCCTTCATGGCGATATGCTCCTCAAGTCCGACCGCCTCGGAAATTGAGGTGTTTTGCTGATACGCCAGGTTGGCAGGTTTAACTGTCTCAATCGTGTATTGCACCTCACGGAAGACGTTGGCGTTTTGAATGTTGGCCGTCACGTACAGGATAAATTGCTGCACATCCACCGACACGACCGTCAGCCCCGGCCCGACGAGCTGGTCGAGTCGCTGCTGCAGGTAGCGCAGCGTAAACGGCGGCTTTGTCGAATAGCGGTTAACGATGCGGCGACGGCGGAAGTCGAGCGTTTCGACGGACGGATCCGCCTGAATGCCGAGCATCTTTTCTCGGCGTTTGATCGCATCGATGCCGGCGGTCATCACGAACTGATCGCTGAATAACTGGTCGACCGCTCCGGCGGCAAGCTGCAGCTCCTCGTCCTCTGTCTGCGCCAGTTCCACAAAATCCTTTATATCCTCATAAAACGAGGGCCAATACTCGCGAATTGGCTTACTCATTAATCGTCACCGTCCCAAGCTCCGGGATCTCGTCCGCGGCAAGCGTCAGATTGGCGGCCACGCCATTAATCTCGGTATCGGCCACATCCTCCACTCCCTGCACCGTGAGCATGCGCGCATCGATCTGCGCCGTCCGGACGATGAGCTGCTGCTGGTTTGCCCAATCTTGCCGCAGCTCCAACAGGTATGCGTCGATGACCGCCGCCACGTCCGCCTGCACCTGGCCAGGCGTCACACCGCTGGCCAGCGTCAACGTCGTCTCCACATTGACAGCCACTCCGGATACGCCCGTGATCGTCACTTCGTGGCCGATCGGAGCCAGGCCAATCCCCTGCCCGCTATTACCCGTCGGATCAATCTCCGTCTGCACATCATTAATGAGCGCCGGCGACGGAGGTGACCAGTCCGCGGCGATGATCGTGCATTTGACCGTCCCACCGCCGGCCCAGGCCGGATAGACCTTCGTAGCGCCGACGCCCGAAATGGCGTTAATCTTCTTTTTATAGTCCGCGACGTTCCCGCCGAAAGCCGGCTCGTTGACCGCTGTGTAAAATCGCGCCCGTAACGCATCGTCCGTCTCCTCATCCTCACCCGGTACAAGCACATCCGTCAGCTCCGCGCTCACCAGGCCGGGAATGCTCGTGATCGGAAGCAAGTCGCCGAACTTTTGGTTACCGACGACGCCGGCCACCTCGCACTCAAGCCGGTAGGCGCCGGCCGAGATTTGCGCCACGACGATGTAAGACAGATCCTCGATCGCATACCGGCTACCGATCGGCACGTTCAGCGGAGCGGCGCCACTTCCGAAGAACAGTCCTTGCCGGATCGCCTTAGTCGCAGCTCGTCGATTTATCCCGAACTCCGCGGTCCGTCGAGACAAAAAATCTCCCGCTGCGGAGTCCGCATACGAGAGATTGTAATTGATATCGAGATCGATATAGAGCTGCGCGAGTTCGGCCGCCGCCGGCGCCAGTGCATCATAGATGATGCTCCCTTCTCGTTTGTCCAGGTCATCAGAGACGCGGTCGAGCATCCGCTGCAGAATAAAATCATAGGTCATGTGCTCAAACACCGTTACTCACCTCCTGCTGAAAACTCCCCTCCGTCGAGACAACGAGAAAAGTCGCTGTCAGGCTTTCCCCCTCGACGATCACCTGCATGTTCTGGATCGCAGTCACCCTATCGTCCTGCAGCAGCGCTTCCTGGATGCGGCGAGACACTTCGGAACGAACAAAGGCCGGGGCTCCGCCGACTACCGCGCCGAGTTCATGGCCGTAGTCGAACGAATAAATCTCGTGGAAAAACCGATCAGATTGCAGAATCTTAACCACTGCCTGCTTCACGGCGTCCAAGCCGTCCGTCAAGCCGGCGACGCGCCCGCGCGCGAAGTCCAGCTTATACGTGCGGGAGGGCTGCGAGATCTCTTCCGTCTCAGTTTCCGCGATCGATGCGCCGACCGGAATCATGAATCCACCACCTTGTCCAATAAGACGTATTGTTGGCCACCCTGAGCACGCAGAAGCACGACCTTGTCGCCGGCTTGCAGATCTTCACGCACTGGGTAGTCCGTGCCGCCGATCGTCACCTTCAGCGGCAGCGTGGCGGCGGTCCGGAGTAAAAACTCGGACGTGAGTGTCAGCCGCTGATCCACCGTAACCGCGAGTGGTGATACCGATTTGACGATGCCGATCCGGACGGCGACCGGCGCGCCCGCCTCCACCGCCCCCATGCTCGCCTGCTTAATTGCTCCCATCAACTTCTCAATGCTCATATGACCTTCAGCTCCAACGTCATAGTATGATCGCCGCCGTCGAACCGATGCGAGCAGGTGTCGACGAGGAATGGCTGATTGATCCCGCGCTCGCCGATCACGATCGGCACATAACAGCCGGCGCGGACCCGGACGTCGCCGATCGCGTCGACCTTCAGCGTGCGAGTCTCCCGGTTCTTCACCGCAATGAGCGTGTTCAGCATATCGCTGATCTGTGCATCGTTCATATTCTCGTCGACGGATTGCGAGAGCTGCAGCACACCCCACCTGGCCATGCTAGCGCTGTCCTGGGCGATGTACGTATCGCGCTTCCCGGACTTTTTATTATCCCGATAGAGCTTGATCCTGTTGTATGTGTCGCTGTCGATAGAGCGCTCCGCGCCATAACCTGTCATAAGGCTGCTGTCGCCTACGAAAAATTCGAGCAGCATGCTCTCGGAATCCCGAAGAGACAGCCCACCGAAATCGTCATACAAAAAATAATTGCGGCCCCCGTTGATCAGCGTCAGGTCGAGGGCTTTGCAGATGATGTCGATCAGCTTCTGGTTGTCCTCCAGCAAAGTGGGGATTCGGTAGCCGGTATCATCTACCCGGCCGAGCTTCAACCCGAAGTCGCCGGCGATCCGCCGCAAGACATCCGCGGCCGTCGCGCCGGCGAAAGCGTAAGTGTCGCTGCTCTGCAGGTACCGGATCTGATCGTAACAAAGGATTTTAACTGCTTCGTCGTTGCTTTCGGAAAGCTTGAAGACGTAGCCGTAGAAGACGTTGGCAGAATCGTATCGGAAGCTGATCACGTCACCGGTATTAATCTTAAAATCCTTCGCCTGAAAGATACCGCCCCGCACGAGGGTGAATTCCAGGCTACCGGGCCGGCCAATCCGGGTCGTCTTCCACGAGATATCCGAAACGATGCTGGACAAGTCCCACACCTTGCCGTCCTTGTTGTCCAAGAGCAGCTCAATCACGATAACCCCTCCTACTTCGGCAGCTTCAGGACCTTCCCGACCGCCAGCGTCTTAAGCTGTGCATCGGTCAGCCCGTTCAGCTTCTGGATCTCACGCCAGCGGTCGCCGTTCCCGAGCACGCTCTTAGCCACCTTCCACAGCGTGTCGCCGGCGCGCAGCGCATACGTCTTCGGCTTCTCCCGTTCGTCCGCGCGGGGCTTGGCCGCCTTGACGATCTGCTTGCTTCCGCCTGTAGCCGCGGTCTTAACGGTGACGCGTTGTGCGGAATAGAAAACGTATTTTTTCAGCGTGATCGAATATTCGATGTCACCCGAGCTGCCGGCCGCTTCCTTCCAGTCGAACGATTCTATCGAAACCGCCTCGTTGAAGTCGAACGTATCCCCCGTAAAAACAAAACGGATGGGCCGCTTGGTCGCCATCCATCTTGTAATGTAATCCACGTAGGGATTGGTCTTCACCTTCACTCCGGAATCGTTCGCAGCAGTAACCGACTGCAGCAGCGGAACGTCGACGAACGGGTATAACTGCGCCGGGAAGATGCTGCTGAACCGATACGTCGTCAGCTTCGGATTCTTAATCACATTGATCTCGCCGAGCTCCACGATATCGTAGGTCGCCCCTTTGCTCCCGTCGCTGATCTCGATGCTGCTCGGATTGACCGGGAGCTGGAAGCCCTCCTGCTGGTTGTTATACGACAGCCAGATGCCGTACGCCATCAGCCATACACCTCGCTTGCTGGTGGAAGAACGATTTTTTCAATCATTTTAGAGAAACGTTCCGAAAAAAAAGCATCGGCATCTGCTAGTTGAATAGATGGCGTCAATGTAATGAATTGCTGATTCTTTTCCTTGAATTCAGCCAACTCTTCTCTTACAACTTCCCGGATAATCTCCCTTAACCTCTGCTCGTCCATTACGTGTACACCCCCCGTGCTCCAGACGCAATCAATTCGGTCATTTGATCGCCGATATTGGCGATAATCTCGTCGACCGATCGGCCGTCCTGGCGGACGTGCGTGTCCCCGAAGCTGACCTGCGGAGTCAGCGTCACGAAATTCTGAATCGACTTCATCTCGGCCAACTCGCGCATCATCTTCAAGTCCTCGCTGGATATGTCGACGGTATCCTTGATTTTGCCGACTTCGCCGACTTTTTCGATGTTCGGAGCGCCTCCGAATCCGCTCATATCCATTCCACCGAGCAAGCCTTTCCCAAGGCTGCCCATCTTCTCAGATATGCCCTTCATAAAGTTCGAACCAGCGTCGTAGCCTTTCTTCGCTTCGTCGATAATCGACTTCTCCTCCATGCGTTGGATAACTTTATAACCTTCCGGCATTTCACCTAGCCAGTCTTGCATTTGATTTTGCAGGGATGTAATGTGACCCGCTAAGTCGCTGCCAAAAACCCAATCGATTGCCTCCGCTACTTTTTTTACGCTGTCCAACGTTGTATTTACAAAATCGACGAACAACTTCTTCGCGGAATAAACTGGATGATTGAAAACGTTCGCGAAGAATTCGGCAAACACTGCAAATCTATTATAGAGAGAGGCAATACCGTTATAGACAGCCGCATATAGCCCCATAAACAAGCCAGCCACAAAACCGACAATCTGATCTGCTGTCACTCCCATCTTACTGAGCAACCATAACAGGAGCATAATGCCCGCAATTACAGCTAATACAGGCCATGCCGCAATGACCCACGAAACCAGCCATTGAGCTGCAAACGCGAGAGCAACAATGCCCAGGGCAACCAAAAAGTTTCTAATCAAGTCCAGATGGTTCAAAATAAACGAAAAGGCCCACGATGCCCCACTTGCAAGCATTTGCAGTCCAATCGTGAGTCCGTTGAGCAATCTATCAAAGTTTTCACTTTGCATAGACTGATTGATCGTCTCAATAAGTGGTCCGAACGACTGTAAAGCGGAATTCTTGACTTCGTTCCAGATATCCCCGAACGTCCGGGGCATTGTTGCAAACTTACTGTTGATATCGTCCGCCGCCGCGAACATTGCCCCCTTGATAATGTCCGCCGTGATCGTCCCCTCTGCGGACATCTGTTTCAATTCACCTTTTGATTTTTCTGTGAACTTGGCAATTGCCTGAGCGAGCATCGGAGCGTTTTCCATGATCGAACGGAATTCGTCACCTTGAAGCTTACCTGCAGCCATCGCCTGGCTGAGTTGGTACATGCCCGCTTGCTGCTCCATCGTGCCAGATCCGCCGACGCGAAATGATTTCTGCATGAGCTCAGAAAAGGCGATCAGTTCATCGTTCGATCTGAAAGCATCACCTGCGAGCGTACCCATCCGGCCGATAACGCCTGCCATATCCTCATAGCTACCCCGCGCTCGTTTTGCTGCTGAAAAAATCCTGGATTGGAGTTCGTCCGTCGTCTGAAGCCCATCATTGATCAAATCTAGGCGAGCTTTGGTGTTAATATACTCGTCGCTGGTTTGCATTGCAGCTCCAACCCCTGCAAATGACAAATAGCCAGCCGCCAGCCCCCCAAAACCACCGAACCATGTTCCTCCTCCACCGCCACCTCCAGATCCGCCACCACCACCACCACCACCGGAAGGCGGCATGTTACGAATGGCTTGGTTCAGTTGCCGTACCAAAATGATGAGTTGGCTAAGCAAAGATGTAATATTACTACTGAGGTTGACGGTAGCGGTTATTGTGCCGATTCGGCTTATGATCTGCGCCCTCAATGCAGTTGCCTGAGCTAATGCCTGGAACGTGTTCAGACGTACCATCACATTGATTGGAGCGACATGGATACTGGCAAGCCTCGCATTGATCGCTGTCGTATTGATGTTAAGGTTCATCCGGGCCGGCCGCTCGATTAATCGCCGCATCCTCTCGAGCGCAGTAATTGCAGTGTTGACCTGGTTGGTTACGCGCTGCAGCGGTTGAGTGAAACGATCCATCATCCGCAGCGTGGTCGAAATCGTAGGCACCTATAGCACCTCCAAAAAATAAAAAAACACCCCGAGGGGTGTTAGTGTCAATCTAGGTTAAAAATATCTTGAATCGTATGTTACTTTAAGAGTTTCAATATAACCCTTTTCTGTTCCCTCTATTAGCCAGAAGTCGTCGACATTCATTGATTTATCCACACGCTGATACCTTAGAGCTGAACCCGTATCTGCTACTTTCGTTAGATTGGGACTACGGTCAATTCCAAATTGTTCGAGTACATGCTCTTTATCGTAAACTTGCCCTGAACCATATAAGGTAAATCGCACAACTTTGTCATCAATGAGCATGAACTCCTGAAGTTCATCGTCATAAGTCAGCGTAACCGCGTTATATTTTTGTCCATTTGCACTATCAAAGACCCAATCTTCAGTGGATTCTGGATCGCCAAGCTTGCTGATTAACTCGCTCTTTGTTAAATGAGCAAACTGCACTACGTCAATAATGGGCTCCACCTTCTTTTCAGGAACCTTTTCAGAACTATCTGAAGTAACTGCGGTATTTGTGCAAGCTACCATCGACATAACGAACAACAACAGAATGAACAGTCTTCCTTTCATTTCGCCCTCCAATTTGTTTTTAGGAATATAATACCATATAAAAACGAAGGGTGGACCGCTATTTTTTCTTAATTTTCGTTCTTTCCCGACGTTCTTCTTCTACCCGAACCAGTATCATCGCGGTTAACGCCGCTTTTTTATCGGTCTCAAGCGCAGCAAAATCCCAAGGCATTAAACTAAATTCGTGGAGGGCGTAGTAAGCCACGTTGGCCTCCCCGTCGCCCTCCTTGATTAGTTTTTTACCTCTTCGACCAGATCGTCGAACTCTCGGTCAAATCCGTTGAGCTCTTGAACCTTTCCGAGGAGAGTCGCATACTCCCCGGCACGCAGCATCTTCTTAAGCAAGGCTTCAGCGCCGAGAACGCCGTAAGACTTTTGCAAATCCGCATCCTTCAAATCCGGAAACACAACGCTCGCGACGGCAATCTTCGCCATATACACTTCCGGCTTCGTTTCCTGAATCCGTTGGCCGCCCTTTCCCTTCACCATTTGGGTCGAAGCTTTTCGGATTTCCTCGTTCTCTTCCTCGGACAGCGTCCGGAGCTTCCACGGTATTGGCGCTCCCTGTTCATCCTTAAAACGATCGGAAATGACGAAATCCTCTGTACTTTCCAACTGCACATTTTGTGCGAAAAATGCTTGCAAACTCATATTAATCGCTCCTCATCATAGATGGGCGCCGTTTAAGCGCCCGTAATCGAATTGAACAAGTCCGGCAGATCGTAATCGCTGAACGTGAATGGCATTTCTTCTTCCAGCATGTCGTCAGACGTCGCATCGAACTTCGCGGCGATGATGCTGTCCAAGTTGCATTTTAACAGCGTGGCCGTCTGCTTGCCGGTTCCCGATGTCGGATCCTCGTTAGTGATCTGCAATTCGAACCAGAAATCCTTCCCCGTTTTGACGAAATCCCGCATCAACTGACGGAATACCGACGTCACGTAATAGACCGTCAGTGTGCCGCTGCCCTTCCAGCCAGCAGAACGTTGAGCGGTATTGGTTTGACCCAAGATCGGCACGTCGACTTTATTCTTTTCGATTGTCGCTTCGATGGTTTTGGCGTAGAAGAGTTCTTCAACCCGGCCGTTGATCGTCGCGAACGCTGTGGCCTGTTTGCCGCTGATTGCATCGCTCTCTCTGAAAAACATCTGGCATCCTCCTTCCTATTGAACGGTAATGGTCATGTAGATTTTTTCGATGCTGTCCACCGGTTGAATGTCGGCCTCGATCAGGACGGCATCCACATCGTTGCCTGCCGCGACGGAAATGTCCGTCTGGCTGTCAAAATTCTGAATCGCGTTGATGTTCTGGAGCGAGGTCAGGTAATTCACGCACTCCGCCCGCAACAGGTTCCGTCCGTCGGCATTGTTCGACACCTTACCAATGTAGAACTGCGAGAATATCCGGACAAAGTCGTTATTGATGCCGTCCAGTACGCGAATAACACGGTTCTTCGAAAAAGCCTTCCCTTTGTCCGGCGTGAATGTCGTCAGCGAGTTAATGTCCTGCTCCACGACAGCCCGGCCGTTGTTCGCGGTGAAGAAAAACTCGCCTGCCTGCAGCGCGGCAATGATCTGGCTGTTGGTGTACCGCGTCGCCACGTCTACTGCTCCGTCATAGGCCGCATACGTCAGAGCCTCGTTCACCGCGGCCCCGGCCGTCGCGCCGGCCACCCATGCCGTCGTCTGGGCCGCGGTGAGCGTCGTTCCATCGTCCAGGATGACGCCATTTTTGACCGAGATCACGCCCTCGTAATCCGCAGACGGGTAATTCTCGAGCACGACTTGGATCTTCTTGCCCTCGTCGTCCCTCAGCCGCTTCGCGAAGGAAACGAACGCCCCTTTAGCCGTGACGTCCGTTGACGGCAGCGCGATCGTGTTAAAGTCCTGCGGCTCGATCGCGGCCAGATAATCCAGGTAGTCTTGATTCGTCGCACTGCCGTTTGCCCCGTCTACCAGGGGTACGCCAGCCGAAGCGGCGAGATCGCCTGTACCGCTGAATACGACCCAATCGTTCGAGACGAGCCCGGCAATGTTGGCCACCGTCTGGGAGTCGACTTCATCCCCGTTCAGCAGCGTCCGCACGTCGTACAGGTCCTCGTCGTCGACGTTCTCCGAGATGACGATGGTCAGATCGTTCCCGCGGGCGCCGCCCCATTTGGCCGTGACCGTCAGGTTCCCGCTGGTGACGGCTGCCTTCGTACCGGCGTTCACGCGGTAGAGCAGCAGTTTCTGGGCGCGCTTCAGCGCTTCCCGCACGAGCAGTAGAGCCGAATCCGTGATCGGATAGCCCAGCTTGGGCATCGTGTCCTCGCCGGCTTCGATCGTCGTGATCACCTTCGGCTCGCCCCAAGGGAGCAGCAACGGGATCGACACGATGCCGCGTTCGCCCAGTGTGCCCAACGCCTTCGGCGCGGTCACGATGTTCACGTAAACGCCTGGGCGCACCTTATTTTGTACAGTCCAGCTTCCACCGGCCATCGCTTACTTCGCCTCCTGTTTCAAATATTTCTGCAGCAACTGCTCGGCTTCGGAGACGGAGTACGTCTCGCCGTCCTGCAGCAACGCCCGCAGATAGTCTTTCTGCTGCGGCGTGAACCGCTTGGATTGCAGCAGATTGGCCTTGCTATGCTTCGCCGGCTGCGCGCCGGCATCTTCCGCTTTACGGCTCATCCTTAATCCCTCCATGCTGTTCGAGCGTCTCCATCGCCGGGTCATCCGGCCACTGCTGCCATACCAGCAGGGAGTAGGTGACCCAGAAGTAGAGCACCTCGTTCTCAATCTGATACCGAATGTCATTCCCGGCGCAGGGACGGCCGCCGACCGTAATGGATGCCAGTACCTCCGTGAGCTGCTCAGCCATGGCGTACATCGCGTCATTCTGTCGGTCGACGGCAAAATAACGGACCACGAATGGATGCCGACGCTTGTATCGGCGCCCCAGCTCCCGCGTATGGCCCGGCTCCAACAGACGGACGTAGAAATACGGCGCCTCGAGCCCTTGCGGAATCTCTTCTCCGGAAACCGGAATGTCGGGAAAGGCGGCATCGAGCGCAGCGTGAACCGCGTATCGGACTGAGTTAAAACTGACTTCTTGCGACAATGAGCATCACCTCAAAAAACGGTCGATAAACCGCTGCATCTCGCGCTCCATGATTCTCGGAATCTCACGCATCAACAGTTCGCTTGAGATAAGCATCATAAACTTACCTTCAACCCAACCGTTTCGCGGTCCGACGTACATTCCCGCCGGCTCGCCCTTGGGCGGGCTGTAATTCGGAATATAGTAGAAAGTGTTGCCCACCCACTTCCCCGGGACCCAGTGAGCTGCGAAGCCATTTTCCACATAGAACGAGTATTCTTCCGTGTTGTGGACCTCGATCTCATAGCCGTCCCCAGTCGGACGTAACTCCCCGAGCGTCCATCCGCGACGCAGTGCCCCGTTGCTGGAAGGCGTACGCATGACGACATCTGCGAGCATCTCATCTGCCAAATGATAGAGGCACTTCCGCATAAAATCGGGGAAGTGCCTCTGCATATCGACCAGGCTGTCGCGAAACTTCAACAGTTCGGAAAAATCGAAGCTGCCCAGATTAGCCACGACGAAATCTCCACCAAAGGCTCATCCGATCCAACATCCTCTCATACCATCGGGAGGGGCGGCCGTCTGGCTCGACATAGCCTTCTATGTCCACCGCCATGATGTGGCGATGGTGCAGCGAGTGCAAAGAGGCATCACTCGGGACTTGCCACGTCCAGACCTTGATTCGGCCCGGCTGCCTGAACCAATTCAGAAAATCCTGAGCACCGTCCGCATCATCAACGGGCAGATCCTGCACGAATGTAGTTCCGTCGATCATGTGGATGTTCAAGGTGATGACGGTCGCCGCGGGAATCGGCGCTTCTTTCAAGTCTTGCATCACGCCCACCCCTTAGCAGTCAGATAAATCTCCTGATGGCTGCTGTACGGCGGGAACGGCTTGCCGGCGGAGAACGTCTCTGCTTGGCCGGTTGCTTTGCGCGTGACAGAAATTACGTCGCCCTGCCGAATCTCCAGCTCCGGCGCGATGAACAGCTTTGCGTCGAATCGAATATCGTTCTGCGCCTCCGTCTGTCCATTACGGGGCAGACTTGTCTGCGAGAGCTTACAAGCCTGGTCCTCGTAGACCGGCTGCAGCACCTGCTTGGTCTCCTTGGTCACCGGGTCCTTCACCGGCTCGTGCCGGCTGATCATGGCCCGGTCCTCGTACATGCGCTCGATCGCGCGGCGATGCCGGCGGTAATTGATCATCGGCCCGTCCCCCATGTCATACGCCGGTAATGGTTTAGGTCAGCGCGGTAATTAAACACGACCTGATCGATGACAGATTTGGCCGTGTTGGCCAGCCCGCCGCCAGACCCGCCCCCGCCGGAGACGGAGGTGTCTCCTACCTTAACGCTGCCGGCCGGTCCGCCGACTGTCTCGTCGATCTCTTCGACATGAGGTAGATCGACCCGCACGGCATCCATGACCATGCTCGCCCACACGTACAGCAGCCCGTCCGGCATCCGGCGGTGATTGATATCGTGCAATACCCGCCGCTCGATCTCCGCAATGTACGTGTCGATCAGCGGCTTCCGCGTGTCGTCAGGAAGGTCGAGACGAAGCTTGACGATCGGCCATACATCCGATGCCGTGATCATGGTGGTTACTCCGGCAGCCTGGCCAGCTTCGCACCGATAAGCACGCGTGCCTCATCTGCAGAAACGGGCAGTTTCTCGCCCTTCTTCCAAACACGATCTCGGCGCCGAATATTCTTCAGCAAAACCATGTCGACAAGCGCTGGTGGCATTTCCGGAGGTGTGTCGTTCGTACCCGCTGCCCCTTCTCCATTGGAGGCATCACCGTTCAACAGGTCAACCGGCGGTTGGTCTCCTGTTCCCGGAAATGATTGCTGCTCCACATTGGGATCTCCTTCTTTGGATTTCCTCATGTCTATCTCCTTCTTCCCTCATTAATAAAGAGAGGCTGAAGCCTCTCTTACACCCCGGCGACCTTCGCGATGAAGATCGTGTCAATTGTCTCGAAAGACGGCAACACGATTTCGGATACGACCGTTTCAACATTGACCGGATGGGGCTCTCTAATTGTAGTGATCGCCACGCCGGTATTCACGATCTGTACTTCCGCTGTCTTTGCACCGGCCATCAGATCAGCTTCTTCCGGGGTCGTGCCGTACCACGTTGTCCCCAAATTGCCATCCGGGATGAGCGTGAAGTAGTCGTCCGGGTAAAACATATGCGTGCTGCCGTCAAGCAGAGCATATTTCTTGTTGTACACGGCGACGGTCAAATCGAATTTGTCGAGCAAATATTTCCGCATCATCTCGTTGGTCACGATGACGTTCTGCCAACCTACCGGATTCATATCTTTCAAGAAGCCTTCGTTCTTCATGATGTAACCCCAGGTCTTCCGGGTGCAGATCGCTCGGCGCGGACGAACTCCAGTGTCCGTCTCTACCTGATCCTGCCATTCCGGAATATGCTCCGCGATCGGAGCCGCCGGATTGCTCCACTTCTGGGCATTATCCGTAATGGTCTCCATGTGATCGCTGTTCATTTGGTAATCATAGTCGTAATCCTGCCTGGTTTGCGCCGACGTAATGCGAATTTTCCCACTGGACAACAGCTGCATGATCTCCCGTTCAGGCACAACATCAGCACCGTTGACCAACGTCAGAACGTCATTGTAGATGTTGGTAATGAGCGGCATCACATATTGGTCGTTGGAATTGTCCTGCAGGCGCAAAATTTCCTGCCTGTCCTTTTCACCAATTCGCATAGATTCCCGGAAAAATGGCATCTCGGTTTCAATCTTCGCGAATCCAATCCGATCCCGCAAAGTCGCCTTCGTGTCGAATGCCGAAGGTTGCAGGGATACCGGCAAACCCCGGGCCCCTTTGATCCAACTCAGATCGAGGCCAAGCTTCTTTCTCGCGGGAAACAGCGTTGCTCCCAAGTACGTAATGTTATTGCTCGGATTATTCGTGTAAAAGGCAGCGATCGCCCGAGCATTGAAATAATCGAAAATAGTAAGCATGAACAGTCTCCTTCCCGCCAGTTAGGCGATAAATTGAATCATCTTCAGCGCAGCAACCTCTGCTGCATCCGGATCTTCCGGCAGCTTGGTCAAATCAATGAACCCGTGAATGACCATCGCGCCAGGAGCCGGTCCGTAGGTCACGTCCACGTCGTTAAGCAGAACACCCTCCGCGTCCGTCGTATCCGGCGTCCCCTCTTCCGGATCGCCCGGTGTCGTCGTTGCCTTCTTGACCATAATTTCCGGATCGGCCAGCGTTCCGCCACCGACGATCGTGCCTGCCGGAACGATCTTCTTCCCATCGACCGCAACCACGCCGTCATCGTCGACGGTGACCGGTACCGCGACATAATGGTCCGGGAACTTCAAAATATCCTTCCGGTTCCCGTAAGTTCTGGAAACGAACTTGCTCATTTTCTATCAGCCTCCAAAATAAGATTTTTGCGCGTCAGCATTGGACGAATTTCCTTTAGCAAAATCGGCGAGCCGTTTGCCAAATTCAGCAGCTTTGTCGCCGGCACCGCCGCCTGAGCCGCCGCTCTCGAAAGGATTGGCACCGCGGAACTGGAACTGGCCGCCCTTATCCTCGGGAACAAACAAAAAAGCCTTGCTCGTCTGCAGGGCTTTAATTTGGTCGTCCAGGCCGGTTTTGATGTTGCCGTTGTCGTCCAATTCGATCTTCGTCTTGTCAAGCAGCCCGGCGACGATGTCTGGATCGTGTACCTTGCCGGCGAGCGCCAGCTTCACGGCGGTGCCCAGTCGCAGCTCCTTCGCTTCGGCCTCGTACTTCTCTTTGGCCGCCTTGTTCTCCGTCTGCAGCGTCTCGATCTTCTTCGTCAGCTCCGCGGCATCGCCGGAAGACTTCTTCAGGTCTTCGAGTTGCTTGTCGCGATCGGAAACCTCCTTCTCCGCCTTCTTCCGCGCCTCGACAACCTCTGTATACTGCGTTTTGGCCACAAAATGCTTCGGCAGTTCCTTCACAACTTCTGCATCAATTTTGTCGACATCCGCTTCCGCCACGCCCAGCTTTTTCAAAAGCTCTTTCAACCAATCCATCTATCATCAGCCTCCATAGATTTTTATAGCTGCTCTCCAGCTATGGGAGCCGACCGATATACTCCGGCCGCTGAGTATGCCTAGTTTTTTGCCATGCGACAGGGCGACGAAAAGGCCCCGGCAGTCTCAACCGGAGCCCACAAAAAAAGCACCCTCGCGTATGCGGGAGTGCTTCAATCTTTCAAAACGCCTATTTTTTTCAGGTGCTCTCTGCTGAGCTTTTCATATTTTGCCCGATCTTCCTCGGAAATCTCTTGATAGCCGATGACCTTAGGCTTCGATGTGTCGTTCCAGCGCGGATCTGAGAAAGGCTTCTTCTTTTCGCTCATTTCACGAGCTCCTCCAACATGACAAAGTAGACGCCGTCAATGAAATCCAGTTTAACGACCTTGAACGGAAAATCACGCCCGTAAAGCACTTCAAGTTCTCCGGGATTGTACGCAGTAATATCCTTCCCGCCAACAGCTCCCAGAATATAAAACTGAACTTGTCCGACCGGATTGTAGAGCGCGCCCGCTGTCGTCGAGATGTATTGAGGATATTGTACCACGGCTCCCGGCTTGATGTCTTGCATAAACGCAGCCAAAGCAGCAGCCGAAGCAAAATGTAATGAACGGGACAGATCCCCACTGTACGTCGGCAGCTTTGCGAGCGCCTTGTCCAAATTTTCGACCCATTGCATTTCAATGCTGTCGAGCGGATCGCCGCGGCGCAGCTTATCGTTAAGTCCGTAGGACTCCCCGCCAACGTACCGTGTAACTGCTGCTTCTTCGTCATGTGTCAGTGCAGGAGGCTCTTCTACTCGTTCAGTCGCTGGAAGTTCCGGCGACGGATCCACCGGTTTTACCGGAGCTGGCGTAACCGGCGCAGGCGGTTCCGGTGCTTCCGGCTTCTCCGTCGCTTCCGGAGCGTGCTTCTCAGCCCAGTCGCTGAACGTCTCATCGGGAGGCACATCATAGGCATCCGGCTCATCAGAGTAGGGCTCCTGCTCCCGTTTCGACTGCTGCTCGTCCGGCTTAGCCTGTGCATCTTCCGGATCCGATTCATCTTCTCCGAAAAAGGGAATCGTCGTCGAGCGGCAGTATGCATGTAGCGGTGGATAGTTAGTGCCGGCTTTGGCTTCGCTGACGAGGATGACCTTTCCGTTCATGTCTTCACACTGTTCGGATGTGCGATGGTCCATTGTGGCCACGTACTTGTACCGCTCGACACCAGACTCCCGGTATCCGTCCAGACGGGACTGCCCACTGAAATAAGCAGACTCCGTGCGGATCAGTCTCTCTGCCGTCCGCATGCTCACGCCCATCTTATCCGAAAAATCCTTGATGACCGTCGGAAGCTGCTCGCCTCGAATGATATGCTGTTCCAGCGACGTCTCCAGCTCCGCGAAAAGTTTCGTCCGATCCAGCCAGATCCGAGCGCTGAAGTTGCTCCCGTCCGGCGCCCAAGGCTTGGCCAGCACGCGATCGATTTGCCGCTTGTCCAGCTGCGCCGGCGGAACGCCCCGCCCGTTACCTCGCTGCACCTCGTATATTGCGCGGTAATAGCCGTCCTTGTAGATGTCGGACATCGTATCGGTCGTGCCCTTGACACGCTTGGCGGCAAGCAGCTCGATCTCGTGTCGCATCCGGATCTTCTGCTCGTCTAATTTCGTAAGATGGATCCGGGCCCGGGCGTTCTCGATGGCCTTTCGCCATTTTGGGTCGCCGCCGTGCTTAATGATCGCTTCCCGGTACTCATCCAAACTCCAGCGAAACTCCTTCAGTTCACTCGCCGACAAAAGCTTGCGGGCTTCGGCCATGCTGACGCTGTTATTCTTCGCCAGTCGAGCGTACCAGGATTCAGTGTCCCGCTTGATCCGGGCCATCGCCTTGTCGTACTCTGCGCGCTCCTTACGGATGTAGGCTTCGCCTTTCTCAAGCTGCGCCTCGTTTTGAGCCTCCATGCGTTTGGCCCAGTATTCCTCCGACCTCATTCGGCATCACCGCCGCCCCCGTCCCCATCCGGATCCGAGTCGGGCGGCAGCCCGCCGTAGCCGTCGGCCATTCGCTTCAGTGCATCTTCCTTCTGCTTCTTAATTCGCTCGAGCTCGGCCACCACATCCTTAACCCACGGATGCTGCGCGACGAGCGTCTCGTCGGACAGGATTCCGACGCTATCCTTGATGGCCGTAATGATCGCCGCTTCGTCGATCGGCATATCCTTATTCAGAATAAAGGACAAGTCCTCGCCGCTGTAATCGACGCCGGCGCTGTTGAATAGATGCGTGTCGACGAACCAGCGGAGCTGCTCGAGCGACGCCTGGAATTCGGTCTCCATCATGCTCGCATCCAGATCAAGGTCGGAATAGAGGAACTTCAGCGCAATTCCGCTCGGCGCGCTGCCGATGTCCACCCCTTGCGTATCAACGCCTCGCCCAAACTCGTAGATGTCCTTTCGGGCCTGCTCCATATGCGTCTTATATGCCTCGACGTTTAATTCCAAATTAACAGCCTTAATCCCGCCGCCATCATTCACAAATGCGGTTCGATATGTCGCAAGATTCTTCCTAAATTCTCCCGGGTTAGTGCCGCTATAATTCGTTACCTCGTAAATGCTATCGGGCAGATCCTCCAGGTTGTTCGAATTGTCGGACTTGTTCCGATCGTAATCGTCCACCAGCGACTTGATGATCTCGACGAGCGGCTGCTCTTCCTCGTTGTACTTCCAGCAGATAAACGGGACGCGTTCCCAGTTCATCCCCTGCTCCTTATCGCCCACTTGGACAGTAAAGTGCGAGCCGACCGCCCCGGCCTCAACATCCGGAGTCAGCCCGGTACCGTCCACGACGTACCGGCGCACGCCCTGGGAGTCCCACCATTCGATCTTCCGGACCGTCTTCCGCTGAAGCCCTTCATACACGGTAACCTCGTAGTCACGAATGACCGCATCCAGAATGGTGTGCGCTTCGTCGGCCCATAGCGGTTTGATCTCCAAGCTATTCATCTTGCGGAATGATAGCTTACCGACATCGTCATAGTGAACGAACCACCACGCAATACCCGCGTTGACGGCCTGCTTTCCGGTGCTCTGCAACCGGCGGAACATGGCCGGCTGCAGGATGTCCGACCATTCGTCCGCATAGGCCGTATTATCCGTTTGAACGCTGAGTGGCTTGCCAAGCAGGTAGCCGACCTTCTGATCTACCAGCTTGCGCGTAAATGGATTGGTCAACTTGTTATTGGCCAGATTGCCGACGATCTCCTTCGCTCCGGACGCGCCGATCGCCGTCCGCTGCCGTTCCAGTATGTCAGGCTTGTTTCGATAATAGCGCTCGCCGATCTCCATCCACTTTCGTTTATCGGACTTCCGCCAGTCGCCGATCTCGAGCTGGATAATCTGCTCGAGCGTCGCCGCCGTTCGCGCGCCGCGAATGATGATGTTCTCGAGTTCGCGCTGTTCTTCACCATTTGGCCATAGTGGCATTGGATTTCCTCCCTTCTATTTAAATCAGGCATCCGGGAAATAGACCCCGCTGCGCGCCGGCTCCACGAACGCCAAAACGACCGCATCCGCCCGGTCAGGCGAATCCAGTCCTCGTTTTTTCATATCTTCCTTGCGTTCAAGGGCCAACTTGCCCTTGCTGGTCATACGGTACTTGCGCTGAGACAACTGCGTAACGAGCCGATCGTCATTCGGCAGCTCAACGGCCGCCGGCTGCCCCTGAATGTGTTTGGAGAATGACTCCTGCAGCAGATCGCGCAGATCCGCCCAGGTCTCCGTCCCGCGGTTCTCGTAGTGCTCCGTCGCATGCTTGGTGGGACTGCTCCCGTTGATAACCGGCGTGACCCGCCATCCCCGCAGCCGCTCCTCCAGGATGACTTCGTTCAGCCGGTCCGTCACCCCGCCGCCGACGCCGCTGTCGTCGACTTTGATCTCCACGTTACGGAGTTTCGGGAATTGTTTCAGCATTTCTTTGCCGGCTGCTATCACTCGGCCTGCAGTGGCCATTGTGTCCTGTTTGTTGTAACAGCGGAGTTTGAACACTTTCATCCCGATCCGCGGTGCGATAGTCGTCTCATCATCCCCGAACCGGGCCACGTCAACGCCCAGGTGCAGCGTATCCCCGGCAGCCTCAACAGTCGCACCGGCGGCAAACTCGGCCAACTCTAACGCGATGAAGGAGTCGGCTTCCGCCTTTGGGAACTCTCCGTATACCCGCACGCGAACGACGTCGCTATCGGCACCGTACTTGTCGATGAGCATCTGGATGTTCTCGCGGCTCGTCCGCTTGGACGTGCGACTGTCGACCTTGTGCGTACGGAAACGCGCCCGGTCCCGGTTGTGTGAATCATAAAAAACCCCAGCAGTCCGCGTGGGGTTTCCAAACATCGCAAGCTTATTATCTTCACCGGTAAGCGTTCCGAGAATCGTCTCCAAGATAGGATCGGCAACCCCGGAGGCCTCGTCCACAACAAAAAGCATGTGATCCTCGTGGAAGCCGGCCATATTCTCCGGACGCGTGGCCGTCCTGGCCGTCGCGAACCAGCGCTCCTCATGGCCAACCATATAGACCTTGGTTTTCGTCCACTTCAACAAATTTTTCACCATGGACGATTCCAGCCATTTGGCGACCTCAGCCCACAGTACATCATAGAGCTGCTGCCGCGTCGGCGCGGTACAAACGACCTTCGGGTTCGGGCGGGTACACAAGAACCAAAGGACAAGCGCAGCCTCAGCACCGGTTTTCCCAACACCCTGGCCCGATCGAACACTGACGAGACGATGCTCGGCGACGTCCATCATTACTTCTCGCTGCCAGTCGTCCGGATCCATTCCGAGCATGTCCTCGGCAAAAGAAGCCGGATCGTCCCAATAAAGATCGAGTAGGAATGCGATATCCGATACGACGTTGTACGGCTTACTCATCGCCGGTCACCGCTGCCGCCTGCTCCGCCAACTTTGCCTTACGCCGCTCAGCGATCGCCTTGAGCGCTTCGGTCCAGCTCTGTGTCGCGCCGGCACCGCCCTGAAGCTTCTGCAACTCGATCTGAAGGATGGCCGTCCGGACTTCCTTTTCCTCATCGACGGCAATCAGCCTGTTTTTCAGCTCGATCGCCTTCAGCTTCTGTGCCTGGACGCGGGTCAACGCGTCTTCGATGCGCAAAATGTCTTCAAGGATGCGAATGGTCGTCGTCTCGATCTTGGCCACGACCATTTTCTCGGACTCGGTGACGACCGTCGTTTCTTTGCCAGTTCTCGGATCGGTAACTGGCTTGGCTTCCTTCACCGTCCGCAGCTCGCGCAGGACGCTCCGCTGCTTCTCCGTCAGGCCGTCGGTCAGCCGCTGAATCCGTTTGAGCATTCGCCGTTCTCGGAATGCAATAAGTGCTATCGCATCGTCCGCCTGGACAACAGGGTCCGTGTCGATCCCGTCCAGCATCTCCTGCTCTTCCTCATCCAGCGTATCGAACCAAATCGTCTCGTGCTCACCGGTCCGGACCGCCTTCTTATTGCCCGGCGGCCCCCCCGTGCCGCCGCGGTTCCCCTTGGCGTTCTGATTGCCCTTCGGCGCGCCACCCTTGTTGCCGACGGCGTTCTTGTTACCCTTCGGCGCTCCCTTTCGTTTGGTAACGTTACTATTAGATTCATTGGTAACGTTACTATTCAGATCGGCAGCCCATTTGTCCTGACTCTTCCACTTTCGTATCTGGGTTTCCCCAAGGCTAAGAGCAGCGGCGATGTCTTTCAGCAGCATTTTGCCGCCGCTCTCCAGCCACATCTGCTTCGCTTTATCTCTGTTCGGGCTGCGCTCTTTTGCCACTACATACCACCACCCCCCGCGAATGCGAAGAAGCGACCTTAACAGGTCGCCCTCGTTGCGATAATTCTACCGTGACCGGTTCTTATAATTGAATAAGACGTCCGGATACGTATAATGTACTCTGGCTGCTTCCCGAATCTCTGCTTTCTCTTTTTCCTGCATTTTTTCGGTCATTTCAGCGACTAGTTCTCGAAGTGTCTTGCTTTTGACTCCGTGTTCCTCGAGATGCGATATGATTTGGTTCTTCATTCGAACCACCTCCAATTGTGTGTTCCGGCCTAAACCGGACATCATCTATATAAGTTGGCAGGTGTGTGATATAACAAATTAATGTTCATAGTTCGTTTTTCTGAATCTCTAGATCGAGCTCAATCAGCTTCCTCAGATCGTCGACGGTGTTGATCTCGATCCGATTGTCCTGAAAGTCCTTCACCCAGCGCGCGACAGCGGCCTTGATGATTTTGCGGTACTGCTCCTTGCTTTCCATAATGCCGAGCAGCACCTCGAGCTCATGCTGCTGCAGCAAATCATCTTGATTCGGCATTGGTTAAACACCTCGGCATCCATTATGATGAATATGAGATCATGCGTTCGTAAAACCGTGGCCACGGCTGTACATGATCTCGGCCGGGGTGTTTCCGGTCGGGCGGGAGGGGCGTTAGCGCGCCTCTCCTTTTTATTGTGTTGCGGAACGATGAATCAGCACCGGTTCAATGCCCGCTCCCGCCCGGTACCGTTCCTTGATCACGTCGCAGAAGATCGGATCCAGCTCCATCGTTCGGCACTCGCGCCCCATCTGCTCACAGGTCATAAGCGTAGATCCGGATCCGCCGAAGAGATCCACCACGACGTCGCCGGCCTGGCTGCTGTTCCCGATCGGGATGGCCAACAGCGGCAGCGGCTTCTGCGTCGGATGAACGTACTTGCCGACGTCTCCGCGGGAAACCTCCCACACGGTCGATGGCTCCGGCTCCTCCGCAGTCAATCCCGCTCGCCACACCGTCGTCTGTCGGCGATCGCCGTACCAGGCCGGTGCATTCCCGCGGAGATGGCCGTAGAATACCGGTTCGTGCTTCCAACGGTACTGCGCCCAGCCGAAAGATGCCGCGTTCTTGACCCATACGCATTGATTTCGAACAACGATACCGGCCGCGTTCATCGCTTTTTCGAACTCTGCCTGATGTCGCGACGGATGAAATATGTAGATCGCCGCCGTCGCGGACATGATATCGGCATATCGCTGGAAAACGGCATGCAAAAAGCCCGCGAAATCCTCCGCGGGCATATCGTCGTTCATTATTTTGCCCCGGCCGTCTTCTACCAGGCGTTCCGAAACACTTTCGATGGCCACATTGTATGGCGGATCCGTCACGACCAGCGCGGCCTTCGCCCTGTCCATGAGCTGTTCCACGTCCGCCTGATCAGTAGCATCACCGCACATCAATCGATGCCGCCCGAGCTGCCACACATCGCCGCGGCGGGTCAACGGCTTCTGGATCTGCTCGAGTGCCTTGCCCACGTCGAAATCATCTTCGACGACCGGTTCTTCGACAGCGGTATCCGTCGGGAGGCCGGCGATCAGCTCCCCAATCTCATCCGCGTCGAATCCGGACAGATCCAACTCGGCGCCGCCGGCCTGCAGTTCATCCAGCAGCCTGGCCAACGCCTCCTCGTCCCAGCGGCCGGACACCTTGTTCAACGCGAGATTCAGCAGCCGTTCTTGCTGATCGTCCAAGTCGACGACCGACACCTCCACAGCGGGATCGCCGCGGGCCTGCAGAACCTTGTATCGCTGATGACCGCCGACGATGTTACCGGTCCGCTCGTTCCAGACGATCGGCTCCACGTAGCCAAAGTTTTCGATGCTGTGCCGCAGCTTCTCGTACTCCGGATCGCCCGGCTGCAGATCGACGCGTGGGTTGTAGGCTGCGGCGTTAAGACGGTCGATCGGGATGGTTTGGATGATCATGGTACACCTCCAAAAGAAAAAGCACCGGTTAGGGTGCTGGTAAATATCTGATTATAACATCAACAGGAATTTGACCGTCATGAGTTTTTATTATAACTCTTCTTTCTTCATGCGTAATGTCTTCATCCCTTAGTTGTAACGTTTTGTTCGGATTCGCGAATGTCATCAGATCATCTTTAAATTCCACTTCGGTGGCAATTTGATGATCAACAACACGATCTGGATAATGATAACGGAACATGACACTTAGCGTAGTCAAGTTTCGCACCCGTTCCTTTAATTTAGTAATCATCCAAACAACTCCATTCTCATAGGATGGAGCCATCATACACCTATTTTGCTGTGGAGTCTGTCGGAATGTGCTGAAGTAAAATTAGCCCTCTCTTCTTGCTCCGGCCGATCCGCCGGAAGCCTGCCTTCAAAAAACAAAAGCCCGGATTCGAGCTCCGAACTTTCGAGGAATCGACGTATGTGATTATGCCATCAGGCGGCAGCCCCCCCCATTCGGCGATTGTTGCTTCGATAGCCGCTCGAATCATGTCGCTGGATAGGTGCGGCGATTCATTTCGGAAGATCGTACATTCCCATGCCCGCAAGCCGTCGTCGCGGATACCGGCCCAGGTCACCCATGCGGCGTCGCCAGCCGCTGTCCTCAATACGAGGTTTCGGCCCGGCCGCGTGAACATCGGCGCCCCGACATGCTGCCGCGAATAGTGTCGATCAGCGAGCTGCCTGCATGCGCGGTCGCCTTTATGTGTCAGCAGCCACGGGTCGTACTGAGGAATGTCGAGCATGATCTGGAGCATGGTGGCCGCCTCCTTGTGTTATGTCGGTTTTCCGATAAAACGTCCCGAGAATAGGCCCGGTCGAGAACGCAATGGCATCGTTTTGCCTCTTCCCGACAATATTCGATTTGCCGAACAGAAGAAAGCCCCGAGCCCCAAAACGGGCTACAGGGCTTCTCATGGTTGTTCTAAAGCTTTTCGAATTGTTCAAGCAAGTCATTCTGATGTACATGAATCACCGTGCGGTCCTTCCGTTCTAAGCAGATCGTTCCGCCTGCTCCAGCATATTCGAAGACTTCACCCGTCTTCTTATCTTTGAAGAACAAACCAATCACCCCCTCTTTATTCCATATTATTCGACATGATTCGACAAAATCAAGCTGAATAAATGGAGAAGCCGCCCCTTTCGGAGCGGCAGCGGAGGAGTGAGGTGGTCAACCTCGTATGGCACGCTATAAATATATCATGTCCAGAAGCAAACGCTCTGCCGTTTTCCTGCCAAAATACCGCCAATTCTCTGCCACGATTTCACGCACCGCCGCCGGTCGCTATTGTAGTCGGCTCCTCCTGATCGACATACACTTCCAGACGAAGCGCGAAAGCCAGCTTGTACAATGCACTGCTTTTGATCCGATAATACTTCCGTTCGCTAAGGTGCATCTCGCCGGATACTTGATAATCGAATACTCCCTCATCATCCAAATACCGCAGTTCAATTAGGCGACGCTCCATTCGTCCCAATCGCTCGACAGCTCGCTCGACCTGTTCATATTGAAGCCGCATGCGCTCCTCGGCATCGACGTTCTGAACGGCGATCTCCTCCGCGGGCTTCCCAACAACATTCGTCGCTCCATGCTCTCGCGGCTCCCACGCCGGCGTGGTCTTCATCTCTCGCCGAAAGAATCCCACCTGCTTGTATATTCGAGCTGACTCCAGACGCTCCTCAACCGCGGCCCGGGTCGCCTCTCTATCTATCTCAAACGGAAATTGAATCTGTGCCATGCCCCACACCTCCATGATGTGCTATACTTTCAGGTGAGGCATGACGTTACCGCTGAATCCCCCGCTCGCCGGCCAAGGTGCGGGGGATTTTCTTTTATCTGTCCAAATACAAGTTTATTGATTTCCGAGCGCTTGCTTGGAGCAACGTCGAGATCCACTCCCAGAACTCACCTTCGGCGTCCCCCTCGAGATCGTCCAAAAATTGTGGCGGGGTAAACTCTTCGTCATCGTACTCGCCGATCTGGCCGCACTGCTCCACGATTTTATCAATTCGTTCATCGCCATTTTCTCGTAGCACCCGGATCGTCCGCGGACCGTTTCTTCCCGTGGCTATGGCTCCTTTCTTGCGCAGGCGCTCGACGACGTTGAATGCTGTCGAACTGGAATTGTAATTCATCGCGTCGGCCAACTCTCGAATACTTGGCGCATAGCCGTTCTCGTTGATGAACAACTTGATGATTTCCAGCGCTTGTGCCTCAACTCTCGTTAATGCTTGACTAGCTTTGCTCATAGTCTGCCTCCTTCTCCAGGCTCCCAATTCCACAGCCTCTGCTTTCCCTTGGCCGGAATCGGCTGCGGCAGTTGCTTGACCTCCGTCAGTTCCCAAGCGAAGCGTCCATCAGAGTAGTCCCCGAAATAATATTCGGGCGACTTGCCACCAGCCCAAAACAAATTGCGGAACGCCTCGTTGTGCATCGCCTTACGCCGCAACCAGACAGGATGCTTGTCTCTCTCTCCATCCGTGCGATGGACGCCCAGGCAATCTGTCAAGATACACGTCGCCACGACGACTCCGGTCGGCAAGTTGCTCGCCGTATACCCATGCTCAGCAAGCGCCGACTTGATCGGTTCGCGCTCGCAAGCTTCCCGATCGATGTGCTTGGCGGCGTGGATCGCGATTGGGCCGCGGTATTTCGTTGACCAGCTTCTCGTTTCGAATCTCTTAAGTCGCAGCGCGATCAGTGTCGCCCACGGTTGCCAGACGGTGATGGCCTTGATTGGCATGTTTGCTTCACTCATGACTTTTCTCCTCGATCGGATACCCTTCCGGATCAACCCGCATTCTATATCTGATTCCCCCAAGTCGAATCACGCTGTTGTTCAATTCCTCAATCTCGCCTGGGTTCAGCGACCGGCAATCATTTTTCTTAAACGCAACATCCGTAAATCCGAATCCTTCAACGAAATTACCGATGAAGTGATCGGGGGTTTCCGACTTCACGTAAATAAGGTCGTCTTGCTCTCGACCGATGTCGCCGAGCTTGTGAATTGCAGGGCTTCCACCCTTAAGAATCATGTATCGCGGCTTCATAGCCCTACCCCCAATGTCCGTAACGCTTGAGGATCTCGACGATCTGCGGCGTATACGGCTCGTCCGTATTAATCACGATATACGAGTTGTTGCTGGCCGGCGCTTTTCCGGCATTGATGCGGCGGCTGTCGATCGTCGCCCCAATCACTCCGAGCTGGGCACGTTGTTCCATGGAAAGGTGCTTCTGGACATCTTCAATTTTGTGAACGATGTATTTGCGTTTCACTGCTTCTCCCCCAGTCGCTTCTGACTCATCGCCTTGAAAGCTTGCTTGTAATATCCCCGTGCATTCTCTTCGGTTACTGAATCACGCAGAAACTCAGCCGAGCATTGCGCTGTCATAATGAGTTGCTCCTCCGTCTCGCTGGGCGGAACGTGGAAGAGGATGAATTGCGCTGCGTCGTGAATTTCGTCCGGGCGGCCGTCGTCGTACTGGATCGTTATTCTGGCCATTGTTACCTCCAAGTTCATTCATTTTTCGTGCTTCATCTTTTTTCACGATGCGGAAATAGGTGGCCCATCGGGTTATCTCCGTACTTTTTCTTAATTCGAGCATTTCCGTAGGCACAAACCTGTTCGTGAGTCCATAGCGGCTCTGTCGCTGCACGGCGAACATCCCATCCAGATTCATAAATTCTACTCCGGAAAGTGCTCTCTGAGATCCCATTTGCAACCGCAAGCTCATAGATCTCGCGCGGAATTTTACGATTCTTTATAGCGGCCAACTCATAAGGTCTTGGATGAGGCGGTGTAGTCGCCGCTTCCTCTGGATCCCAACCGTGAATAGATATCCGAGCTTGGAAAGTGCTATCTGCGATGCCGTTAGCAGCCGCCACTCTCCTCCAAGGACCTCGGTCTGTGCGTCGCTGGCAAGGTATAGTAATAGCGCGAGCCTTGTCCCAGCCATGGCGCCGAATTCTGGCATCAAGTGTTTGTCGACTAATGCCGTTGATCGCGGCAACCTCATAATCTTCAGGCGATAAATAAAAATCATAAGGCTTCATGCTTCACCTTTCTTCCTGAACTAAATCTTCGGTTTCTGCATTACGATTTGTACCATACATTCCATATCAGTCTATTTTCCATAAGAGTCCCACCGCCTCGAAGCATCGACTGCGACAAGCCACTTACAACCACTGCCTGAACGGAAATAACGTCATTTTCAGCAATGAACGAATCAAGATCTTTTTTGGATTCGATAACCGAAACCCTCGTGTTTCTCATGACATTACTCCTTCACAAAATGGGGTTCTACAGAGCAGCTATTTACGAATAATGATTGCCATGGCTATGAAAGCCACCAATGCACCAACTATAAAAAGCACAAGTATAGCGGTTAGTTGGTCGCAAGATAAACTGTTTGACCAAGAGTGGCACGACTCCAAATAAGTTCCCCTCCACTCACAATTTGGGCCCACACGTTACCCCCGATTCCGTCGGCGCGACTCCTGCGTAGACTTCCGCCTCTTCTTTCGCTGCAGCCGCGCCCACTTGGACAACTTTCCGCCGGACGACTGGCTAACGACGGCGCGATCGCTGCCGGCCAGCTTCTTCTCAGCAGCTCCCCGCAGCTCCGCGGGTATTGGCTCGAATTCGCCGCAAACAAGTCGCTTCCGCTCTTGCTCCTGCAACCGAACCAATTCTCCAGTGTCAACGTTCATTCGTCTCATCTCCCGGTTCGAAAATATGATTTTTGAAGAATAGCTCTTTAAACTCATTCATTGCCTGCTGAATTGTAATCCGTCGCTGTTGCATCCGATGAAAGATTCCCAAGGCACGAAAGCGATCCTGCTCAGGCATCATGCGAATCAACGCGAAAAGATCCTCCTGGGTATCAAGCTTCGGAGACGGCTTCATTTCGCAATCCCCCCAGTTCTTCTTCACATATTTCACTGCCGCTCGGAGCGCCTCGATCAGAGACTCGTTTTCAAATATTGAAATTCCACGCGCATTTGTATCGTCCCAGATGCCTACCCGCCATACCCGGTCGACCTGCTTCAGTTGATGGTCCGGGAGCGCCATTTTGGCCAAACGATTGCGATTAACGTGTAAGCCACCGTTCGTTGCAGTAATTCCGTTGAAGATCGGCACGGCCAGGTCGACCATCGGTTGGTCAATCCTATCGAGCCTGTATCCTAAAAATTCAATGCATTCTTCAATGTTCAAGGGGATCGCTCCTTCAAAATTTTCTTTTCCCATACAATCAGCGCACAAGTGACGATCATTTCTGTAGATGCTTCGCTCTCAAGGAGTTTCTTGATATTCTCGATTCGCTCCAGGTCTATCGGTAACAATTCGATTTTCAATTTGATTCCTCCAAGTAACGCTTCGCCTCTTCGGCCGCCCGCTGCAGCGCGATAAATGCCTCGTTGCTTCCAGTCGGTGAGTCCGGATGATTCAGTTTCACAAGAGAACGATAATGGAAATTCACCGTCTCGAGATCCTCCGGCACACACTCAAACCCCAGCATCCGGAAGCACTCCGGCAACTCAACCGGCGGTGGAAGGTACCGCATGCCCTCGATCCACGTCTGAAGCTTATAGATGCCGCGTTCGGCGAGTCTGGCCAGATCCTCGAGAGCAAGAACGAGCTGCGCGAATGCATCGCTGCCATATTGGATTTTCTGACCATTCGCTTGAGCCTTATCGACCGAATGATCGAAGCGATACAGCACGCCGCCGATCCGGAACTCGACCCATCCTCCGCGGCGGCCCCAATCGAAATTGTATTCATCGGCCCCGAAGCGTTGCATGACCTTGGCGAGCTTGTCCTCATATTGCTCAACATCTGCATAGCGTTTCCCTGCCACCATCATCCCTCCTGATACCGCGCGCAAGCTGGCCAACGTATTCGATGGTCCGTTCCGGGGCCGTTTGTGTCGCCCCGGAGTCCGCATTTATAATAGATGCGATTATATCTCTTGCCGTAAAGATGAGCGCATCCCCGGCAGTTCGCCCCCTCCGGGCCCGGGCCGTGCGCCCGGACCATAGGATTCGGGGAAGATAAATGTTCTGGTTCCGGCGGGATCTCCGCATTGCTGAACAACTCTTGTTGAATGATCATGGTTCACCTCTCAAAACAGAAATTGCTGCCCGATCTGGCCGGCGGCGACAGGATTGATCCAGAGAACTTCAGTACGCGGTTGTCCGTTGACGGGTTTTCCTGCGGTCGTGAACCGCTGCCAATGCTGCAGCCGTCGATCGTACAGTTCATGCTCGTATCCGTTAATCAGCACCGGACCAGGATGGTCATTCAACGCATCGAGGAGTTGAGTGTGTTGATCATCTGTCATTTCATTTTCGTAGATCCGATCGTACCTCGTTGCCAAAACGTAAGGCGGATCCGCGAATATCAGCACGTCCGGTTCTCGGTACCGTCTGATCAAGACTTCTGCTTGCACGTTTTCGATCTGAACCTCGCGAAGCCGGTCAGATACGAGTGCTACTCTTTCGGGAAGCGAATTCCACTGTTTGACGTGAAAAGCATCTCGGGCTGTCGCTCGGCAACGCCAACCACTTATAGAATTCGTCTTAGGCCTAATCGCCTGCCAACAGCGGATCATGAACCGACGGGCACGCTCGAGGTCGTCAGGCGTTGCCTCATGAGCGGCGTTATATTCATCACGAGCATATGGCGTTAGACTGAGAGCTCGAGTAAATTCTATCGGACGTTCCCGCATGATCCGGAACAGATTGACCACTTCACCGTTAATATCATTGATCGTCTCGACGACGGATGGCGGTTTGGTGAAGAATACTGCGCCGGACCCGAAGAACGGCTCCAAATAAACACGATGGGGAGGCGTATGACTAATAATCCAGTCCGCTATGGCCCACTTGCTGCCAGGATAGTGTAAGATGCGCGGAATGCTCATCAGTGCAGCACCGCCGGCTGCCGCTCTTCCCCCGGTGCCACCCACACCGGATCCCAACTCAGAGAAAAGTTGATTCCGGCGTCAGCCTCAGCGCCAGCCAGAAGAACGACGTTACCCATCTCCTCTGCGGCATCCCGTGGCACCGCGTTTCCGATATATTCCCGCGCTTTAGCATCCGAGCAACCCTCCAATTGAAACGGTCGCCCGTCCGGAAGGAACTGCGGAAAGCTCTGCAGCATGGCGAGCTCGTAGGTCGTTAGCGGACGGTGCCATGTGCCGTCCTGGGCGATAATCATCCATATGCCTTGTTCGTTATCCGCCGGTACCGGTCGCGGATCCGCGACGGCCGCTGCACTGGCGTGTACATCCGCACTGCCAATCACGGTCTTGCCCGGCTCGTTCCATTGTTGAACGCCCATGGTTCCGGCACGCGGCGGTCGGTTCACGGTCGGGTCGGCGATCAGCTGCGCACCGCTTTGCACATCTGTTGTTCCGGTCACCGTCGCCGCCGGTCCATCCGCTGCCTGCACACGGAATTTATCCGTATACCGCCCGGGGCGGTCGTGAATGCGCGGATCACTGACGCTGCCGGCTGCCTGCATGATGCGATTTGCGGCGCGAATCGTCTTCGCCGTCTCATCCCATGCTTGCACACCAAAACTGTCTGGCATGAGCTTCGTATTTACGCTTGAGTCAGAAATAGCAATTCCGCCGCTCCCAAGCCGTGAGCCGGTGACGCACGGCGCCGCCTCATCTGCGCAAACGATCCGGTACTTCGCCGGGTGCCGTCCGGGATGCTCAGGCAAAGCCGGGTCCGCAATACAGGCCGCTCCCTGGAATGGTCCCGGGACGCCGGTGACACACATGCCGGGCTGATCTGCCGGCTGTATCCGCAAGATGTTCGTCTTTCCACTTTCGCCGAGCCCAAGGCGGGGATCCGACACCGCCGTGACACCGTTGCTCTTGCCTGGGCCAGCTGTACCGGTCACCGCTCCGGATGGTTTATCCCACTCGGCCACACCGTAGGCGCCAGCACGAGGCTCATGAATAATCCGCAGGCTCTGATAATCCACCTTCTGTAGATCCCTCCAATCGCCGCCGGCGGGAATAAGTGCGAGCCGCATCCAGGTCTTCCATTGAAGGCGCGGTAGCTTGTGCAGCGGTCCGCCCACCTCCGTATCCCCCGGAGTCGGAAGCGGCCCAATTACATCTCCGATCGTCCGCATCGGCTTAGGCGCGGGATAATAGATCACATTCGGGACCTGCTTTGGATCGCGCGCCATGATAAGGAACCGAACGCGGTTTTGCCCAAGCCCGCCAATCTCCCCAAGGTTGTGGTCTGCACGTATGCTCACCTCATAACCGAACTTCTTCAGCAGCTTCTTGATCTGCTTCAAGAGTGGCTTGCCGCGAGAAGTGATTCGTGGCACGTTTTCGAGTTGGATGATTGCCGGGATGGCATCTCCGTATTCATCACATGCCTGAAGTGCGAGCTCCAGTCCGCTGACGGTCAGAAAGTTCAGCGCCTGGTATTGCTCCGATTCGGACTTCTCTTTCGGCAAGAGTCCGCTCAGTCCTTTGCATGGTGGACTGGAGAATAGGAAGAACGGAACCTGTTGCTTGAACGCCAACCATATGTCCCACGCTGTCATCTCACGCCAGTTCGCCGGTGGTTCCTGTTTGTGCCAAGCCTTGTATTGCCAACGACGGAATAGATCCATTACGACGGAAGTCTGCTCGCCGGTGATGAGGTCGTGATTTCGACAGGCAACCGGATCGCTGTCAATTGAACATAGCAGCTTGAACCGATAAAGCCCGCCGCCGTACTCGACCTGGGACCGGAGAAGACCGGCAGACTCGCCGCCGATCCCTCCGAACAGTACCGCTGCCGTCTTATAGTGAATGTTATCCCTCAACAGCATCGGTCACCCCGCCTCTTGCATCGCCGTCATGCTCGCGACATGTCGAACGTTGTGAGCCTCGAAGAACCGCTGCACGTGCTCGCTCACGTCCTGCCCCGGCAGCAGCTCAGCGAGATCCGCCGTGACGAAGCTGACGGCGCGCTGTAACAGAAGAAACAACTCCCGCATGACACGCTCCCGATCGATCTCGGCGGCCTCGACTCCGGCTCCAAGCGCCTCAACTGCGTCGTAGATGCGAGCCCGTTCGACGTTAGCTGTTGTAACAGGGAGGACGGGCATCCGGATGATGACATGTCCGGAATCGTTCGCTCCCGCCGCTGCATCTTCGATTGTTTGGACCAACAATGGACGTTCTTCCTCAAGTTCATGGATGCGGCCACGAAGCTGCTCTTCGCTGATTCTATTCAAGTCAATCAGTTCAGTGCCCGCCCGTTTCAAGCGCTCGATCTCGGCATCCTTTTGTCGACCGATTTCGACTTCCTGCTCGATAATTCGGGCGGCCGTCGCGTTATCCTGTTCAAGCTTTTCACGGAGTTTGATCAGTTCGTCTTCCAGCTTCAGTCGATATTTCCGTTCGCTTTCAGCGTTGTGCCGCCATAGCGCTGCTGCCGCCTGCAGATTGGCAAGTTCCTTATGCTGACTGTCTTCGTTATCCATCGGGGGACTTTGTTCAGCAAGCTCTTGCGTCTCGTTCTCTTCTGGCAAATGATCCATTTCCGCTGCGTCCTGCGTTTCCGGCTGAACTGCTTCGTCCGGTTCCTTCGACTGATACTGCGCATTAAATTCGATCAGTCCACGCGCCGTCGCCTTCTGCTCCAATAGCTCCGCCGTTCGGCGGTCGACCTCGCTGGCCGGCTTGACGGGAGCCAATAGTTCCAACGCCCGCTCTTCCGCATCTAATTCGCGAATCCCCCACTCTTCCAGCAATTTGTAAAACTTCGTAGGTGCTCCGCCGAGTGAACGCATAATTTTTGTTCTCGTTTCACCCGCCAGACGCCGCTGCAGATAATCGTCCTTAGTTATCGTCAGAGCCGTTTTTACTCCTTTGACCAACGACTCCACCTCCTCGATTTCTTCTTTCCAGTTCCGGAAGCCCCACTCCCGAAGTTGCTTTGCGAGCTTCTCGGACTCATTGTTGTAATATTTCAGGATAAGGGACTGCCGACTATCGCCGGCGGCCCGCTTGTCGAAATATTGTTGTTTGGTCAACGTTGGCTCCCACCGCTTAACCGGTAGACCATCGTACTTCAGGCGTACCCGCCGCTCAATATCCGCGAGTTCCTCTGGCGTTGCCTTGCGCACATCATAACCGCTCATACCGCACCTCCGGATTAAGCGGCGCCGCCCTGCTGCTCAGCGACACGCTTTTTATACTTGCTCCAGGCTGCCGACAATTTTGTAGAGGGGATGCCCAAAGTTCCAGCGATTTGCATCCAAGTCTCTCCGCCTTTCCGCCGCTCGAGGAGGGTCGGGAAATCGTAAGGAATATCCTCAAATACCGGCCTTTCGGCAAGGATTACTGTTTCAATATCCGCACGATCAGCCGGCTTGTCGGATGCTCCCGGAGTTTGCGGATCCTCGCCAAGGACCTGACGTTCCCAATCGGAGAGGGTGTCTTCCGTCTCCTCTTCCTTGTCGAGATCCTCCAGTTCTTCGGCATCCTCTTCGTCGTGGTCGGATTCGACACCGTCGTTCAAATCCTCGTCGCCCACTTCGTGCAGCACGCCCGGATCTTCGTCGTCCTCATCGGCTTCCGTCTCGCCGGCCGGCTGCTCAACCTTATTCTTGCGCCACGCATCCCAAGCAGCTGCCGATGGAGCAACAGCACGACGGTACTCGTCAACTAAATCAATAATTCTGCCACTGCTGATGCCATTTTCTTCTGCGAGCCACTGATACGTCACACCCTTGCTCAGTTGAGCAACCCAATCCTCAATTGGATACCAACCCTCCGGCCTCGGCGCCAAACCGGACAGTATGAATGCATCTACCACTTCTCGGCCGATCTCCTCCGGAACGTCCTTGATCGGTTCCTGCCGCTTGGCGACGTCGAGATCCATTTCGAGTTGATCGCCTTCAGGTTTGACTTCATGGACACCCTTCTCGTCGACTCGATACGACTTGATCGGTTTCTCCGTCCTTGCGTTAATCTGAACATTGTAGGAAACAACCGTCGAATCCATTGCCACATGAACTTTCTGATCAATCATCTCGGAAATGCGTTCGATGTTTCCCCGCAAGGAGCTGAGGTCCGTGGTAAGAACGATCTCCACCTCGCCTTTCGGCTTGAGGTTCACCTTTTTAACGTTTGGTCGAAACTCTGCATATGCCAAGCTATTCACGCTCCAATTTGTCTGATTTTGACCACAATGCGAGGCTTGAAACTATAACGCTTGCGGGCATAGGCATCAACGACCTGGCTGTCGTCCACCCACATAACGCCTTTCAAAGCATCCTTAACACCTTTGAGGTAATTGTCCGCATCCGGCTTACTAATCGGGTAAACCTCTCCGGCTTCGGCGGCAGCCGCCTTCCGTTTGCTGAAACTCTTAGGAATTGAACGATAGGCTGTCACCATGACGGCCAGGGGCCCTTCAAGCAATTTCGGAGGCGCATGTTCTGCAGCGGCAAGCCGAACAAAATCTTTATAATCCCGACTCTTTTTAGGGTCATACATCCGGACGAACCCGCCCTGCGTGGATGCCCGCGGCCGCCCTTGGGCAACCGGCTCCCCATAAACAACAAACTCGATCATCGCCTTGCGTTCCTCCTTCCCCGACGCCGCCGCGGCGGAAGCGTATAAACCTCTCCTATCACCCTGCCGCGGAACCAGACGAGTTGACGGCGACGCGTTTGAAACAGATTGTCGATCCGTGCAGGCTTCATGCGCTCTTCCCCTTTCGGTACATGTCCGGTATGCGGCCGCTTTTGCCCTGCGGCGATCCCGGATCCGGGGGCGGCTCCGGATTCGTGCTGTATGTCCGGTCCAAGCTGACGAACTTGTTAAATTGCTTCAGGAACACGAGCTCCACCGTTCCGACCGGGCCGTTCCGCTGCTTCGCGATGATGATCTCGATGACGTTCTTCCGGTCGGTTTCTTTGTCGTAATAGTCGTCCCGATACAGGAAAGCAACAATGTCAGCGTCCTGCTCGATCGCTCCGGACTCCCGGAGATCCGACATCATCGGGCGCTTATCCTGCCGCTGCTCGACACCGCGGGAAAGCTGGGACAACGCGATAACCGGCACTTCCAGTTCGCGGGCGATTTGCTTCAGCGTCCTGGATATTTCCGTGACTTCCTGCTGTCGATTTACGCCGGGCCGGCTGCGTCCCTGAATGAGCTGCAGGTAGTCGATCAGGATCATGTCCAGCCCCTTGTCCTTCTTCAGCCGGCGGCACTTGGCGCGAATCTCGTTTACGGTGATGACTGGGGAATCGTCGATAAAGATATTAGACGCACCGAGCACTCCGGCCGCGATGGCAATCCTCTCCCAGTCGTCGCCTTCGAAAAATCCAGTTCGCATCCGGTTGGCGTCCACGTCCCCTTCCGCGCACACCATGCGCTGCACGAGCTGGGATGCAGACATCTCAAGACTGAAGATCGCGACGTTCTTCCCAGGGTCTATCACTCCATCTTGTACGTGGTCCCGAGCAACGTTCTGTGCAATGTTGAGCGCGAACGCCGTCTTGCCCACGGAGGGGCGTGCAGCCACGATGATCAAGTCACCGCGCTGGAATCCCGCTGTCTTACGGTCGAGATCGGGGAAGTGAGAAGCAATCCCCGTCACGCCCCGATTGATCTGTCGATTGACGTAGCGAATCTCTGCATCCTCGATGACGTCCATGACGACACTCCGGATATACTTGAACTCTTGTTTGGGCGCGGATTGCTCCGAAAAAACGGTAAGCTCCGCTTCCACTGCCGCTAGAAATTCGGTTGAATCCGGCTGCTCGATCGCCTTTCGCATGATGCTCATCGCAATCTTGAGCGCCTTCCTGCGGCGTGAGACTTCAAGAACGAGATTTGCGTAGTGAGCCACGTTCGCTGCTGTTGGCGCTACGTTGGCCATCTGGGTGAGATACAAAACGTCGGTGTCCGAATCCAGATGCTTATTGTCCCGAAGTTTTGCTGTCAGCGTCGTCAAGTCGATTGCAACACCGGCTTCGCGAAGCGTGAACATCGCCTGGAAGATGTGCTGATGCTGGACGCTGTAAAAGCAATCGGGCTGCAATACCTCCAGCGCCGAGTCGATCGCGTCCTCGTCAATCAGAATCGCCCCTAGCACCGACTGTTCAGCAACCAGGTCGACCGGCGGCGACATGTCCATCCATTCGTCCATCATGCTCATTCGACTTTCACGTCACCCCTCAGCTTGGCTCTGATCCCGTCCAGCCAGCCGACAGGTGGCGGGCTGCAATTCCTCTCCCACAACTCCAGTTGAGCAAAGTAGGCAGCCGTTTCGTCTTTACTCCGTTGACTATCAAGCCGATCGCCGAGTCGCCCCCGGATGTCAGCAATTGTCGGCGGAAATCGCTCTGTGCGAATGTAACTCTCGATATTGACGAGAGCCGCCTCTGACGGGAAATCCCGCAGGAACTTGAAGTGGTGCTGCACACTTTCAGGGCTTGTATCAAACTGCGGATAAGATCGCTTAATGACCTTCATCAGACCGATGACCTCTGCCATTTCCATCGCGCATCGCCTCCTCCTGCATGCGGTCTAATTCTTCCAAATCTCGTTGCTGCTTGGTCTTCCGCTGCGGTGAGCCAAGGGCGACCGGGGGGAGTGGCACCCCCTCGGGGATTGGCACCCCTTCGGTTATGGCTCTTTCCGCTTCCCAAGCATCCATGATGGCGTTTTTGTAAAAAGCGAAGCTGGATACTCGCTCGCTCCGCGCCATTTTAAGCTGGTGGACTTGCTGCATGACTCGAATGATTAGGGGGGGTGGCACCCCCAGGGCGATCATTTCCTGCATGAGCTTAATGTCCAGCGGACGGACCTGCATATCGAGTTTTTGATGAATCTCGCAATAAGCTTTCAAGATCGATTCGAATTCTGAATCCCTATCATCAACAGCATCAACATCAAGATCTTTTATAATATCTTTATTAGAGTGGACATTTTTGTCCGCTCTCTCGGAGGAGAGACTGGACATTTCTGTCCACTCTTGCGGTTCAGACTGGACATTTTTGTCCACTCTCTCGGGGGGAGACTGGACATTATTGTCCAGTCTGTCTACGAACTTCTTGGATTTACGAACAGTGAAAATCATTCCATAAGGCGCTCGAGTAATCCGGATGTAACCTTGCTGTTCAAGCGTATCGATCCACCTCTGAACGGTTCGTTCTGCCACGCCGAATTGAGAAGCTAAATCCTCACGCTTGATCGGCTTATTCCCGAGCACGATGCCCCAGACAGTCCCTTCCTTTTCCTTCTCTGCTGTCGTGGCGCTGACGCACCACAGGAATAGCCAGATCGCGCTGCCTATTTTGTTGTAATGTCCTGGCTCCAACAGACCGGAGTACATCGGAAACGGATAGCTGGTCTGAGGCATCCGCTCAACCCCTATATTGCGATAATCTTTGTATCACTCGTATAACGATGGATAAGGTGCAATTCCGTCGGCAGACTCTTGGCCACTAACCAATTGTCAGCGTTAAAGCCGGCTGCCTTGATCTGGAGCGATTGCCGCCTGGTCGGGCGCTTACCGTGCTTCATCGGCCGCCCCTGGACAGGCTAAGCAACTCCACGTGCATTACGCCGGCCGAACCATGCCGCATTAACATTCCTGCCGTAACACCCTTGCCCATTTCTTCGACTGTCTTGGCAATCGTTTGTGGCACGTCGTCAGGTTTGCTCAGTCTGGCGACTTGTCCGCCAACAATACGAGCAATTGCATTCAGATGGGCCTTCGCCGCCTCGTTACCTTCGGCCATTGCCTCTTCCAACCACTTGTCCATAATCGCCATTTTATCTTTCAAATCGATCGCTCCCTTTTGAGTTTTTCCTGCCAACCTCTATCAAACTTGCATCGGGAAGCTGGAATCTCGTAATAGCGCCGGCCTTGCACAAAGGATACAAATTTACGGCTGCTCAACTCGTAATAAAAGCCGTTAAGGACGCCGGGGCCGACAGCGATGATCTTCGGTTGACGTGGATCAGAACGAGACTCAGAAAATAGCAAAAGCTGCTCCACCGTCAAACCGTCCGTCCCCTATCGTCACGAATCCAGACAATCCGCTGCTTGTAGGACACCTTGCGGGCAGTCCATCCCGGATACCCGAGCGCAAAGTAATCTTTAACTGCGCGCCGGAATGCCGCCGGATCAGTGTGGTACAGCGCCCAAGCCTGCTCACCAATACCGGACTGGGTTAACAGCACGCCGTCGTCGTCATATACCGGCCCCACCGGCCCCGCTGAATCATGCGACACAGACCTCAACCCCGCCGTCCGCGTTATCGAAGCGGATCACCTGATCGAAAGCGGCCTGGGCGTCCTCAATGTGGGTAATGACAAGGACTCTCTTAAACCGATTGGCCACCGACTTGATAGAATCCAGGACAAGCGCACGGTGCTCCGCATCCTGCGAGCCGAGCCCCTCATCGATCGTCAGCCACTCGACCTTGCTGCCGGCGCGTTGCGCAAGCAACTCAGCGAGGGCGAAGCGGATCGCGTAGTCGATGCGGAGTTGCTCGCCGCCCGAGAACGTCTCGTACGGTCTCTCCGCCGTCCAGTCGCCGACCATGATGTCAAGCGTCTCGGATAGACCGGCACGCGTCTTCAGTTCCTTCTGCGTCTCGAAGCGGACGTAATGCTTGCCCTTGCTCATCTGCCCGAGAATCTCGTTCGCGATGCGCTCGAGCTGCGGAACGGCATTTTCAATGATCAGTGCCGGTATACCGTCGCGGCCGAATGCTTTGATCAGCGTCTGGTAACGCGTCCAACGCAGCACCTTCGGTTCGAGATCGGCAGCAAGCCGGTCGCGCTCCTGTTGGTCGGCGTCGAGCGCGGCCAAGATGGCCTTCATCCCGCCGATCTGCTCGCCCATGGCGGCGAGCTGGCGGCGGGCGGCCGCGATAACCGTCTGCAGGTTCGCCAGGCGCTCGCTGATCGCTGCATGGTCCAGCGTTTCGACTTCGAGCGCAGATTGCTCAAGCGCCAGTTCGTCACGGCGGCTCTGCTTCGCAGTTATCGTCGCATCGATGGCGAACATACGCTCATTCGCGTTGTCGGCCGCCACGCGCGCGGCGCCGATCTCATCCTTCAGGCGGGCGTACCGCTGCAAGTCTTCCGCTTTGCGGCGGAGTTCCGGCAGCGGCTCGAGCGCCTGCACAAGGTCGGCTAGTTGGCGTTTCAGATCATCCCGCCGTGCTTCTCCCGCTGTCTTGCGAGCCTTCTTCTCTGCGGCCTGCTGCTCCAACTGCTGCAGCAGCTCGTCTTTCCCGGAGAACTGAGCGAACGCCGTCGCGGCCTCCCGCAGATCGTCCACCGAGCGCTTGCAATCGCGATGCGCAGCGAAGTCGTATCCGAGTCCCTGCTGTTCGGTCTGCTTCTCGGCGATCGTCAGCGCGAGCGCAGCCAGCACCGATCGGTCGTGCTCAGCAAGTTGCTTGCGGAGTAAAGGTAGTTCTGCCACAGCCGCGGCGGCCGCTTGCTGGAACTTGCAAGTCGGCAAACAACCGCTGTCGTGAATGTGTGCTTCCTGCTGCTCAAGCGCGGCTATACGTTCTTTCAGTCGCCGCTCCTCCGCCTCAACACGGACGAACTCCCGATCCTGCCGCGACTCGAGCGAGTGTATCTCCATCTCCAGCGCGTTCCACGCTTCCGCCTTAATCTCGAAATTACGGAGTCGCAAGGATTGCTGCTCATGTTCCTCTGCCCGCTGCCGAAGCTCTTCGCGCCCGGCAAGCTGTAGCGCCGTCTCGAACGACTTTTTCTCAATCTGGAACAATTCCTCGTCGAGTTTCTGCAGGTCGACCAGCATTGCGTCCAGGTCAGTCCGCAGCCTATCCGAATTCGGTTTCATCGACTCCAACGACGCCAACTCCCCGCGAATCTGTTCAAGTTCGGCAGACTTCGATAGGATAAGCGCCTCATTCGCGAGGATCTTCTCGGCGCGCTCGAGGCGGCCGCCGTGCTCCACCCTCTCCTGCCGCAACGCATCGACCTCACCCTCGATCGCTACGATTTCGCGACCGATCTGCTGCGCGCGGGATAGCTTCGTGTTAAGCAGAGCGAGTTGTGCCTCAAGCGCTTTGGTCGCCTGCTCGTCCTTGTCGATCGCCGCCAACAGCTCGCTGTTCTTCTGTAAGAGGTCCTGCAATTCGTTATCTTTTACCGCGCGCCCCGCGAGCCGATCATCCAGCGTCCGGATCTTGTCCTTCGCCTTCTCGATCTCGATGTTCAAGAGTCCTGCCTTCTGACGGGCGCGCTCCTGTAGCTCCGGATAAATGTTGAGGCCAAGAATCTGCGACAGGATTTCCTTACGCATGCCGGCCGTTGCGCCAGTAAAAGCATTGGCCTGCCCCTGCAGAATCATGGAGCTGGCCGTAAATGTTCCGTCGTCCAGGTTGAGCAGATTGCGGATAACCGCCTCTGTGTCGACAATCTTCTCGGCGCTGCGGCTCTCCCACTGGCCGTTTACACGCTGCTGCAGTTCCAACGTCGACTTGCCTTTGCCTTTAGTCGAGCGTGTCCGGATCGTCCGGTATACGCTGCCCTGGTGTTCAAAGTGAAACTCGACTGACATCTCAGTGCTGCCCTTACGGACCAGATCATCCAGACTGATGCCGGAGATCACGTCGCCAAATAGGGAGAATCGCGGTGACAAAGTGAAAGCGGATGACTTGCCGGCGCCGTTCCGGCCGGCGATCGCGGCCAAGGAAACCGCCGACAAATCAATGTCGGCGTGCTCGATGGCTCTGAAATTGTTAATGATGAGGCGAATAGGAATCATACCGGCGACGCCCCCCTTGCCGGAATTTGAGCGCGGACTTGCCCGCGTGCCAGCTTCCACGCTTTCTCGTAGGCTTCCTCGATGCTGTCGCCCGGAGCAAGCGCGATGGTAACGCCGGCTTCGAGTTTAAGATTCTCGTAATTCGGCAGGCTTTTCGTATAGAGCATGCTTACGCTGATTTCACGAACTTCCATGTGCTCCCCCTCCGATCAGTGGCATTCCCGCCTCGATATAGCATCGCGTACAGTAGAAGCGTTCGGGCTCGAACTTGTCATACGTGCCTTCCTCTTCAATCACATACTGTACGGGCGACATCCCTTCTTCTGCGGCGCATTCAATATATTCGTCGATCTCGTCTGGATGTTTGCCACATCCGATACAGGTCAGAGGCTCGCTCATATTAACCCTACCCTTCGTGCGCCATCTGATCGTGCGCATGGCACGGCTTGTCGACGCAATAGAGATTGGTCTTGCGGTTTACGAACTTCTTCCAAGTGACGTAATTGTAATCCTGAAAAATGATTGCCACCGGCTTAAGTTCCGATGCCGGCCGCTCGGTTCTGCAGTATGCACAGCGCCCCACTTCGCTCATTCCGAAGCCTCCTTCGCAAAATCAAAGACTTCTGTTTCCTGCCCATCTGGCGTGATTACAATCCGCCCTTTACCCATTGTTCCGAGCAACCCGTATGCGGACCAGTTGCAGCTTTTTGCCTCAACTTTCATCCCAGCATGGGCGATACGTCCGATGCATCCTTGATAAGAGAGTCGGGAAGCCTCAGCTTCACTGCAGCCGGCATTAATGAAATCTTGCGGCGATCGAACATTTCCACAGCTCGGGCAGACGAACTTCCAGTTCGCTCCCTTGTCCCCAAAGCGCTCCCGCGCCTCAACTCGCCATTTGTCTAAGGTCTGCTTGATCATCGCGACACCCCCATCAATTCTTCCGTGATGGCCAACAGTTCGGCACTCTCCGCCGCTGCAAGCCCCTCATTATTTGCCCACGCGGCCAGCGCGGCGAGCGGCGTCAGCCCCTCCGTCACCTCGGTGTCTCGGATGCGTTCCGACCGCTCGACCTCCGCGCGGATCTCGGCCACAAAGTAGGCGCCGGCGTCGTACAGCGCCCGCTCGAGCGAGCGCCGGTCGAATCGCTTCTGCAACTCCTCGCTGCAAGTGTACCGGACGCGGACGATCGCATCGCGAACATGAGCAAAGTCGTCCACCTGACCATCCAGCCAGGCCGCGACGTCCATGTCGCACCAATCAATCGTCCGAAAGCGGCGAGCGGGCGTTTCGATAAATGAAGATTTGAATCCGGAGAATTCAAGGTGCTCATCTACACCGGTCTCATGAATCCAAAAGCCCGGTATCGTCCGTTCGTCGCCGAAGTTATGCCGCTCCGGTGCGCCGCTGTAGAAGACGTTGCTGCCGGCCTTCTGCGGCCGGTGAATATGGCCGAGGCAAACGAGATCGAACATGCGAGCCGCCTCGTCCGTCAGGATTGGCTCGTTTTGCAACAAGGCGTCCTCGAAGCCCAAGTCCGCCAGTTCGTAGGAGAGATGCGACATCAAGATGACCGGGACGCCTCCGGAATCCTCCCGCATATCCGAGCAAATATCCGTGATGTCTTCAGTCATTTTGGCGTGAAACTCATGCGGCGGCAGGCCGGCATAACGCGGATCCGTCGCAAACGACGATCGGTTCATGCCCGGCAAGCATTCAACGATCACCTCACCATCCGAGGGCAGCGCCGCGGTTTGCGGCTCAGTCACGACTTCGACGCCCGGGATCTGCATCTCACGAATCAAATGATAGGCGCTGATCGCATCGTGCGACGGCGTGCCGCTGATGACGATCACCTCGATGCCGGCGTCGGACAGGCGACGGAGCCAGTCAACGAATGCCTGAATCTCCGCCGTCGCCCGATCAATGTAGACGCGGGCGTCCTTAAAGGCGTCGCCGGCGAATAACACCAGCTCACAACCTTCTTCGATGATCCGATCCGCGACCCAATCCATTGTCCGGGTTATGTCTGCGAACCGCGCTTCCGGCGTGGGGCCGGCATAGCCATAGCCCCAGTGGGCATCTGCAACGTGTGCTATTTTCACGGGATCACCTCAAATCTGGCGGCAGGTCATTAGGATCGAAGCCAAGATCCTCCGGTTGGTCGGATCCAACCGCTTTCGCATCCGCCTCCAAGAAATCTCCGACCGTCTTCCACTCTGCTTCCGTCTTGATGTCCTGCACAACCTTAACGATCTGTCTCCCGAGCGCCATGCTGGCCACGTCGGCGAGGCCGTTCCAATCGAGACCTTGTTGCTTCATCAATCCGAGTACGCGATTCTTCTGTACGGATCCGCCGGATTGCCCGCTACCAGACCGACTGCCGCCGGCCTGCTGCCCGCCTCCCTGATACCGCCCGCTGCTTGCGTTGGCGGTACGGCCTCCGCGTTGCTGCTTGCGATCTTCAGGAGCGACGTCGGCGTAATCGTCCATCTCCGCTTCGTCCTGAGTGAAGATTCCGCTCGAGCGAGTACATTGCAGTGTCAGGCCGACGTAGGCGCGTTTGTAGGCCATCTTTAATACGGTGTTCCACTGGCTAAATAGATCTTCGTTCGGAATGCGGTAAGATCTGTAGGGGCCGTTCGAGCCATTCTTCTCTTCGAATAGAAGATCTTCCTTATCCAGATGACGCGGAACCTTGCTCTCACTCACCCAGCGATACATGTATTTCGACTCGTTTGTGCTACATTCACCGACGCCTTCGCCGATGATTGTACCGGAAGCTCGATGAATCATTTGAAGCGTGAAGTTAACCCGATAGAAACCTGTATCGAAGCTTCGTTCTTCTTCCTTCGACTTCACGATCGCCGCGAAGCCGTAGAGCTCGCATAGTTTCTCTGCGCCGGGCTTGTACAACGAAGGCTTCTGAGTACCAGGAATGACGCCGAAATCCTCATCTTTGACCATGACTTCCTTGAAAAATTCCTGAACAGCATCATACTTTTGCTTCATGTCTACCATCCTCCGGCGGAAGTCCGCCGCACTCCCAAACTCGAAATCAACGATCGCCCCACCCCCGGCGTTGCCGCCGGAGGATTGAGGCATAACCTGCAGGTTTGCCTCGGACAAATTAAGCAACTCCCTTCAAGAGATCAACCACAGATCTCAATGCGCGGAAGCGATCGCGAAGCTGCTGCAGCCGAACCGCAGCAAGCTTCAACTCGCGTTCGGCATCGGAAACCTCGATCCGTTGCAACTCTGTAAAAGAACGCATCTGAGCCGAGCGAATTTCGGCATTCTTCCCATCAATCGAGCCATTGAGCCACAATGAATCCTCTTTAAGTTGCAAGATATCCTTCGCCTCGAGGACTTTGTCTTGTGCTTGAAGAACCTTGTCCTCCGCAGCAGCGATTTGCTTCGGCAATTCCATTAATTGAAGAATCAAGTCTTCTTTGCTGATAATCACTTGTGTATCCTCCTTGTGGGATTGCCGCCATCATGCTACAATGGCGGCAGATTCGTTTTACTTAAGGCCCCTCTCGCGAAGGGGCTTTTTACTTCTGGATAAGGTCGGCATACCGATCGGCAGCCGCTTCAGCTTCATCGGTCCCCGCTCTTCCCATGATTCGCGACATAGCAGCAACCAGCCGCTCCGTGTCCCGAGTAGATAAATGAACTTCCTTTTCGGCTGCCAGAATGGCGTAACCGATGAGTTGCTTATTCATCGCCCATCATCCCTCGCAATCTTCGCAGCTCCGCGGATACCCCGGCTCCTCGCCGTCGATCAGATCCCCGCAGACCTGGCAGTACAGCCCATCCAGTACAGCTCCAGCAGCTTCGCCCATGCCATCCCTCCTTCCTATGTAATTGAGTGGGCAAGGGACTTCCACCCTTGCACGGCAGCATTTATTCAACGGGTAGCAGAACACTGCTTTCTGGCCGATTCCGGTTCTACGCCCAAGCAGTGGGAGCTCGGCTTTCTCTCTCCGCGCCTGAAGGTTGTGCCGGGGCTCACCAACTCGTATCTGCCTTATGTCTTAGCGTCTTTAACGATTCCGCCACCACTCATTGATGCGTCAGCCGCATCTGGAGACGCACGAGCCACTGACAGGGCCGGGGAGAGGCCCGCTCGTACGTCTGCGGATATGGCTGACAGCTCTACCGGCCGGGATTCCGACCGGTAGGCTTGTCCGAGTTACACGCCAACTTTCCGCGCCAACTCCCGGATCGCAGCCCTACTGTACTGCTTGCCGTGGAACTCGATCAGGTCATCCTGGCTGCCGGTGATCACGCAGCCCGGCTGGTACTTCCGAAGAATGATTCGATCTCCGTCAACGAAAATTTCCAACCCGTCTCCCGGTTGATCTCCCCCTCCGTCCCTGATACCGAGAGTCCGCCGGAGCTCCTTCGGAATAACCACCCGTCCAAGATCATCAATGCGCCGAACAATACCCGTTGCTTTCATATTCATTCCTCCAAATTTGTGGATTTCGTTTTTTCGATTCCGCGCCGTATGCTTTCGATAATTTTTTTGCGATCGATTTCTTCGTTCCAAAGCAAGTGCGTCTCACGGTTAAACAAGGTTTTTCCAGTGATCTGAAAACCTTCAATGAAGGCGGTTAGTTGAAGAAGCATTCCAAATGGCCAGTTTTCCACCAGTTCAACCACGTACACGATCTGCCCATGCCGGATGGAGAATTTCCAATCGGGCATCAGCCAAACACCAGCTCCGGATCCAAGAAGGGATTTGAAAAAGCGGGAAGCTTCTGCCTTGGATAGCTTCTTGCCTTGCCCCTTCATACCAGTTCCCCCTTGTCGGCCTGCTGCCACTGCGGTACAATAGGAGCAATTACATTTTGCTTTGGTTCCGAATTCAGTCGCCCCGCCAGGCGGCTGTTTTTCATTTGTGCGAGCTGTATGCGCTCGAGGAGTGCAATGCGTCTTTCAATCCCTCGCTGTGTCCGCCGAACATCCACGAACCAATCCGGATGCTCCACCGTCACTGTCAGTAAGCTATCGAGCTTGTCAATTTCTGATTGGAGAGTTAGCATTGCTGTCCCTCCTACCATTGCGGGCACTCGTGCAGATTGAGCACGTATGTCTCGATCATGACCAGCATGGCCGGGCGGAACTCGTAGCGCCGCAGTTCCTTCTGAACAGCCTTTTGGCCCAGCTCTGTCAGCTGATAGCCCGTATCCGTCAGCACCAGCTTGCCCTCTTCGATCAGTTCGCGCCGGCAGGATGCCAGCAGCGTTTCCTCAATCTCCTCCGCTGCGTTCATCGCTTCTCGCTCCTCACATATGATTTTGAAAGATTAGACCGACGCCAGCACGCCGTGCAGCCCGGTCACAATCCGGACCGGCAGCTTGCGCGTAATGACCAATGCTACCGGCTCTCCGGCCTCGCCGGCTTGCCGATAATACTTGCGGTTGTAACTGTCGGTCCGCTCGCCCTCCTGGATGACAATCATATCCGTGGTCTCGCGAACGACCGATTTACCTACCAGCACGCTCATTTGCACCCTTGCTCACCTCCCTTCATTGGACTTGTTCATCTAGCCATCTTTCCAAAAATTTGCGAGTCTCTCTTACCGGGAAATACCACTTACCGCCTACCTTGCGTTTCGGGAATTGAGGATCATAGAAGAATTGATCCTTAATGAAATTCCAACTCATGCACGTACGCCGCATGAGCTCTTTCGCATCCCAGAAGACGAGTTCAGCGTCAGCTTCGGCAACAAGCTCAGCGATCTGCTGACGAACCATTTGCTTAACTTCAGCTTCGTTGACCTGAATTGCAAATATGTTCTTCACCACCTCAACCTATGAATCTGGCGGTTCACAAACGGAGATTCAACAGGATTTAACGAAACCTCTCTCATAAGCTGAATGTCCTGTGTCGTAATACAAATCCCACGTTGTTGCCGCCCTTGAGGTGGAAGCTCAAGAGCGGCAATTCGTTTTTCGAGCTCCTTCAGTTGCTCCCTCAATTCACTCACCTCCCCCTCCCCCTCCCACTCATCTTCCTCGTTGAAAAATATCGATTATAGTGATATTCTTGAAATGCCCATAGGCAAAGAAGGAGATGGTCGCCGTGACCAAACTTTTGAACTTGCCTGTTCCTGTGGCTTAAACGCTGCCGATGCATTGGGCAAGTACGGCAGAACCTTAACTGCCAAAGTGAGGCCGTATCCCAAGAACAAACGGGTGGTTCTTTTGTGAAATCAAGAAAACCGGCTAGCGTTCAGGTACCGCCCTGCATAAAAAGGGGCTAGTTACTGTTGAACTTTAGAGGAGTGCCTCTATAAAAACTCATGTCAACGGTCTTTGATTTCTGCAGGGTATGACAGGTAAAAAAACAAGGAACAAATCGTCTGAGGAACCACCCCTCAGGCTTTTTGTTTTTAAACCTCACCGTTCTTATCCAGTATCGCGATCACAATCGTAGAACTTCGTCCAATTGAATTTAAGGACACTAGCAATTTTTCGAGCAACTTCAACCGATGGTCGAGCAGTTTCACTCTCAATCTCTGAATAATGGGATTGAGAAATGCCAGCCGCCGCTGCCACTTCAGTTTGTGTCTTCTCTGCGCGGTTTCGCAGTTCTCTTAGCCAACCTCTCATGTGCTTCCCCCCTTCGAAATATCGATTAACTTGATATTATACTATATCGACTAACTCGATATGTCAAACATTTATTTCGGTAATACCGATATTTTATTTACGTTATCGATTTTATCGATATAATTAGCCGTGGAGGGATAATACGATGAATCGAATCAAATTGCTTCGAACGGAACTTAATATGCGTCAAGTTGACCTCGCAAAACATTTGAAAGTTGGACAAAGTACGTTATCTGGATGGGAAAATGGTGCATACGAAGTTGATAATGAGAACCTGTATAAAATGGCGGATTTATTTAAGTGCAGCATTGACTATCTTCTTGGTCGATCCAATGAGCGCAACCGTCCTTATTATGCCCTCGACGACAAGGACGAAAAGGACATCGCTAAGGACCTTGAACGAATCATGGCCGATTTGGACAGCAAAGAGGCTTTGGCCTTCCACGGAGAACCACTTGACGACGAAGATCGGGAGCTTCTTCGTCGTTCGCTGGAGAATTCTTTGATTATCGCCAAGCAAATGGCGAAGAAAAAATTTACTCCGAAGAAATACAGAAACTAAACAGCGAGGGGATCATCGTGCGAATTAAGAGCATGGTGAAGCGGATAACAGATAAATACCACACCAACGACCCACTCCTAATCGCTTCACATAAGCAAATCTTAATCTTCTACGAGGATTTTAAAAACGTATGGGGCTATTTCAACTCCAGTCGACGAGTGATGATGATCCACGTGAACTCTAATCTGAGCGAAGAACTTCAGCGATTTGTCATCGCGCATGAATTAGGTCATCGAATCATGCATCCAAATGTTAACGTTCCGTTCTTGCGGTCAAATACGCTGCACTCCATCGAACGAATCGAACGGGAAGCGAATCAATTTGCCGTGGAGTTGCTGGTCGAGGATCAACTCCTACTGGACGGCTTGACGATCTACGAAGCTGCCGCTGTTTGCGGAGTACCAGTGGAACTGGCATACCTCAAAAAGATTCCGCGGTAATAGAACTACCATACATAAGAGCAACTTGCGCTTCCCAGCCGCGAGGCTGTCTATCATACATATCAATAGAACATGAGTTCTCATTTGGAGGTAGATGTCATGGCATCCTATCGAAAGCGCGGATGTAAATGCCCGAAGAATCGAAAATGCACTTGTGGGGCAACGTGGGAATTTAGGATCAGTGTTACCGATCCAGCAACAGGCGAGCGAAGCCAGCCAGGGGATAGTGGATTCAAAACAAAGGAAGAGGCTAAGCAAGCGGCTGCGGATCTCAAAAGGAAATATAATTCTGGAATACTATCCGCTTCTGCAAAAGATGAAACAGTTGAAAGCTTTATGAAGAAGTTTCTACAGAATGTTCTGGTTAACGAGGTTGAGGAAAATACGCTAGAACAGAAGTTCGCTCAAATGGAGAAGTACATTGTCCCGAAATTGGGACGGATTCATCTTAAGAAGCTTAACCCGGCTCAAGTTCAAAAATTCATAACGGATCTTGGGGAAGGTGATTTAGTTGCTGGAACAATTATCAATATCGTTCGCCTGCTCAATCAAACATTGAATAAGGCTCTAGAATGGGGTTACATTGACCGGAACGTGGCTTCAATGGTTAGCAAACCAAAATACAAGCCAGAAAAGTTTCAAGTGTGGACAAAACAACATTTTGAGTATTTCCTTCAAAATACGAAAAATAGTCGGCTATATCCATTTTACTTACTCGGTCTTACAACAGGCATGCGACCCGGTGAGATAACAGCATTAACTTGGAACCATATTAATTTCAGAAGCAAAACGATCCGAGTCGAACAAACAGTTGCTTGGACAAAAGAAAAAGGAATCTTTATAAAAACGAGTCCGAAGAATGATGCATCCCGTCGTACAATCACCGTACCGGATCAAGTAATCTCCTATTTGCGGGAATATAAAATAGCCCAGAAGCCAAATAGCAAAAACATCGTCATCCCGGGTATAAAAAACGAACTTATGTACAATTCCGTGATTAACAAAATTATGAAGGGGGACATAGCTCGAATCGGTGTGCCACCTATCACACCGCATGATCTTAGACACACCCATGCGACTTACCTTTTATCGCCCGTACCTTTTGGTCTTGCTCAAGGAATTAAGGCGGTATCGGAAAGACTTGGTCACGCGCAGACAAGCACAACGTTAAACACATACACACACGTACTCCCCAACATGCAAGAGTCTCTAGCCGACGTACTCAATACAGCAATTAATCTCTAGGAAACGAATGGGAATATAATCCATGTGGGCAAATTGTGGACAAGAGAGGTGTAGAGGGGTAATGAGGCCTTATATATCAAGGGCTATCAGTTCCATATTGTAATTCGACTCA
>NZ_JBHMDN010000003.1:0-63755 GCF_042431195.1 Cohnella cellulosilytica
GCAGCAAGCACGTCAAAAAACGCCTCCTGTCCCACATGAACTCGCAAAATTACCGAGTGGGAGAGAAGGCGTTGTGTTTAGCCACAGTTAATCGACGGCTTCCGTCAGGCCGTTAAAAGGCTGATCAGCGGCGGATCACCGGAATAGCGGTCCGTCAGGCCGTTAAAAGGCTGATTAGCGGCGGATCACCGGAATAGCGGTCCGTCAGGCCGTTAAAAGGTTGATCAGCGGCAGATCACCGGAATAGCGGTCCGTCAGGCCGTTAAAAGGCTGATCAGCGGCAGATCACCGGAATAGCGGTCTGTCAGGCCGTTAAAAGGTTGATCAGCAGCCGAATCGCCGGAGCAACAGCCTGCGAGACCGCCAAGGAACGTTCCATTACGCAAAAAAACGGCGCCGGGAAAAGCTCCCTAACGCCGCCATTAATGATCCGTCCTCCAAGCGCTTCCGGAGACGACCTGCCCCGCCCGCCTGCTCAAGATGGCTTGAGCGATTCCCGCTGCCCCTGCTTCGGCGTGGCGCGCGCTGTGGCTGCGTCGTCGTACCGCCTTCTCTCCTTCCGCTCGATCTGCACGATTCTTCCGTCATGCACGACGATGTTGACCTCGCCGTATTCCAATCCGTTCACCTGCTCGGCGATCCGCGCCAGCCAGCGTTCGTCTACTTCTACCGGTTTAGCCATCTGCGATTCCTCCGTTTCCCTTTGTCGATGTTGACTGAGTTTAGCGATTTTCCTCGCTCATGCGGCTTTCCAAAATGGACTTAACGACAAGAGTGACGACGGCCAGCACCATCAGCAGGGAAGCGACGGCGAACGCGGCGCTGAACTGATACTCGTTATACAAAATTTCGATATGCAGCGGCAGCGTGTTCGTCTCGCCCCGAATATGGCCGGAGACGACCGATACCGCGCCGAATTCGCCCATCGCTCTCGCGTTGCACAAAATCATGCCGTACAGCAGCCCCCACTTGATATTCGGCAGCGTCACCTTGAAGAACACACGCCACCCTTTCGCCCCGAGGCTGACCGCCGCTTCCTCGTCCGTTACGCCCTGCGTCTCCATAAGCGGGATCAGCTCCCGGGCCACGAATGGGAAGGTAACGAACATCGTAGCGATCACGATGCCCGGCGTCGCGAAAATGATTTGAATGTCGTACTTGCCCAGCAAAGGTCCGAGCAGCCCTTGCGCGCCGAACAGCAGCACGTAGATCAGTCCGCTCACGACAGGCGACACCGCGAACGGCAAATCGATCAGCGTAACGAGAAAATTTTTCCCGCGAAACTTGAACTTCGTAATCGCCCACGCCGCCGCCAAGCCGAAAATCGTATTCAGCGGAACGGCGATCAGCGCGGTAATGAGCGTCAGCTTAAGCGCCGACATCGCGTCCGGATCGGTCAGGGCGCTCACGTATGCGTTCCAGCCTTTGCGGAACGCTTCCGCCAGCACCGCCGCCATCGGCAGCAGCACGATCAGGGCGACAAACAGCAGCGCGACGGCGATCAGTACGTACTTCACGATTCTCGGCTCCGACAGATGCGGCTTGGCAGCGGACTTGGTCGAAGCCCGCGGATTCGTAACGATACCCGCCATGCCCGATCAGCCCCCCTTCACGGCGCGAAGGCGGCGATTGCTCCACCTTTGCAAAATGTTGATAACGAGAAGCAGCGCGAAGGAGATCAGCAGCAGCACGACGGCGATCGCCGCGGCTTGCGCGTATTGGAACTGCTCCAGCTTCGTAATGATCAGCAGCGGCGCGATTTCCGTCTTCAGCGGCATGTTCCCGGAGATGAACACGACCGAGCCGTATTCGCCGATGCCGCGGGCGAACGCCAGCGCGAAGCCCGTCAGCAGCGGGGGGAGCAAATCCGGCAAAATGATTTTGAAGAAAATGCGCAGGCGATACGAGCCCAGCATCACCGCCGCTTCCTCCATATCGGCTTCCAAGTCCTGCAGCACCGGCTGGACCGTCCTCACGACGAAAGGGATTCCGATAAAGATCAGCGCGATCGTAATACCGATCGGGGTGTACGCCACCTTAATGCCCAAAGGCTCGAGCAGGGAGCCGATCCAGCCTTTGGGCGCATAGATGGTCGTAAGCGCGATGCCCGCTACCGCCGTCGGAAGCGCGAAGGGCAGATCGACGAGTCCGTCTATGATTCGTTTGCCCGGGAACTCGTAGCGCACGAGTACCCAGGCAAGCAGCAAACCGAAGACGAAGTTGACGGCGGCCGCGACGAACGCGGTCGTCAGACTCAGCCTGTAGGAGGCTACGACGCGCGGATCGGACACGGTCTTCCACCACTGCGCGGCGGACAGGTCCGCCGATTTGATGGCCAGCGCCGCCAGCGGGATCAAGACGATCAAGCTGAGATAGAGGATCGTAAAGCCCAAGGTGATGGAAAATCCGGGAAAAATCCGTTCTTTTTTTCGAATACGTGTCATGATGCCGCGTTAAACCTCCTGCCGGCCCTTGGTTAGGAACCCGGCGTGTAAATTTGGTCGAACGTGCCTCCGTCGGAGAAATGCTTCGTCTGCGCTTCGTTCCAGCCGCCGAAATCCTGATCGATCGTCAGCAGATTAAGCTCGCCGAACTGGTCTTTGTATTTGTCGGCCACCGATTGCAGGCGAGGGCGATAGAAGTTTTTCGCCGCGATCTCCTGGCCTTGCTCGGTGTACAGATACTTGAGGTATTCCGTCGCCGCCTCGCGCGTGCCTTTCTTGTCGACGTTCTTGTCGACGATGGCGACCGGCGGTTCGGCCAGAATGCTCAGGGATGGCGTAACGATCTCGTAGTTGTCGCCGAACTCCTTCAACGCGAGATAGGCTTCGTTCTCCCAGGCCAGCAGCACGTCGCCGATGCCTTTTTCCACGAACGTCGTCGTCGATCCGCGGGCGCCCGTGTCGAGCACCGGCACGTTTTTGAACAGCTTGCTTAGAAAATCGAGCGTCTGCGCTTCGTCGTAGCCGAGCGTTTTCGTTGCATAGCCCCATGCGGCCAAGTAGTTCCAGCGCGCGCCTCCCGACGTTTTCGGATTCGGAGTAATAACCTGGATGCCGTCCTTGATCAGATCGTCCCAGTCCTTAATGCCTTTCGGATTGCCCTTGCGGACAAGGAAAACGATCGTCGACGTGTAAGGCGTGCTGTTCTGTTCGAACGTTTGCTGCCAGTCGGGCTTGATCAGCCCCGGCTCCACAAGCGCCTCGATGTCGTAGCCGAGCGCCAGCGTGACGACGTCCGCTCCCAAGCCGTCGATAACCGAACGCGCCTGGCTTCCCGAACCGCCGTGCGATTGCTTGATCGTGATTTTGCCGCCGGTCGTTTCCTTCCAATATTCCACGAAGCTTTTGTTGAATTCTTCGTACAGCTCGCGAGTCGGATCGTAAGATACGTTAAGCAGTTCGATGTCTTTCGGAACTTCCTTGCTCGGCTCCGCGGAAGGCGAAGCGCTCGGCGATTCGTTCGCGGCGGGCGAGCTTGGCGACGCTGCGTTGGACGGCTCGCCGTTATTGTTTTTAGAGCCGCATGCCGCCAGCACGGTGACGATCAACGCCGCGATAAGTACGAATTGGAAACTTTTTAATGTTTTCATGTTTATCCACCCCAACCATTTCAATGTGATTTTGCGCTCCTTCGCTCCGGTTGGCCTTTCCGGTCACGGGTAGCGGTCCCTTTGGCGCGCCCGTCAACTCGTGTTGTGCGGAACGCGACTTATCACACAATAACCATATACCATGTAAATCTTATCTATTTACTTGGTATTGGTGAAATCTTATCAGGTGGATAAGCGAACTGTCAATAAGTGTCTATCAAAAAAACTGATAAATCCATTTTGAAAAAAAGTAGCCTTCCTGATCAGAGAGATCTCTTTTGCTCAAACCCGAATTTTGGTTTTATATGAAATTTCACACAAGATTCGGCCCTTTTCATCTATTTGAGGCCAACTTGTGTGATTTTTCACACAAATTCACCGCCCCGGCCGCTCCAACGCCATATTTTGTATGAATAATCATACAGAATGGACAGCCGGCACCCCTTAACTGCATCTGCGCCGAACCGCCAAAAAATGCGGCCTCCCTGATGACGATACCCGCATCAGAAGGAGGCCGCATTCCTTTATTTAGTCGGCAGAAGCCGTATAGATCCGATATTCCCAAGGCTGCAAATCGACGGTCAGCTCGGCGGCCAACGTTACCGATTCCCCATCCGGGAAAGCTTCGTACGCGCCTGCGAAAGCATCCGTTCGAACCTTCCCCTGTGCCGGCTCTCCGGACAAATTCGCAAGGACAATCACAACGCTGTCCTCGTGCTTCCTCACGAACGCCAGCACCGGGTCTCCCCCGGATTCCAGCCGTTCGTACGAGCCGCCCGCCACGCCGTTCCACAGCGCGGGATGGCCGTGCTTCAAATCCGCGAGCGTCCGGTAAAAAGACTGCAGCGGCAGGTCGTCCCAGCCGATCTCGTCCTTCTCGAAAAACGCCAGCCGTCTGTCTAGCCCGGCTTCCTGCCCGGAGTAGATCAGCGGCATTCCCGGCATCGTGAAAGAGAGCACCGCCATCGTCTCGACCGCCGGGCCCAAACGCTCGTATTCCGTTCCGGTCCAGGAATTTTCGTCGTGGTTCGACGTAAAATGCAGCGGATAAGCGCCTTTCGGATAGTCGGAGGCCAGACGCTCGGCATACCGGTGCAGCTGCTCGACATGGCTCTGGCCTTGACCTTTGGCGATGCCGTTCATCAGGTTATACAGACGCCATCCGTAGTTGGCGTTAAAAGCATGGCGAAGCAGTCCGAGCTGCTGATCGTCCTCCGCCAGCAGATAGACCGGCTTGATCCGCTCCAGCGCCGCGCGGGCTTCTTCCCAGAAATCGACCGGAACTCCGCCCGCATAATCGCAGCGGTAACCGTCGATATCGAACTCCTCCACCCAATACCTCATCGCGTCCAGCATGGCGGCTCTCATATCCGCATTGGCATAATTCAGATCCGCCGTGTCCGTCCAGTTCGTTCCCGGAGGCTGGACGATATTCCCCGCCTCGTCCGTCGTATACCAGCCGGGGTTCACCAGCCATTCGTGGTCCCAGCCGGTGTGATTGGCGACCCAATCCAGCACAACCTTAAAGCCCAACTCGTGCGCTCGGTCCACCAGCGCCTTGAAATCCTCTTTCGTGCCGAATTCCGGATTGACCGCTTTGTAGTCCTGTACGGCGTAATACGAGCCGAGCGTGCCGTTGCGCTTCGTCTGCGAGATCGGATGAATCGGCATCAGCCATAACATATCGACGCCCAGCTCTTGAAGCCGGGGCAGATGCTCGGCGAAGGCGCGGAACGTTCCCTCCTTCGTATACTGCCGTACATTCACCTCGTACATCACCGCCCGCTCCGACCAGGCCGGAACCGATACCGACATGGCGCTCCCCTCCTTTTCCGTCGTTTTCGCAACCGTATCCGTTGCTCCGTCTTCGCCGTCGGCGCCCGTGCAAGCGCTCAGCCCCAACGTCGCCAGAAGCAGCGAAATGGCAAGCAGCCGCTGCGGTTTATTCCGCACATGAATTCACCCCTTAACCGAGCCCAGCGTAATGCCTTTGACAAAATATTTTTGCAGAAACGGGTAGATGACGAGCAGCGGCAGCATCGAAATAAATATTTTCGCCGCGTTCAGCGTCTGATTGGACAGGTTGGACATCCGCTTGACCGATTCCTCGTCCATGCGGGTCGGATCGATGACGACAGCCACCTGCCGAATATACGATTGCAGCGGGTAACGCTCCGCCTTGTTCATTAGCACAAGCCCTTGGAAAAATTCGTTCCAATGGTACACGATCGTGAACACAAGCACCGTAGCCAGCACCGGCATCGCCAGCGGCATCAAAATGCCGAACAAAATGCGCCACGGGCCCGCGCCGTCGATCAGCGCCGACTCCTCCAGCTCCTTCGGCATGTTGCGGATATAGTTCATGACCAGAATGACGTTAAATACCGGCAGGCCGCCGCCCAGCACGAGTCCCCATATGCTGTTGATCATTCCCAGCAGCTTCATCGTCAAATACCACGGAACGAGGCCGCCGTTAAACAGCATCACAAAAATGAGCAGCCACATGATCGTATTCCGGGGACGAAACTCCCTGGACGTCTTCGATAGCGGATAAGCCATCAGCAGAACGACGATAAACGAGATCGCCGAGCCGTAGACGACCCGCTGCACGGAAATGAAAAACGACTTCAGAAACTGCCCGTCGTTCACGATCGTCCTGTAGGAATCGAAGGTAAACCCCTCAGGCAGCAGAAACACGCGCCCGGCCGCAGCCGCGGCCTTGTCGCTCAGGGAAATCGAGAGCGTGTACCACACCGGCAGCAGGCAGAGCAGCATCGTCGCAATCAGCACGAAGACGTTTAAGCCGTTAAACAATCTGGACAGCGCCGAGCGTTCGGTAACCATGGGACTTCATCCTTTATGTTAAAAAATTCGGTAGTTGGCGAATCGGTAGGCCAGGCCGTAAGAAATCGTAATCAGGAAAAATCCGACCGCCGACTTCAGCAAGCCCACTGCCGTAGCAAGCCCGTACTGCATGTCGATCAGACCCGCGCGGTAAACCCATGTATCGATAATGTCGCCGGTGGAGTAGACGGACGGATTGTACATGTTGAAAATTTGATCGAAGCCGGCATTCAAAATGTTGCCGAGACTGAGCGTAGCGAGCAGCACGGCCACGGGCAGAACGCTCGGAATCGTAATCCGCGTCAGCCGCTGCCATTGGGAGGCTCCGTCGATCGCCGCCGCCTCGTACATTTCCGGATTGATCGACGTCAGCGCCGAGAAGAAAATAATGGCGTTAAAGCCGAACTCCTTCCACACATCGCTTCCGACCAGCAGCGCCGGGAACAGCTTTTCGTTCGTAAAAAACATCAGCTTCTCCGCGCCGAGCGCCGCAAGCCCCTGATTTACCGGCCCGTTGTAGGAGAAAATGTCCAGCATCATCCCGGCCACGATAACCCAGGACAGGAAGTGCGGCAAATAAACCGCCGTCTGCACCGTGCGTGTGAAGAGGCGATTTTTCACCTCGTTCAGCATCAAGGCGAAGGCAAGGGGAACGAGCAGGTTGCCGACCATTTTCGCGAAGGCGATCACGATCGTATTTCTGAAAATCAGCTTGCTGTCGTCCAGCTCGAACATGTAGCGAAAGTTTTCCAGGCCGAGCCATGGAGACTTCAGGATGCCAAGCCCTGGATTAAAATCCTTGAACGCCGTCAGGATGCCGTACATCGGCAGCAGATTATAAAAGAGCAGCCAGACCAGTCCCGGCAGCAGCATGAAGTAATAGTGCTTGTGGAAACCTCTGTTGAGCATTTTTATTTCTCCTTATTGCGCAGCGGCTGTCCCTTAGCAATGCTGCTTGGGATGATCGATAGACAAAGAAGGGGGATGTACCTCCCGGAGACTGCCTCATACGCTCCTGAAATCACCTTACAACGGGTTTACCTATTCAAATTTCAGGGGCGTATAGCATCGGAGGGAGGTACATCCCCCTGTCACCTTGTTCATCGATTATCTTTCATAGCAACTTACTTACGGGACAGCCGCTGCGACGCCAACTCACTTCAATTCATTGACCTCTTCCGTAATCTTGTCTCCGCCCTGCTCCTTCCATTTCTGCACGAACGTATCGAACGAATCCAGCTCGGCGCTGCCCATGATGATTTTCAGGAACGTCTCGTCCTCCAACTTTTTCAGGTTCGTCCATCTCGATTCCATCGTCTTGGTCTGAGCCGTGGCGATGCTGCGCACCCAGTTGATATCGGCATCGACGAAAGCTGATCCGCCGTTCAAGTGAGCGTACAGATGAGTGAAAAAGCCTTCATCGGTCGTCTGGTCCCAATATTCGATGTCGTAGTCGTCCATCGGTTCTTTTTTGACGTTCAGCGCGTGGTTGGCCATTTCGTAAGCCCAGCCGTAATTGACCTGGTCGAAATCCTCCAGCTTCATCTTGCCCGCCAAATAATCGCGCAGCGAGTTGACCGCGTATTCGAGCTGATCCCCGGCGCCGAGAATGAGGAACAGCGGCACCTCCTGAGATGTCAGCTGCTTGCCCTGCGTCAGCGTCTGATATTCCTCGTCCTTGCCCCACTGATGCAGCGTAAGCATTTTGATTACCGTTTCCGGGTGCTTGTATTTTTTGCTCACGACAATATAGCTGCTGCCCGTCGCCGAGTTCGAATTGAACTTGCCCGCGGCGTCGACCGGAGCGGCATACGCCCGCCAGTTGGCCTTCGGATCGTTCTTGACGTTATCCGGAATGTTGTTGTACGCGGACCACCATGGCCCGAAGAAAATGCCGGTTTGTCCGCTCGCGACGACCTCGCCCGTACTTTTGCGCACGCCCAGCTCCTTATCCAAAATGCCTTTGTCGTACCACTCTCTCATCTGTGCGAGCGCCTGCTTCGTCTCCGGCGTAATCGAGCCGTATACGGCGTTGCCGCTCTCGTCCTTCACCCAGATGCCCGGATAAGCGTCATTGGCGAAAAAGATCGACGAGAAGTTGTACCAATGGTCCGTCGAGTTCAGGAAGGTTGAATACAGCGTGCCGCCCTGCTGTGTGCCGACAATGCCGATCGTGTTGTCCCCGCCCATTTTATGGTCGATAAACGCCTGGGCGATGTTCTCGATATCCTCCAGCGTTTTGGGCGGCTGAAGCCCGAGCTGGTCGAGCCAGTCCTTGCGCACCCAGGTCAGCGGAGCCGACGGCAAAGTCGTCTCCGGCAGCGCGAACAGCTGGCCGTCGAACGTAACGCTGTCCAGCAGGCCGGGGTTGGAATCGTAGACCGCCTTCAAAGCCGGGCTTGCGTACTTCTCATATACCTCGCTCAGATCGGCCAATTGTCCGGCCTTCACCATCTGTCTCAGTTGGGTTTCGTTGACGACCATCGCGTCCGGCAGGTCGTTGCTCGAAATCGCCAGGCTGACCTTCTGCTGATAATCGGTTCCCTGCGCCGCTTCCCAGGCATGCTTGACGGCGATGTTGTACTTGTCCTTGAGCCAGCGGGTATACACATTGTCCTCCGGCGTATCGGTATCGTCGAACTTGTAATTCGGATCGATCGCCCGGCCGATCGAAATCTCCGTCAGCGCATCGAATTTCGCGAACGGGTCCACGGCTTCCTCCGCCGCCGACGACGAAGGCGCGCTCGTCTCCTGGCTGCCGCCGGTCGTCGCCGCCGGACTGCCCGAGGCGCTCCCGCCGGATTCCTTGTTTCCGCCGCTGCAGGCGGACAAGCTGCCCGCAGCGACCGTAAGCGCGAGCAATAACGTCAAATGCTTTTTCATTGTGCTCCCCCTTTGAAATGGTTGCATCCTGTGACGACTTCAATATATCACGGGCTTTTACGGACGCGAGATAGAGAGCTTTGGCGGAACGGGGTAGAGAAATTCGGGTTTTAAAACAAACGGCCGCACGAAATTGTCTACCTTCATTTCGTGCGGCTCTCTACCTAGGGCGTGTATGCAAACCCGCTCAGGGGCATCTTTCACCGCCTTTTCGCCCCCTGCTTCGACCCTTTGACGTACCCCCGGTACGCCTTCGCAAAAGTTCCTGGCATGGAACGAAAATTCGGCATAATCTGCTATCCTCGGAGGTTGCATACACGCCCTAGAGCTCGTTCCTCTGGCGATATTCGCTGGGCAGCAGGCCGGTCTGCTCCCGAAACAGCCGGCTGAAGTATTTCTCGTCCGAGTAGCCGCACTGCTCGGCGATCCATTGGATCGTGCGCGTCGTGTTGCGCAGGAAACCCTTGGCCTGCTCGATGCGGATATTCCGGACATAATCGGCATAGGATTGGCCCGTATACAGCTTAAAACACTGGCTGAAATAGCTGCTGCTCATATTGACCGTCTGGGCGATTTCCCCGGTCGAGATCGGCTCGCCGACGTGCTGGCGGGCCAGGCTCATCGCCTTGTCCAGGCTGCCGCGGATTTCCGCGGAAAACTGCGGCTTCCCCCCGGCCTCGCGAATCTGCTCCCGCACCTCCGTCAGCCACAGCCGAAACCCATGCCAGCTTGCAAAATAATCCTCCATCGCGATCGGCTGCGCCAACAGCGGTCTGTACAGCCGATTCCATTCGTCCGACAACGAAATAAAAATCCGAATCAGCCGCACCGCAGGCAGCCGCAGTGCCTTCAATTCCCGCAGCATCCGCCGGAACGCTTCGTCCTCGTAGATCCATTCCGCCGCTCCCCATTGCTCGCTGATCGTCTCCATGGACGGACTTGGCTCGCCGCCGTCCCGCTCCAGCACGTCCCTGGCATTCACCGTGTACGACGGAGACGCAGGGTCGTAATCGTAAAACAAATCGTGCTTCCGGTACGAGCGAAGCAGCTGCAAAACCGCTTTGCGGCTCATTCCCTGCAAGCCGATCAGCGTCATCGCCGCAACCGCATCGTTCGTCTCCGGCGACGACCCGTCATCGGCCGCGGCGTCCGCGGGCCAATACCAGATGCCCGGCTCCGCCTCGACCGCTTGCCCGGGAAGCGCTTCCTGCCGAATGTGCTCTCCCTGGGGATGGAGCGCATACAGCACCCGCAAAGCCTCCGGCGCGCCCGCCTCCCACTCCGCGTCGGGATCGCTTCTTCCGCTCTGCAGCTGCTGCCGCTCCTTCTGCTTCCAGAGGCGGCTGATCCGACCGAGCACCTCCTCGAACTGCTCCTTTTCCAGCTGAATCTTCGCAATATAATCGATCGCCCCGAGACGGAGCGCTTCCTGGATATATTCGAAATCCCGATGCAGCGTCAGAACGACAATCTGCACGTGCGGATACCGCTCCCGAACGATGCGCATCAGTTCGATGCCGGACATGACCGGCATCGACAAGTCGGTCATCAGCAAATCCACCGGATGGGCCTCCATAAACTTCAAGGCGTTGTCGCCGTTGTTCGCCTCTCCGGCCACCTCCATCCCGAACTGCTTCCAGGGCATCGCGGAGATCAAGCCTTTGCGGACCAGCTTGTCGTCGTCAACTACGAGCACGCGTATCATCCCGCTTGCTCCCCTCTTGCCGCCGGCAGACTGAGCGTCACGATCGTGCCTTTGCCGATATCGCTTTTAATCCGCAGCGCCGCCGTATCGCCATAGCTTGTCTGCAGTATTCGCTTTACATATTTCATGCCGATTCCCATCCCCACTTTATGGCTTTCCTGGGCGTCCTCGCTCAGCAGCGCGTCGATTGTCTCCTGAGACATGCCCTCTCCGTTGTCCTGAATGACAATTTGCAGCTTGTCGTCCAGCATTCGCGCGCCGACATAAATATACCCGTCGTCGCTGACTCCGTGATACAGCGCGTTCTCGACCAGCGGCTGCAGCAGGAAGCGCGGGCTCGGCTGGCCGAGACACCGTTCGTCCACATCCAGATCGACATCGAATTGAAAGTCGTAACGGATTTGCTGCAGCTGCAAATATTCCTTAAGCGCTTCGATTTCATCGCCGATCGTCGAAGCCTCTCCCATTTTCCCCAGGTTGTAGTACAGCAGCTTGTTGAGACTCAGCACCAGCTTGTCGATCTCCTCCTGGCCGTTCATCAGAGCCAGCCAGTGCACCGTATCGAGCGAATTCATCAGAAAATGCGGATTGATCTGGTAGAGCAGCTTCTCCACCTCCAGATCGGCCCGTCGTTTCTCTTTCTGCTCGATTTCGTTGTACAGCGCCCAGATTTTCCCCTTCATGCTGCGGGTTTGGTATAGCAAATAATCGAATTCGGGAATAAACGTCGGCTCCGTCCGCACCTGCGCCTCCGAGTGGATCAGCGATTTGATTTCATGATGGAACTTGTCCAGCGGCCGGTAGACCATTTTCCAGAGCACCCATGCGACCAGCACCGCCATCAGCAGAAAAACGAGAAAGATGCCCGTGATCTGCAGCAGCCAGCGGTTGCGCTCCTGCTTCAGCTCCCGCTCCGGCAGCACCGACACGATGCTCCAGCCTTGATTGCTCGTCTCCTTGTTCCAGAAATACGGTCCGGAATAGCCCGATTCCACCTCGGGGTCGAAGCCGGGAAACCGCGAGCTTACCGGGAACGTCTCGCCGACCTCGCTGAAGGCGATGTCCCCGTCGTCGCTCAGCAGCAGCAGGCGGCGGGACGTTTCCTTCTGATTTTGCGGCGCGAACAGCGATTTAAGCGCGTTCCGTCCGGATTCGATATACAGATAAACGTTTTGATCCGGCTGGTTGACCTTGCGCATAATGCTGAATACGTATTGATTGATCGATCCGTTGTAGCTCGGATGCGGTCCGTAATAAGTAATCTCCGGGTACGCCGACAAGACGGGCAGACTGTCGGGCTCGAAGCTGCCTCTGACGCGAAAATTTTCATATTGATACTCGCGCTTGTCCGGGTAATAATACAGCACCAAGCCGACGTTCGGATTGGAAAAGGTAATGTTGTTCAGCTCACTTCTCATCTCGTTGACCAGGCGCAGCCGTTCGTAAGGCTCCTGCTCGTTGGACAGCTGCTCGAACAGCCGGTTCGTTCCGCCGCCGTAAGCGAGCTGCTGGGACACATGGCTCATATTGTTCAAGGCGTTCTCCAGCGTGATCAGGTCCTGATGAAGGTTGCTCTGCAGTGCGCTTTCCACCTTGTTGCCGATAATCGAATCGATCGTATAGAAGGAGATCACGCCCAGGCAGATGAACGGCGCAAGACTGCTGATGAGGAAAATAAAGATGATCCGGTTTTTGAACGTCACATTTTTGAAGCGCCTGAAAATCGCGTCCGTATGCGTCACCTTCCCCTGTCTGCACATTAGGTCTCCAACACAAAAATCCCCCATTCCATCATAGCGCGAAACGGCGCCATGCAGGGGGGAATTTTCTCTGAAATAAGGGTAGACGGTTTAACTGAAGGGGCTGCTCCAGCAGTCACTTAAGTGCAGCGCATTAGGATCATCGAAAATTAAGAACGGGGGATGTATCTTCTTCCGCTGCCGATACGGTCATGAAATTGGAATTGTTAAACTCGTAACAAGGTGATTTCACGACCGTATGAAGCAGGCGCTTCGCTCTACAGAAGATACATCCCCCTCCCTGCCTCGATGATCAGCGCTGCCCAAGCTTTTGGAAAAGCCCCTGCAATTTATTTCCCGAAGCCGCGATGATTGCGTCCCCGAACATGGATGATGTCGACGAACGGACGGATGCGGTCCATGAGCCGCTGTCCCTTGTGCATCTCTTCGCCTTCCTTGTGGGTGAAGCTGAAATGCCTCTCGAGATCCTCGAGATTGTGATTGGACGTGTAAAAGGTCGGCTTGCGGTTCATCCGGTAGTTCAGAATCGCGCCCAGTACATGGTCGCGAACCCAGGGCGTCAAATTTTCCGCGCCGATGTCGTCGAAGACGAGCAGGTCCGCCTCCTTCATCAGCGTCACCGTCTCCTTCAGCTTCAGCGGCTCGAACATCAGCGCCTTGGCGTCCTCGACGAAATCGGGCATATAGACGATTACGCCGGAGTAGCCTTTTTGCGCCAATCTGTGCAGCAGGTAGCCGGCCAAGTACGTCTTTCCCGTGCCGAAGTCGCCCTGAAGGAACAAGCCGCGCTTGGGCAGTCCCGATTCCTCCACGCTGTCGGCGAATTCCTGCAGCTGATCTACGGCCACGGCGCGGTTCGCATCGAGTCGGATCATCTCTTCTTCATCATAAAACTGCCCAAGCTCGGAGTTGTCCAGATACAGACTCGTCACCCGGCGGCGAATGCGCTCCCGGCTCTCGAACGCGATCCATTTGGAGCACGGCGTTTTGAAGTCGTTGATCTGCCAGCGGCCGTTTAAGCTTTCGCACGAAATGCCTGTCGAATGGCCCTGCATGTCGTTCGGACAGGCTTCGAGGCCCGGACAGGCCTGGCAGTTGCGCGATTCCTTGGTCATCTGGTACAGGCGGTTCAAGTTCAGACGCAGCGTCTGTTCGTCCAGCTCGGGATAACGACGGCGCAGGTCGACCACGAGCGGATCGGCAAGCACTTGTTCGGCGATATCGCGCCCCTGTCCCGACTGCGGACCGAACGGCAGCCTGCTCAAAGCGTCTCTTAACGATTCCATACTCGAGGCCTCCTTCTCTCGGGTCGTTTTAGATCCTGCGTCGAAATAAAGCATCGCTCAATTCGTCGCAGCTCCTTGCCGGCGTCATTTTTTGCTCTTCCGTTCCCTCGCCCGGGCCAGCATCCGCTCCAGCTCCTCCGGAGTGACCTCCTCCGTCGGTCCCGTATCCTTGACGACCGACATCGCGGGCTTCTTCCGCGCGCCGCCGCGTCCGCCGGATGCCGCGGCGCGCGGCGCGTCTTCCCCGCGGTTTTTGCGATCGAGCGCTTCGTTCAGCTTCTCCTGCTCGCGGACGTACAGAACCGCTTTCTCGAGCGTGTCGATGCCTTTGGCCAGCATGTTGGAGGCGATCGCATCGACGAATGATTTCGTCAGCCGCTGCGCCCGCCCGAGCGAAAACACGTAATGGATCAGCACGTTGATGACCGGCTCGGGCAGCTTGTAGCTTAGGTCGATGCGCTCGAATACGCGCACGAAATTGTCCGGCACCTCTCCCGGGAAATAACGGGCCAGCATCCGCGTATACGGCTCTTTGCGAAGCATCTCGTTGTAACGCTCCGCCGATACGCTCTCCTGGAACCGCTCGGGAATGGCGAGCAGCAGGGCCGGCGGAATTGCCGCCGCGGGCTCGTCCGCAGGCACACTGCCCGAACGCTCCTCACCTCTGGCGAGAAACCGCTCGCGCTCCTCCGCGCGTCTGCGATCCTGCCGGTACATCAGATTCGCCCGCTGCTGCAGGTCGTCCCACTGCAGCGTGCCGTCGTGGCGGAACATGCCGTCCTCGTCGAGCAAACGGCAAATTTCCGGCACCTCCAGATCGTATTTATAGGCCAAATAGTTGATTTGAGTCATCGCCTGCGGAGCCCGGTTCAGCCGCTCCACGAACACCCGGTTCGCCGAGCCGCGCGGAAACCGCAGCATCATCTCGCTATGGCGAATCCGCTCCGCCGGCCGAAACGAAGGCCGCTCCTTGGCGACGGCGCTCTCCGACCAGCCCGCCTCCAGCTCCGGATCGACAAAGCCGGGGCTGATGCGGAAAATTTCCGAGAAGTGAACCGTCGCCTCCTCGCGATTGACGAAACGCGCCAGCTCCGGCGGCGGCTCCGGCGCGAAGCCGTCGCGCAGCTCCAGCAGCGCGTTCTTGCCGACCTTGTCCCGCAGCAGCAGCGACAGATGCTCGCTCGCGAAAAACTCGGCGGAACTAAGCGGCCGCACAAGCGAATATTCGTACAGCGTCTCCTCCGACAGCGGATTATGATGGCGATACACCTGCAGCAGGCCGATCGCCTCCAGGCGCGAAGCCGCCTCGACGACCGACTGCCGGCCGCCGGCGTTCAGCTCCACGCCGAGCCCGAGAAACAACTTGCGCTGCGACTCCGGCGCCGATATGCCCGAGCCATCCTCTGCCATCTGATGGTAGAGCAGCTGGTAGAAGGCGGCCGAAACCGCCCCCGTTATCGGCTGATAGAGGCCGACAAACACCTTCCGGTCCAGACTGCTGAGCGCAAAGTCTCTGCTGACGATAAACCGGTGATTTTCCGTAAATTCCATTAAATTCGACACGCGCATCGCGGGATCGACACTCTTTTCTTCAAAGTGATGATCCTTCTATTGTAGCATATAAATCAAGATTCGGACTCGCCGATTTGCCCGCGTCCGGGCTGCCGCTTGCCGCCGAACACCCATAGCCGGTAGCCCGCGTAGTTCACCGCCAGGGAGACGAACACGGAGACCGCCTTGGCGGCGGCCGGCTCCAGCCCGCCGTATTCGAGTCCCAGCAATGCCGCCGTGGCGGCCGCGAACGACACTGCGTTTACAAGCACGAACCGGAGCATTTCCGCCCCGCTCCTCTTGCCTCGCACTCCGAATGTCCAATAGCGGTTCAGCAAATAGCTGTTGGCCGTGCCCGCCAAATAGGACACGACCTGCGCCCCCGCCGAAGGAACGCCCAATCCGTACACCAGCGCACAAAAAACGGCGAAATCCACTCCCGTGTTCAATCCGCCCACGAGCGCGTACTTCGCCATTTTCAACCCTTCCGTTAACCGGAGCATGCGACTCCTCCCGACTTCGCGCGGCAGCGGGGCCGCGCTTTAGAACATTTTATAGCCGCCTCGCCGCAGCGCGCGGATCGCCCAGCCGCTCAAATAAGCGCCGACGCCTCCGGCCACGATCAGAATCGTATCGGACACGAGCAGCGATTGTATATTCTCGGTAACGGTCAAGTCATCCTGCCACAGCTGCCAAATGCCGAGCGGAATGACGACGATCACGAACAGCCACAGCGGGAACCAGGTCGTCTTGATCAGCATGTTCAAAATAAAACCGATGCCGAAAAACAGCACCAGACAGAGCAGAGAACCGATAATGCCAAACAGCACTCCGCCGACGACTCCACCGATCATCGCGCAAACCTCCAAAATAAGACTCTATTCCAGTTTACAAGCTGCTCCTGTCCCAGTCAACGCAGGGGGTGTGAATGAGCTGTGAACAAAACGCCGAAAACCCCGTTTTCCCCCGATTTATGCGCCCGTGCCGTTTGCCCGCCGCTCTCCGCTTGGGCTACAATGGAAGAAACAAGCTAGAGCGTGCCTGCAAACCCGCTGTCCTCGGAGGATGCAGACACGCCCTTGGACAAGGAGAGATGACCGATGAGCGAAGCCGCTCAAACATTGGATGGATGGTACGCGCTGCACGACCTGCGCACGATCGATTGGCAAGCCTGGAACGCCGCGACTCCCGCGGACCGCGCCGCCGCGTTGGACGAGTTCGCGAAGCTGCGCGCGGAATGGACGGCGACGGAGGAGCGCAAGGAAGGCAGCTATGCTTTCTATTCGATCGTCGGACAGAAGGCCGACTTCATTCTGATGCATCTGCGCGAAACGCTGGAAGAGTTGAACGAGATCGAGAATGCGTTTAACCGCTCCAGCTTTGCCCGTTATACGGTGAAGGCTTACTCTTACGTCAGCGTTGTGGAGCTGAGCAACTACATGGGAGCTCCCGGCGTCGATCCGACGCAGGTGCCGGAGATCGCGGCGCGCCTGAAGCCGATTCTGCCGAAGAACAAGCATATTTGCTTCTACCCGATGAACAAGAAGCGCAACCTGCAGGATAACTGGTACATGCTGTCGATGGAAGAGCGCAAAACGATGATGAGAAGCCACGGCATGATCGGCCGCGGCTATGCGGGCAAAGTGAAGCAGATCATTACCGGTTCCGTCGGGTTCGACGATTGGGAATGGGGAGTGACCTTGTTCGCGGACGACGCGCTGCAGTTCAAGAAGCTGGTTTACGAAATGCGTTTCGACGAAGTGAGCGCAAGATACGGCGAATTCGGGAGCTTCTACGTGGGCAACCTGTTGACCGGAGAAGCGCTGAACGCGCTGCTGCAAGGATAACGAAGCGACCCGGGGGACCCGTGAAGCGGAACTGGTCCCCCGTCCCTTTTATCCGCGCTTACCCTTTAATCGAACCCGCCGTCACATGCATAAACGACTTATTCGCGAAAATATACACGATCAGAATCGGAAGAATCGACAAACAAGCCCCCGCCATCATCAGATGCGTCTGCATGGCCGCCCCGCTGCCGTAGCGCAAATTGGCCAGACCGACGGTTAATGTCTGCAGCTTCGTATTGTTCATCGTAAACACCAGGGGAAGAATATATTCGTTCCAGGCCGCCCGGAACGCGAACAGCGCCGCAACGCCAAGACCCGGCTTGAGCAGCGGGAGCACGATCCTCCAATAGATGCCCATAAAGCTGCAGCCGTCCAGCATGGCCGATTCGTCGATTTCGCGGGGAATTCCTTTGAAAAAGCCGATCAGAATAAAAAAGGTGGACGCATGCGCGCTGATCAGAATCAGAATGACGCCCCATAGCGAGGTGTTCAGGTGCAGCTTGACCATAAGCTCGAATTGCGGACGAAGCACAACCGCCCCGATGGAGATGAACATGGTGGAAGCCTGCAGGAACACAAACAGCCGTTTCCCCGCGAAATCCCTGCGATCCACGACGTATCCGGCCATCGTCGCCACGAGCAGCGCGCCGATCGTCGCCGTCCCGCTGACGAACAAGCTGTTCCACGTGTACAAAGAAAAATTGGCGCCCCGCCACGCTTCGAGATAGTTCGAGAATTGCCACTGCTTCGGGAAAAGGGTCGCTCCGGCGGTAAGCTCGATATTGGTCTTGAACGAGCCCAGCACCGCCATCAGCACGGGAAATAAAGTAAAGAACGCCACGACAAGTAAAAAGACCCAAAGAAAAATGCGGGCAATCGCTTTTCTGAGCAGCGCCCCCTTGCGATCCGCAAGCCTGTTTTTTCGAGGATTCGCCCCGACAACGACTGTCTCCACTTCGATCACCTCCTAGTAAATCCTGTTGAGCCGCTTCGACAAGTAGAAATAAATTCCCGTTACGCCGCCGACAATGACGGCTGTAGCGAAGCCGACCGCGCTTCCGTAGCCGATTTCCTGCAGCATTCCGCCGCCGGTCGACACCGGAAACAGCAGCTTGTACACATAGAGATACAGCACCTCGGTCTTGCCGATCGGACCGCCCTCCGTAAGCACCATAATGCTCTCGTAGCCCTTGAGGGAAATGGTGATCGCCAGCATCATGATCATCTGCATGACAGGTCCCAGCATCGGGATCGTAATGCGCCAGAACTTCTGCAGGAAGTTCGCTCCGTCGATGTCCGCGCTCTCGTACAGGTCCGCCGGAATGCCCTGCAGTCCCGCCAGGAACAGCAGCATGTAATTCCCGATCGCGCCCCAGATCGCCACGATCACGACGGTCAGCATCGCATGCTTCGGTCCGAGCCAGTCGATCGCGTCGGCAATGAGGCCGTATTTCATCAGGAATTGATTCAGCAGGCCGTTATACGAATTAAAGATCATGAAAAACACGACCGCGATCACCGCCGTACTAATAACCGTCGGCATAAAATAAATCGCTCTCAACGCATGCCGTCCCTTCAGGCCGCGATCGAGAATGACCGCCAGAATAAGCGCCACCGGAATCGTGACGACGATCTTGCCCCCGGCATAGATCGCCGTGTTCCGCGCCGCGTTCCAGAACAAGTCGTCGCCCCACAGCCGGACGAAATTGTCGAAGCCCACGTAAATCTCTTGACCGTAGCCCTTATAATCGTAAAGCATATACCGCATGCCCCAGAAGATCGGATAGATGCCCAACACGACGGTTAATAAGAAGCTCGGGAACAGGAAGCCGTAATTCTCCGCATGGGTTCGCCACTTCTTATTCAAGTTATCCGCCCCTCTCTCGAACAAGCGCGGAGGCGGCGCTCCGCTCCGCGCTTATTCCTTTCTGTTTATTGCGCCAGCATCGTTCCTTGCAGCTTCAGCGGATCGAAGCCGGGGTCCGGCGTTACCTTCACTTCGCCGGAAGCGACCGCCTTCCCGAGCGCGTCGTTGTAACGCGCATTCAAATCCTCGATCGTCTGATCCAGCGAGCCGCCGCCTTCCAGCATGTACTTCAGGAAGGCACTGCCGTAATCTAGTCCTTGAATGTTCACTGCCGGCGGCAGCGGCCACAACGCGTCGTATTCCGTCAGCATGAAGCCGTCGCTATTTTTGATGTCCGGCTTGCTCGCCTTGGAGGCGATGGCGGGCACCGCCGCTACGCCCAAGCCGCGCTCGTGATAGGTTTGCAGCACGTCGTCGCTGTACATATACGTCAGGAACTTCCAGGCCGCTTCCTTGTTTTTCGACCCGCTCGAAATGGCGAGCCATTGTCCGGAATTGGCGAAGCCGGCCGCTCCTTTCACCGTGCCGTCGATGGACGGCGCCTGCGCGGCTCCCCAATTGATCTCTGTCGGGAACTGGTTGGAGTATACGCCCACCTCGGCCGAATACGAGAGGTACATCCCGATTTTCCCTTGGGCGAACTGCGCGCGCAGCGGGTCGATGTCCAGCGATTCCACGCCGGGAAGCATGCTTCCGTCGTCCTTCATCTGCTTAAACGCTTCGATGATCGGCGCATAAGGGCTGAAATCGAATTTCCCCTGCCGGATGTCGAAGCCGAAGCCGTCATAGCCGCTTAGCTGCAAAATCTCCCGGGCCGAACGATCCAGGGCGCTCTTCGGGCTTTTGAAATTCAGCGCGAAGCCGTACTGCCCGTCCGCTTTCCCCGCCTCCGTAATCGCCTTGGCCGTCGCCACCAATTCCTCCAGCGAAGTCGGCGGCTTTTGAATGCCGGCTTTATCGAACAGATCCTGGTTGTAGATCAGTCTCAGCGTATAGCCGAAGTTGGGAAGCGAATACGTTTTACCGTCGAACTGATTCACTTGATCCTGGAAGGTGGGGCCGAATTTCTCCTTCATCTCCTCCGTCAAATAACCGTCCAAAGGCTCCAAATAACCTTTCTTCACAAACGGAATCGTCGTATCCTGGTTAGGCCGCAAAATGTCGGGGGTCTGATTGCTCGAAAAAGCGATGTCCACCGATTGCACGTAATTTTCCGCCATCGAGGTCACTTCGACTTCGATGTTGTCGGGATTCGTACTGTTGTACCGGTCCACGACCTCCTTCACGAAATCGCTGTCATGCCGGTCGAAGGTCCAGAAGACGAGCTTGATTTTGTCCCCGGACGGCGCTTGGGACGACTCCGGCGCCGCGGAAGGCGAAGAGGCGGTATTCTCCTGCTTGTTATCCCCGCTGCCGCTGCAGGCGATCAAGCTCAATATCAGGATGAAAGCCAAGCCAATAAATAACGTTCTACGCTTCATAACTTTCCATTTCCCCTCTCCGTGTTTGTTTTACAAGCCGATTATATAAAAATTCCCACTCGGACGAGTGGGACATTTCAAAGCATTAGGGAGAATATTTACGGGTATATTCGGAAGGGGTCATTCCCTCGGCTTTCTTGAATACGTCGCTGAAGTAGCGTCGATCCTCGTAGCCGACCTCGGCGGCGATCTCCTGCACCTGACGGCCTTCGAGCAGCAGCGTCTTGGCTTTCTCGATGCGCGCTTGCGTCACAAACTGAACGAAGGTGCGGCCGGTCTGCCTTTTGAACACATTCACGAAATAGTTGGGGCTCAGATGCACGTGCTTGGCGCAATCCGCAACCGTTATGTCTCTATGCAGATGCTCTTGAATAAAGGCGATCGCTTGATCCACCATGCCGGCCGTCATCGAACGCTGCCTTCTCTCCGTTAACCGGCAGCCCTCCTCGCATAAATCCAGGATCAGCTGCTGGAGTTCCTTAAGCGGGAGCATCGTCGACCACGACCGATCGCGAAGCTTCTGCTCCATGGGCTGAATGTCCGAATAAGGAATCTTCTCCAGCAATATCCGCAATATCTGGGAGGCCAGCTCGTAATAGACGCCGACGAGGTTCATCGGCTCCGGCAGCGTCGGGCCGCCGGACAGCTCATCAAAGATAAGATTTAACGCCTCGCGCGCCCTGGCAACGTTGCCCGAACGCAGAGACACCGCCAGCTCCTGCTCGTAATCCTTCGAATACCTCGGCAGCTTCTTCTCCCGGCCCGCCACATCCTCATACGCCAGCACGACGTTGCCGCCCGTATAGAACTGATAGGACAGCGCCAGATTCGCCTCCTGATACGCTTCGCTTAATTCGCCCGCATGAGCGGCCGTCCTGCCTTGACCTATCGTGACCGTAAATTTCGTATAAGCGGCAATATGCTCGCGGCACTTATCGGCAATCCGCGTCAGCTCCAGATCCTCCCGGTGATGGTAGATGGCCGCGAAGCGGCTTAAGGTGTCGCGGAAGATTACCCCTTGCGCGTAAGCGGCTATCGTCTCCTCCACAATGTTCTGCAGGGAAAAGCGGATGAGCTCCACTTCCTCGACGGATAAGTCCGTCTGCTTCTCCGCCAGCTGATCGATCTCGAACACCAGCACGGTTAAATTCTGCAGCGGAAGATCCAACTGGAGAAAATCCCACCGTCTGCGGATATTGTCCTCGTTCGTCCGGTGATGCAGCAGAAGGCTAAAAAACTCCTGCCGCAAAATCGGCAGGCTTTCCTTCAGCTTGCTGCGGATTTCAAGCGATTGCAGGTCCTCCATCGCCTTCGCTTCGATGGCCTGCTTCGCCCGGAGGATCACTTCGATAATTTGTTCGTCCGAATGCGGCTTGGTGATGTAATCGTAAGCGCCGAGCTTTAACGCCTGCTGCGCATAGGAGAAATCGTTGTAGCCGCTGAAGAACACAATTTTCCCCTCGTAGGAGTCCTCTCTTAATCTCTCCAGCATCTCGATCCCGTCCATATTCGGCATGCGAATGTCCGTCAACACAATATCCGGCCTCACGCTCTGCACGAGCTGCAGCCCTTCCCCCCCGTCAAGCGCCGTTCCGACGACTTCGATTCCGTATTGCTCCCACGGAATATGCTCGGAGACGCCCTGTACCACGCTGGCGATATCGTCGATCACGCAAAGCGTACACGGCACCTTCATAATTAATCTCCTCCCAAAGGAATTTGCAGCGTAATGACGGTCCCTTCGTCGGGGACGCTCTCGAAGGTCATGGAAGCCTGCTCGCCGTAATACAGCTTAAGCCGATGATCGATATTGCGCAAAGCGTATCCATGGCCGTTCTCCGCAAGCCGCGGATCGCTCAATCGCTGCTTGATCGTCCTTGCATCCATGCCCCTGCCGTTGTCGCCGACCGTGCAGATCAGGCAGCCGTCTTGTTTTCGTACGGCAATGCGAATGATTCCGCCCTCCCGCCTGTTTTTGAATCCGTGCAGAATCGAGTTTTCGACCAGAGGCTGAAGCCATAATTTCAAGACCGGTTCGAGACGAAGCGACTCCTCCTCCACCGCGATCTCGTAACGGAATAAATTCTCATAGGAGCTTTGCTGCAGCAGCAGATATTGTTCGACGTGGGTCAATTCGTTGCCCAGAGTCGTCATCTCGTTGCCCCCGTTCAGCCCCAGCTGGAACATCCGGGACAGCGACAGCACCATATCCCCGACCTTTTGGCTTTGCTTCATTTTGTTTTTCCAGTAGATCGTATTGAGCGTGTTATAGAGAAAATGGGGAGAAATTTGGGCCTGTAGCGCTTTCACCTCGGCTTTGCTTTTCTCCTTGTAGATGCGCTCGTTCATCTCGTTCAGGCTGGAGATTTGCTCCAGCATGCGGTTAAACCTCTCCCCCACAAGGCTGAACTCATCCGAATAAGGGCTCGCAAAGCGCACCTTCAGATCGTTGCTCTCGGCTCTCTTCATCAGCGTTCGCAGATGATGAAGCGGTTTCATCAGGAAGGTCATCAGCATTCTCGACACCAGCAGAGCGACCAGGATGCAGCCCGCCGCAACGGATATCATAATCCATTTGATGCGGTTCAGTTGCTGCAGCACCTTCGATTTGGACTGAACGCTGACCAGCGTCCAGCCTTCTTTCAAATTCAGATCGGTATAGCTCAAAATGTAATCGCTCTCATTACTGGTCGTCAGCATCGGCTTATTGTTTTCCATCTGAAACTTCCACAGCCGGGGCGAGGATTGGAGAACCTCGGAGCCGTCCGGCTGAATCAGAATCATATCGTCGTATCCTTCCGCCTGGTTGGCGCGCATCACGTCCTTGAACGAGCTTTCCAGCACGTTGACGACAATATAAATTTGATCCACGTTCGTAATCGGCTTCATCACAAGCGAGATCACCTGTTGATGGCTGGCGAAATAAGGATCGACATGCCCCCCGACCCACAGATCGGTCTTCGCTTCCGTATGCAGGCGGTGCAGCTCCGAATCGAGGAAGGGAACCGCCACGTTCCGCGTATTCCCGGTCTCGTAGAAGTCCCCCATCGGCGTCGAGATCAGAACCGATTGCGTCAACGGCTCGTTCAGCTTGATCTGGGCAAATACCGGCTGCATGGAGGAAAGCAGCTTGTAATAATTCGAGTAATCGTACAGCGAGACGTCCCGCACCGTATCCTTGAACACGTCGCTGAACATCAAGGTCATAACGGAAATGGCAATATGCCTCATTCTCTCGTCGAGTACCTGCTTGGTTCTGAGAATCGCCTCCTGGCCCGACTTCTCGGCATTGCTCTGCACAATGTTCGAAGCGAGCCAGTAAGCGCCTCCCCCGGTTAACGAGACCGCCAGCACGATAAGCACAATAAAAGCGGCTTGAATTTTCGTCTGAAAAGAAAGCTTGTAATACGCTGCGAGCATCGGTCGCCGTCCCCCATTGGACAAGTTAAATAATAGTCGCTTCCTGGCCCGAGCGAGTTACCCTCTCCCGTCCAGCAGATGTTCCCCGGCAATCCCCGGCGTCGTCATCTGCAGCGGATCGAGAATTTCATTCATCTCCTCCGCCGTCAGCAGCTGTCTTTCCATAATAATATCCTTAATATTGCTTCCCGTGGCCAACGCCTCCTTCACAAGCTGCGAGGCCACGTCATATCCCAGATGCGGATTAAGCGCCGTAACGATCCCGAAGCTCTGATCGACATAGGCCTGGCATCTTGCCCGGTTCGCCTCCATGCCCTCAAGCGCGTATACGTTAAAAACATGCAGCGCCTTCTGCATAATGTGCAGCGATTGCAGCAGATTAAACGCGATGACCGGCCCCATCACATTCAGCTCGAATTGTCCGGCCTCCGAAGCCATGGCAATCGTAAGATCGTTGCCCATGACCTGAAAAGCGACCTGGTTGACCACCTCGGCCATAACCGGATTGACTTTTCCCGGCATAATCGACGAGCCCGGCTGTCTGGGCGGCAGCAGCAGCTCGTTTAACCCGGCCAGCGGGCCCGAAGCCATCAAGCGAATGTCGTTGCATATTTTGGACAGATTAACGGCGCATACTTTTAACGAGGCCGACAGCTCCGTATAGGCATCCGTATTTTGCGTCGCATCGACCAGATCGGGGGCCGATTGCAGCGGCAGCTTAAGCTCGTCGGCCAGATGACGAACGACAAGACGAATATAATCCACGCTTGCATTCAGGCCCGTCCCGACCGCGGTGGCCCCCATGTTCACAATAAGCAGGCCGGACGAAGCGCGGCTGATTCGGCCGATGTCCCGCTCCAGCACTTTCCCGTAAGCGCCGAACTCCTGCCCCATGCGGATCGGAACGGCATCCTGCAAATGGGTTCTCCCCGATTTCAGCACGTCGTCGAACTCCCGCTGCTTCCGTACGAACCCCGCACGCACTTCCCGCATCGTGCCTAGCAACCGCTCCGTCAACAAATAAGCGGCAATTCTTATCGCTGTCGGAACCGCGTCGTTGGTCGATTGCGACATATTCACATGATTGTTCGGACTGCAATGAAAATAATCGCCTTTGGAATGCCCCATCAGCTCCAGCGCGCGGTTCGCCAACACTTCGTTCATATTCATGTTGATCGACGTGCCCGCCCCTCCCTGGATGGAGTCGACGACGAATTGGTCCGCCCACTGTCCGGCGATCACCTCGTCGGCGCTGCGAACGATCGCCTGCCCGATGGACTCCGGCAGTCGTCCCAAATCCATATTCGCCTTCGCAGCCGCTTTCTTCACATGAGCCAAAGCGGCGACGAGCTCGGGATGTATCGTTACCCCCGTAATCGGGAAGTTTTCCAGCGCGCGCTGCGTCTGAATGCCGTAATAGGCGGAGGCCGGAACCTCCTTCATTCCCAAAGAATCCGTTTCCGTTCGTACCGTCGTCAAGCCAATCCCCTCCAGCTGGTGGAATACAATACCTGATGTTAATATTACCAGATTTCGACGTTCTTCTTCATCTAATCGAAAAGGCGGGTTGCCCATGCGCCAATGCGCATCGATAACCCGCCTTCGTCTAAAGCTATTTTATTCGCTCTCGTCCAGCTCGCGCATTTGCGCTTCCCATTCGGCGCGGCGTTTCTCTTCGAGATATTCCGCCGTCATCCGGTCGCGCTGGCGGCCCTTCTCCTTCAGCCGTTCAATGCCCGGCTGGATGAGCAGATCCACTTCCGCCTGCACGATAGCGACAAGGTCGTAGCGCTTCTGCGTCTCCAGATAAGAGCCCACTTCCATCAGCGCGTTGTAACGGTCCAGTTCGTCTCGCGTCAACAGGCCCCGCACTTGCACGCTGCAGTGTCTCATTACAGGAATTTACCCTTGCGCAGCACAAGCGGAATGCCGCCGATGATGAACAGGTAGCGCAGGTCGATTGCCTTCTTGAGCCATGCCGCCGTGCGGCCTTTGTACTTCTTGCCGAACGCTACGCCGATCGCTTCTCCCTTGCCGAGCGACGCCACGGCGCCCTTGTTGCTGAATACGAACGGCTTGAGCGGCTGGTTGCGAATCGACGCCACCAGGTTGTGGGCGCAGTTGACGCCCTGCTGCATCGCGATCTGGGCCGTCGGCGGGTAAGGACGTCCGCCGTCCGGATTGAACACGAGGGAGTTGTCGCCCAGCACGTAGACGTTCTCGTGACCGGGAGCGCGCAGAAACTCGTCGACTTTCACCCGGCCTCTCATCGTCTCGATGCCGGCTTCCTCGATCAGGCGGTTGCCGCGAACGCCGCCGGTCCAGATGACCGTCTGCGACTTGATCTCTTCGCCTTCTCCGACGATAACGCCGTCCGCCGTGCACTCCTTGACGGCCGTGCCGATGCGGAATGTGACGCCTTTCTTCTGCAGCACCTGCATCGCGTATTCGACCAGCTCCGGATCGAAGCCCGGAAGCGCGGTCGGAGCCGCTTCGATGTTAATAATTTTAACGAGCGATTGGTCGACGTCGAACTGCTTGCACAGCTCGGGAATGCGGTCGGCCAGCTCGCCGATGAATTCGATGCCCGTGAAGCCCGCGCCGCCGATGACGAACGTCAGGTAATCGGTGCGGTGCGGCTCGCGCTTGAAGCGCGCGAACTGGTACTCGATATGCTCGCGGATGAGGCGAACCGAGTTAATGCTGCGGATGTTGAACGCATGCTCGACCATTCCGGGAATGCCGAACGTCTCGGGCTCGCCGCCCAGACCGATGATCAAATAATCGTAAGAGAGCGTTCCGTCCTCCAGAATAACCTTGCGATCCTGAGGGCGAATCTGTACGACCGTCGACTTGACGAAGTCGATCTTGAATTCGTCGATCAGCTTGGAAATGTTGACGCGCGCGTTCTCCGGGTTGTCCGTTCCGGCCGCCGGCATGTGCAAATGCGTCGTGATGTAGTGGTAATCGTGCTTATTGACCAAAGTGACATCCGCTTCATTATAATTCAATTCCTTCTGCAGACGAAGCGATGTCAATACACCGCCATAGCCTGCGCCCAGAATGACGATTTTAGGTATACTGCTCATTGATGATCCCATCCAATCCCTTTGTGTGATTAGTTTGTGAAAAATTACACAATCTCTTTCGCTAAGCCACTTAACGAAACTCTAGTGTAGATCATATCGGCTTTTCCAACAATTTTCAAGGTTCTTTTTCACGAATAAATTTGGGCATCCGTACAAAAAGCTTTCTTCTGTTTGTCGACAAGTTTATAATGGAAACGTTTAGTCCCTACTATCGGCATCATTACACGGAGGTGTCGCATTTTGAATTCCAGCATTACGCCAGTGGACGTCGCGATTATCGGCGGAGGACCCGCCGGCCTGTTCGCGGCTTTCTACGGCGGCATGAGAAAGATGTCCGTCAGCCTGATCGAAAGCATGCCCCAGCTCGGAGGCCAGTTATCCGCGTTGTATCCCGAGAAAAATATATATGATGTTGCGGGATTCCCCAAAGTGACCGCCCAAGAGCTTGTCGAAAACTTGAAGACTCAGTTGGAGCTGTTCAAACCCGACGTTTACTTGGAAGAAAAAGTGTCGAAGCTGACCAAGCTCGAAGAACGTCTCTTTGAAATTGTTACCGACAAAAGGGTTCACCATGCACGCGCCGTCATTATTGCGGCCGGCGTAGGCGCGTTCGAGCCGCGCAAGCTAGAGCTGCCGGAGGCGGCAGCTTACGAGAAGACGAATCTCCACTATTTCGTCAGCGACCTGGAGAAGTTCCGCGGGCAGAAGGTGCTGATCAGCGGAGGCGGCGACTCGGCGCTCGATTGGGCGCTCATGCTCGAGCCGATCGCGGAGAAGGTAACGCTTGTCCATCGCCGCGATAAATTCCGCGCTCACGAGCACAGCGTGGAGCTGCTCAACCGTTCCGCCGTGAACGTCGTCACGCCTACGGAAATTACCGCACTGCACGGAGAGGGTGCGATTTCCCGGGTTACGCTAACCGACGTGAAGTCCGGAGACGTCACGGAGCACGAAGTGGATGCGGTGATCGTCAACTTCGGGTTCGTCAGCTCCCTCGGCCCGATCGCGGAATGGGGCTTCGAGATCGAAGGCGGCTCTATCCTCGTCGATTCGCGGATGGAGACGAGCATTCCCGGCATTTTCGCCGCCGGCGACATTACGACGTATCCCGGCAAGCTTAAGCTGATTGCCGTCGGCTTCGGCGAAGCGCCGACCGCCATCAACAACGCCAAAGTCTATATCGACCCGGACGCCAAGCTGTCTCCGGGCCACAGCAGCAACATGAAGTTTTAAGTCCGAATCGCGATCGTCGGACAACAATAAGGGCATCCTAGCTTAGACTGCCGGTAGCCGCCGGCCTAAGGAGGATGCCCTGTTTGATATGTCCGGTTTGCAACGCCTTAAGCCCCCTAAAGATTTCTTGTCCGAATTGCGGTTCCCCGACCGAAGACGAAGGTCGTTCGAGCGATTGGAGCGGTCCCTATTCTCCCTACGAACCCGATCTCGTCTCCTTCGAGGAACCTGTCGCCGCCCAAGGGACCTGCCGGCACGTCGTCCGCTGCGTCGGCTGCCAGCATGAGTTCCCGGTGAACATTGCCGCATGGCATATTTAGGCGAACCTCTCTTCGGGGACCGACAGCTTCCTTCTCCGGATTTCCGTTCGCAGCAAGCGTACGAACTCTCTGTCCAATTGCATGCGCAGAGCGCTGCGGTAAGCGTCCAACAACAGTTCATCGGTTAATAGCGGCAACATGCCCCACACCCTCTCCCAAGGTTTGTGAAGGCATCATAGCATGCCCGGACGAAGTCGGACAAGCCGACAATTATCCACAAGGGGATGTGCGTAAGTTGTGTGTATTTTGTTGAAATCTGCCACAAATCCTTTAATGACGGTGTGTATATTGTGGATGAAGTTATACACAGATTTTTCGAGCGGATTCCAATAAAGAACTTTCATAACCGCAAAATATTCCATTACCGCTTTCTATAGAGAAGATTGTCGGCTGCGCTCGCTTACTGCGGTCGAGTATTGACCTCCAGCATCCAAATATGTCCTTTCCGGTCGATGCCGTAGTCGTAGCCGAGCTGGCCGATGCCCGGATAACGGCTCTCCAGCAGCGCCGTTGACGTTTTCGTCAAATGTCGCATTTCGCGTTTCTTCTTGGCGACAAGCCTCGCCGACAGAGAGCGGCGGATGCCTTGCGCGGCGGTCATCTGCGTGCCTCCTCGGCACAGGTTGGTTACGAACAGCCCGCGTCGGGCCAATCTCCCCACCATCGAACGATAGGTCCAGACTCCGTTTTCCTTCACGTATTTCACCCGGTAATCGATCGGCCGTCCTCCGATGGTCGCAAGCCGGATGCCTTTTTGAATCAGATACGCTCTTTTAAGCCGGGTAGCGTTCAGGGCTTTCATCAAGCCTTTAAACGACGACAAGGTTCTTCTGCTGGATTTATGCGTAAGCCTGTACGACGAGCCGAGCTTCTCGATTTTGATGACGCCGACTCCCCCTCCGCCCCGGACCGGCTTAACGACGACCATCCCGTGACGGGCGAGCATTTTCCGTAAATTTGCCGCGTTTAACAGCCTTGAAGGCGGGATATGCCCGGCGATATAGGAGTTCGAACGCAGGGCGTTCGTCTTCGTCCATTTGTTGGCCAGCTGCCTGCTAATCGTGACCTCCATCTAACGGCTCCTTTCCTGAGGGTATGTTTATACATACTCGTTTCGCAGGACAGGTTCTTGGATGGATGACGCCGGAGATTCGCCCCAATTTGCCGAATGATCGACGGCTTTGACGATTGCGGAGCGGCGGAGAACGAGAGAAATCGACATGAGGACACGCTCGCGGCCATACGGATATAGTGATGCTCGATTTGCCGGGGGAGGGAATTCGAATGAGCGGCAGGAACGGAAAACGACCGCTCGCGCGCATGATATCTGTGCTGGCGGTGCTAATGAACGGGGTGAAAGCGTTGACGGGGCAACGAGGGGAACAGACGGCGGAAACCGCAGAGCCGTCGAGAGGTCGTTCTTCGGGCGAGAGAGAACAGGATGATGCGGCGAACGTATCGGAATCGAGCGGCGGGGTCGACGACAGCCTTCCGGATTTCCCGATTCCCGAGGAGGCCGAACAATTGCGCGCGCTCAGCACGAGCGAATCCGATCGCATCGGTTGCTTGTGTACGTTTAATCTGCGCGGGAACGCCGAACAAGCCGGCGATTATTATCGACGAGCGTTTCGGCAGCGAAGCTTGGCGTTCGCGGAATACGCGGACGAATCGACCGTTCATCTGATGGGCGGCAACGACGATTGCAGTCTGCTGGTGGGCATTTTCCCCAACGAACTGGCGGAAGGCGTAACGGTTACGTTAACCTACAGCACGTACAGAACGCCTTCGGCGTCCCTGGAGCGGAGAAAACGCGATGTCGGAGACGTATCAGAGAAGGACGCGGACAGCCGAATATCCGGCCGGAACGACCGTTAGACTTGCACGGACAAATTCGTGGCGCGCCGAGGACGATAAACGAACGTATGGCCGTTGCTGGCCGTTCTTGCCGTTGTGCGGCATTTCTCATAACGATTCAATTGCTCGTCGAGCAGCTGGGAAATTTCCAGCACCTGCGCGTTGCGCATATCCGCCCCGTTTTTCACGTAGGCCAGAATCATCTCGTTGCGCAAGTTTTCAATGTTGCGCTTAATGAGCTTCAGCTTCTTATCCCGAAAATCCACTTTGCGATCCCTCTCCCGAATAATGTACCCATTTTCCATATCATGTTATAACTTATCATAAAACGAAAATTTTTGGAAAGTTCCACAAGAAATATTAAGCAAATGTTAGGGGTTTCGTCAATACTCAATAATCGTCGCCATGAACAAAAATGCCCGATTCGACGCGCCTTTTTCCCATTCTCCCGGCGTTCCTTTAGTCATATCCTCCCACTGCGGTCCGGCAGAATTTAGACGGATGTCGTCGAATCGTTGGCTTTAGAGGCATAAAAATGATTCGCAGGTCTTAAAACGCCTCAGCCCTCTGCCCGGCTTATTTTCCTGTTTAAATTCTCTAAATTTTTTTATTTTCAGGGATAAAATTTTGGCGTTTTTGGGGTTGTTTTCAGTTCGAATTTTCTAAATCTCGGTCATCGTCTGAACGATCGTGTCGTCTGAATGGCAACAAGCAAAAACGCCTGCGGCATCCTTAGGATGACGAACGCGTTTTTGTCGGAGACGATACAGTCAATGATAACGGTGAAACTTATAAATTCTGTATCGTAAATATAAGAGCCTCGCGGCTCTTTTCAATTCGAATCCGTGTCTATTCGATTAGCTTCAACTCGAACCTTTTTGTTGTAATGTCGGCTTCTTTTCTAATTTTGATCATTTCGCTGAACAGCCGTTCAAAGTTCGTATTGATGGCTTCGAATTTTGCATCCATTGCCTGAAATCCCGTTCGCACTTCCTGACGCAGTTCCTCAACCTCCTGCTTCACTTCCTCAACATCCCGTTTTATATGCTCAACTTCCTGCTTCACTTCCTCAACATCCCGTTTTACATGCTCAACTTCCTGCTTCACTGCCTCAACTTCCTGCCTCACTTCATTTACTTCGCGCCTAACTTCCTCAATAGCGAAAATGGCTTTGCCATTCATTTGTATCAGCTGAACGGTCATTTCAGCCGTCTGTTCCGTGGTCCGCTTCAATTCGTCGATTTGCACTTGAGTTTGCTCCATTTTTCGCCCTCAATTCTTGGATAAATGACCTGCCGTCCGCTGCTCTATCTTGCTTGTGATCTCAGTATTCAGGAAAGACGTAACAATTGCAAGGTCTCTTTTTGTTCTCTACGCGATCGATCGCATTCACCTGAACGACAAACAAAAAAACCTCCCAGCATGCGTAATACATCACACATGTAAGGAGGTTCTTCCAACCTACACCCGAACGATTCAAGATTATCCAAATCCCTTAATCAGCAAGGCTCCGCAGCCGGATTTCCCGCTTCCGTGGCCGTTCTGAAGCTCGAGCCGCAGCCGCATGTGGCAGTCGCGTTCGGATTGTGGATGGTGAAGCCGCCGCCCATGGCGGATTCCTTCCAGTCAATCTCCAGACCGTGCAAATACTTCATGCTGTCGCCGTCGACGACAACTCTCACGCCGCGGATCTCCATCTCGCTGTCGCCGTCATGGGTCTCGTCATCGAAGCCCATGCCATATGAGAAGCCGCTGCATCCGCCTTCCTGCACGCCAATGCGCAAAAACAAATTCGGAATTTCTTCCGCGGCAAGCATTTCCTGTATTTTCTCCGTAGCCGACTCGCTGATATTCACCATTGTCGTCATGATCGGTTTCCCTCCTTAAGTGCTGTCGTTCTCTATATAAGTATACTCCAGAGAACCTCAAGCCTCAAGAGAGGCATCGCCCGTCGCCGGCTGCGCGATCGCCTTCAGCTCGATGCGACAGCGGAATTGCCCTTTCTCGTTAAGCAGGAAGTCGGCCAGGCGGCGAAATACGAGCGCCAGCTCCTGCCCCGCGGATTCCGTATCCAGAGTATAGCGGAATTGATCCGCGGACAAGCTGCGCACGGTTCCACGGTCGGTCTCGAGCGCCCCCGTCGCCTGCATCCTTTTCCACTCCTTGGAGGGATCGAACTTGTCCGAACGGCGCACGATTTTTTCGTAAATGCGCTGCTTCTTCAACCACATATAATATTGAATCGGATTGTTCAGGTTCCAGGCTTGGCTTAAATCTTTAATCGTATATGCCGCCCTGTACTGCTGCAAAATTTGAATCTTCTCGGCTTCCTCCATTTTTTCCAGCTCGCTGAGTGGCAAAACGTCCGGCTTCAATGATCACACACCGCCTCATTCGATATTTTAATTCTACATTAACCATATTTTTCTTATTATTCAAGTTGATTCCCGCTTTTGCCAGAGTTTATACCTTTTCTATTTCCAGTTGCCGTAAGGGGGGTTCAGGTTTATAATGTTTACAGGTTGTTTACGTTTGGATTTATAGGTTTTCGTGGAAAGTTATTTTTTTCACAAATAGTCGATTTTCTTAATCGCACTACTTTGTTATCTCAATTACGGCTGGAGGCGCATGCCATGACTCTCGTTACGACGCATCCCGACCGCCAGATGGCGGAAATCGCCGACAAAGTCAGGAACGGCGAACGCTTGACCTTGGAGGACGGAGTTTTCCTCTATCGTTCCGACGATTTGTTGACGATCGGGCAATTGGCCAACGAGGTGAATTTAAGAAAAAACGGCAAAAAGGTTTATTTCATCGAAAACATGAGCCTTTATTTTACGAACGTGTGCGAGGAACGCTGCGCGTTCTGCAATTTCCGCAAGGACGAAGGGCAAGACGGCGCTTATACGCTGTCGCCCCGGGAAATGATTGATTACGTCGAACAGCACATCCATCCCGGCGTTCGCGAATTCCATATCGTCGGAGGCCACAACCGCAACGTTCCGTTCGAATATTATATCGAATCGCTTCGGGCGTTAAAGCAGCAGTATCCGAACGTTACCCTTAAAGCCTATACCGCGGCCGAAATCGACTTTTTCTCCCGGCATTCGGGTCTGACTTACCGCGAAGTGCTCGAACGCCTGATCGAGGCCGGCCTGGAGACGCTGACCGGGGGCGGAGCGGAAATTCTGTCCGATCATTATCGGAAAAAAATGCGCGTTCACAAAGCGAACATCGAGCAGTATTTGGAGGTTCACCGGACGGCGCACAACCTCGGCCTCCGCACGCATACGACCATGCTGTACGGCTCCGTGGAGACGCTGGAGGAACGGGTTCAGCATATGCTTCATATTCGGGAGCTGCAGGACGAGACGAACGGCTTCCAGGTGTTCATCCCGCTCTCGATGCAGCCTATCAGCCCGAAAGCGAGCATTCGCCGCAGAAACTCCGCTTACGACGATCTGAAGGCGATCGCGATCAGCCGGCTGATGCTGGACAATATTCAACATATTAAAGCTTATTTCATCAATATCGGCACGCAGCTGACGCAAGTCTCCCTGACGATGGGGGCTTCCGACGCGCACGGCACGATCGTGCGGGAGAAGATCAGCCACGCGGCGGGCGCGCTGACTCCTTCCGGCATTACGAAGGAGGATCTGATATGGCTTATCAAAGGCGCCGGACGAATCCCCGTGGAACGCGACACGTTCTATAACGAAATCAAAATATACGAATAATTCGGAGTTCCCCGTCGGCTAGACGGGGGCTCTTCTGTGTCATACTAAGGCTAACCGACATCAAAGGAGAACAGGTATGAGCAAGGTCGTTATTTTAGGCGGCGGGTATGGCGGAATCATGATCGTTCAAGAGCTGCTGGAGCACATTCCTCACGATGCGCAGCTCGTTCTGGTGGAACGCATGCCCTATCAAGGTTTAAAAACGGAGTATTACGCTTTGGCGGCAGGTACGGTATCCGACCTGGAAATACGCGTCGGATATCCCGTTCACCCCCAACTGCAGATGGTTTACGGCAATATTACCGATATCGATCTCGATCGTCGAATCGTTCATGTGTCCCAGCAAGAGCCGATCGCTTACGATTCGCTCGTCATCGCCCTCGGCTGCACCGACAGCTACCACGGCATTCCCGGCGCGGCCGATTATACGTGCAGCATTCAATCCTTATCGGCGACTCGGCGCACCTTCCAGCAGATCAACGACATTCGCCCCTACGGGCAGCTGTCCATCGTCGGCGGAGGCCTGAGCGGCGTCGAATTGGCGGCCGAGCTGCGGGAAAGCCGCAAGGACATCAATATCCGCATTCTCGACCGCGGCAACAGCGTCATGTCCGCCTTTCCGGGCAAGCTTCAGGAATACGTCGCCTCCTGGTTCCGCGAGCACGACGTGGAGATGCGTTCGCACATCGGCATCACCTCGCTGGAGCCGGGCGTCATCCACAACGGATCCGAAACCATCGTGACGGACGTCACCTTGTGGACCGCGGGCATCCAGCCGGTCGAGCTCGTTCAGAGATTGGCGCTGCCGAAGGATCCCCAGGGCCGTCTTATCGTAAACGAGTATCACGAGCTTCCGGACTACAGTCATGTCTACGTCGTCGGCGACTGCTCCAGCCAGCCGTTCTCCCCGAGCGCGCAGCTTGCGGGAGCGCAGGGCAAACAGGTAGCCGAAGTGATTCGCGCCCGTTGGCAGGGCAAGGAAGCGAGACTGGGCCGCATCAAGCTGAAGGGCGTCCTCGGCTCGCTGGGCAAAAAAGCGGGCTTCGGCTTAATGGGCGCCACTCCGTTGCTCGGCCGCATTCCCCGCATGCTGAAGAGCGGGGTGCTGTGGAAGAGCAAGCGCCACTTCGGCTAGGGGCGTGTCTGCCTACTCCGAGGGCAGCAGAATCAGAGATCGTCCAGCAGTTTATCCAGGGCGCTTCGCTCCTGGTCCTGCCGGGCCATCTCCTCCACCACCAGATCGTACAGCCGCTCGGCCGTCTCGGCCACGACGCTCTCGCCGTTCACCAAGGCGTAAGGAGACAGAAAGCATTCTCCGCAGTTGCCGAGGCAGCCGTATTCGATCACTTCGACGTCCGGGAGCCGTTCCAGCCGCTTCAAGACTTCGTCGGTCCCGTGATGAGCGTTGCTCACGCAAAACTCCACGATGTTCATCGCGTTCATTTTCCTTTCCTGATGCAAAAATGCTAAACATGGTCTGTTTGAAAATGCTCCTATTTGTACTATAATAGAGGGAGAAAGGAGTGGATGATCATGAGTACCAATGCTCCAAGCATGTACGACGAAGTGAGCGACGTTCTTGACAAGCTGCGTCCGTTCTTGCAGCGCGACGGAGGAGACGTCGAACTCGTCGACATCGAAGACGGCATCGTCAAGCTGCGTCTAATGGGCGCTTGCGGCAGCTGCCCGAGCTCCACGATCACGCTCAAAGCAGGGATCGAGCGCGCATTGCTGGAAGAAGTCGAAGGCATTCAGGAAGTCGTTCAAGTGTTCTGATTTTCCTTCATCGGGAAGCTTAGAAGGTCCTGCCGATCCGGCAGGACCTTTTGTCATCGCTTAAGCATCGTCCGGATCGGGTCCAATCCTCCGGATACGTCGATCGTATTGCCCGTAATGAAGTCCGATTCCGGCATGCACAGGAAAGCGATCATGCGCGCGACGTCCTCGCCGCTTCCCGGCCGGCCGCGCGGCGACTCGTCGTCCATGAGGCCGACGACGTCGGCGATGCTCTTCTCCTTGTTGCCGCCCCGGATATCCCCCGGACAGATCATGTTCACCGTAATCCCGCTCGCCGCTTCCTCCACCGCCAGCGTCTTCGTGAACGACACGAGCCCGACTTTGGCCGCCGCGTACACGGCGCGATGAGGCCAGGATCTCGCTTCCGAAGCATGGCCGAAGCCGAAGTGGATAATTCTCCCCCACTGCCTCGCCCGCATGCCGGGCAGGACGCGATGGTCCATCAGCATCGTGCCGACCAGGTTTCCGTTCATCAGATAATGAATGTCGTCCTTGGAATAATCCGCGAACAACCGCCGTTCGCGAATGAACGGTCCGGCGTTGTTAACGAGAATGTCGACTCCCCCGAACCGTTTCTCCGCCTCCGATACGAGGCGCTCCGAATCGGCGGAAAGCGCGATATCCGCTTGGATCGCGTAAGCTTTGCGTCCCAGCGCCCCGATTTCCTCGACAAGCCCTTCGGCTTCGTCCCGGCTGTTCACGTAATTGATCGCCACGTCGCAGCCGTGGGCCGCCAGCTCCAGCGCGGTGCGTCTTCCCAATCCTTTGGCGCTGCCCGTGATCAGCGCGGTTTTGCCCAACAGCTTCACGCGGTTCCCCTCCGTCCCGTTGTCAGCTTACTCCGTCCGGCGCAAGTAGGCGCACGCATAGCGAAAAGCGGCATGCAGCGAGCCCTGAACCATCGCCCAGCCCCGATCCAGATCCTCCATGTTGGGGCCGAGATTTTCCAGCGTTCTGCTGCCCCCGTTGTTCGCGAGACTTTGGGACAAGTCGTCCCGCAGCTCCGCGTTCATCTGGTGAATCTCGATGTTTCTGCGGCTCCGCAGACGGCTCATCGCGCGCTGGTGCTGCTCCTTGAGCTCGTTGAGCGGCTTCGCCAGCTCCGAATGAAGGCCGTTCTGATTCATATTCCGCAGCATCGTAAAGTAGGAATAATGGGCTTTCATCCGCTCCGTCCGAAGATCGAGCAGTTGATTCAACAGCGTTCCCAGCTTGTCCAGCAGAGCAAAGAAACGGATATAGGCGTTTTTGTCAAAATAAACGTGGCGGTCGTAGCTGATCCTCTCGTCGTCCGTGAAATCGTCGATCCGCGAGTGCGTGATCCGCTGCGCGTATTTCTTGGCCGCGTAACAGCTCTGCTCCAACTCGTCCATCGAACGAAGCAAGCCTTCCGCCCAGATCGCATAAGTGCGGTACTTCTTCGCCTGTTCCGGCCTCCGGTCCGCAAGATCGGCGCAGCGCCGGGCGAAAGCTTCGATGGAACGGGCCGTCTCGAGCGGCATCCCGGTCCATTCGCGCGGCCGTTCTCCGAACAGAACTCTAAGCAAATGGCTTTCCCCCCAGCATCGGTTAACGCATCTTGTCCCATTGTAACGCAAAAGAGACGGCGCGCTCAACCGGACGTCGGTTCCGCGCCGTCTCTTCTCTCCGACGGAACTTTATTTTTTCATCGATTGCCGCATGCGAATCGCCAGCAGCACCAGCATGCTGAACAGAGCCGATATGATGACCGTATGCAGCAATCCGGTGAAAACGTAGGCGTCTTCGTTCGTTAACGTAAAAGACAGCAGGCCCCCGCTCAACACTTGCAAGACGACGAGAATCAGCGCCTTGTTGCCGATGGAAGTCAGCTCCGACGAAGCGCCGGCCGCCTTGCGGACGTAAATCGAGACAATCGCGATCAGCACCAGCAGCAGCAGCGCGGCCAGCCGGTGGGCGAACGCGACGGCGGTCGATCCGGACAGCTCGGGCACGATCGCTCCGTTGCAGAGCGGCCAGCCTTCGCACGCCCCGCCCGAGCTTGTATGGCGGATAAACGCGCCAAGATAGACGACGCCGTAGCAATAAGCGATAACCGCGATCAGACCTCCGTACAGCCTATTGGAAACCGATCCCGCCGCAGAAGGCTGCCGGAGCCGCTCCTTCTTGGACGAGACCGCCTCCGCTTGGCCGTTTTGCTCCGCGGTCTGACGTTTGACAAGCTTATATAGCAGCCAGGTGCAGGTGAAGGCGAACAGCGAGATGCCGAAGTGGAGCGCCATAACAATCGACGACTGCTCCCACTTTACCGCCATCGCGCCAAGAATGGCCTGCATCACGGTAAACAGCAGCGCTCCCCCTGCGTACAGCAGGTTTTCGCGGCGGCGAGCCGGCTTCCAGAAGTGCGTAACCAAATACGTCGCGCCGACGAGCAGGCCGACGATGCCGCTAATCATGCGGTGACTGTATTCCACCATCGATTCCACCGTATACGCGGGAACGAATTTGCCGTTGCACAGCGGCCAATCCGTGCCGCAACCGCGGCCGGAATCGGTATTCGTCACAAGAACGCCCGCGATCAGAACGAGAAACATGCCGATGCAGGTCAATAATGCCAGCAGACGATATCTTTGGAAAGTCATTGCATATCCCCGATTTCATGTGAAAGTTGGCTCAAGGTGCCCGTTCCCATTATACCGAACCTCCATGGCTAAAACCATGTTCATAATGTGAACTTTGCCCGCCGCAAAGAAGCTGTCCCTCTAAGCCGACCAAGCTGCTTTGAAAGACAATCGATGATAAATGGGAAAAGGGTATGTACCTCCTTCCGATGCTATACGCTCCTGAAATCTGAAATGGTAAACCCGTGACAGGGTGATTTCAGGAGCGTATGAGGCATTCTCCAGGAGGTACATACCCTTTCTTTGTCTATCGATCCTCTCAAGCAGCTCTGCTTACGGGACAGCTTCTTTGCTTCAGCCCGGGATCGCAGCGGACACTTCGACGGCCCGATCGAGGAACTGCTCGATTTCGTCGCGCGTCTTGCGAAGCTTGCTGACGAATCGGACCAGCTCGCGGCCCTGCCGGAAGGCGATAAAGCTCGGAATGCCCAGAATGTTCAGCTCTCCGCAAAGCTCCGGCAAGTCGTCGCGGTCCACCTCCACCATCGACAGCCGATCGGCGTACGCCGTCTCGACTTCTCCGATGAACGGATCGATAAAATGGCAATCCTTGCACCAGGTCGTCTTGAACACCGCCACCGTCAGCCGATCTCCGGCGATTTGTTCGCGGAAAATCGATTCGTCGGTTATTTTCAGCATGGGCGCCCACTCCTTCTTTTCTCCTGATGCTATTATAACGCCTTACAGATCTCGCGCAACCTGCATGATCATCTCCCCGTATTCCTCCAGGTCGACAACGCTGTACTCCGCGCCGAGCAGGCCGAACAGATCATCCGCCGCTACGTAGGTGATATTCATGTCGTTCACGAGCGGATGCGTCAGCTTGACGGCTTCCCCGTTCACCGTTGCCTGATCGGAGTCCTTACGGAAAACGATCGATTTGCCCGTAGGCCGGTCGTAGAAACGAATTTCCAGCTGCCCGTCCGCGGGAATCTCCAGGCTCGGACGAATGTTGAATTCTCCGAGCGTCTCCCGAAGCGGCACGAAAGCGGTGCCCTCCTCGTCCAGATAGAACGGGATGCCCCACTCGCTGCTCAGCTGGAAGCTCTGATCGTCGATTTGGAAGTCGTTCTTCAACAGATCGTACAGCACCGAATCCGTCTCGAACAAGCCGACGACCCGGTAAGGGTCGAAGCTGTCCAGTTCCTGAATCGTCAACGCGTTGCGCGGCACCTCCACGGCCGGAATATCAACGGCTCCGTTCACGTTCCAATTTTCGCCGGACGCGCTTATCGTGACGCTGCGAACGGGGCTGGTCTCTTCGGCGAACGCCGCCGGAACGATAATCGCCTCGAAGTTCGACTTGCGAACGTACAGCGATTCGTCCACGTACAGATCGGTTTTCAGCTTAATGCCCTTATCGAAAATCGCCGCCCATTCTTCCGATTCCCGGAAGCTGTCCAAATCTTCCTTGATTTCGAGCAATCCCGGATACAGCGCCGTCTCCACGAGCGACTCGGCGAACAAGTCGATATCCGTTTCCGGACCGACGATCTCGTCCGCTCCGAAGATTTCCTTAAGCTCCGGAGGCAATTCGGAGATCCAGCGCAGAACGTTGGCGACGACTTCCGTCATCCCGTCGATGTCGCCGATCAGATTTTCCAAATACACCGGAATCAGCTGTCCCAGCTGCTCGCCGTCCAGCTCCGCATGCACCTTCGACAGGCCGACCGTCTCCCCGTGAATCGTCTCGTTCGTCCGGTCCACCGTGATGGAGGGAGGATTGGGCAGTCCTTGGACAAAATAGCCGGCGACGCTCTTGACCAGTCCGCGCACCGACTCCGCAAGCGCCTGCTGGAGCTCCCCGGTCGAGCCGAATCCCGCGCCGAGCGTCTCCTCCAGTTCCGCAAGCGACAGGACAAACGGACGCTTCGCGCCCTCCACGTCGATTCTGATCGTCCGGCTATCCGAATGAAGCGTAAAAGGAAGGCTTCCCTTGCTTGTCGTCAGCGTTCCCGTCAGCCATTGGCTGCCTTTCTCGTCCGTCTTGGCCTGGGCGATCTCCACTTTGACGCTGCGGAACAGATCGACACCCCTCGTCGTTTCCTCGTCCTCCAAGGCCAGCAGCTCCTCGTTGACGTCGACTTTCAGTTCCAGCGTCAACGACTGCTCCTGATGGGTAACGTCGAGCTGTTTGGTCAGCATGTCGTTCAGATTTAAACCGCCGACCGGCTCGCAGCCGACGATAAAGGCCAACAATAATGCGCATACTAGCCATCCGAACCTTTTTGTTGCTTTTTTGTTCACGAATGATTTCCCTCCCGCAAAATAACTGGCTGACAACGCCCTAACAAGCTGCCCGGCCTACTTTCTACTTTCGACGAACCCGCCGGGATTTCCTGCCGATCCCGCTGCCGTCGCCCGAAGGAGAGGTTTGTTATCGTCATCGGCACGATCCGGCGACTGTTCGCCGCGCTGTCCGGCAAAGCTGCCGGTCTGTGGCACTCTCGCCGCCTCACCCGCGTCAGGCTGCCGCTTGATTGCGAGCCCTGCTCTCCCCCGTCCGTCCAGCCTCCCGCATCGCGCCTCCGCATGGCCGGGGACCAGGAGCTGATTTCCCGCATCCGCGGGGAGACGGCGGAGCTGAACCGCAACAACGTAACCCGGACGGCTGCCTATTGGGAGCTGTACCGGGCTTTTCCCGAGCTGCACTGGGCGTTCCTCGCCCATATGGTATCGCGCAACGGAGGCTGGGGCATGACCGATTTAAAAGGAGAGTGGCTCCCCCGTCTGCTCGACGACCGGCTGGCCGGGGCGATCTTCGAGATGCTGGAGACGTGCAACGGATTGATCTTCGGCGACGCCTATCCGCAATTGCGGCTGTACGCCGAGGGCAGACGTTCGGGCCGCAATCTGTCCGGCCTGCTCCCCGAATTCGGCATCTCCACGTTTATGCCGCCGTTCTGGGAGCGGTTCTGGGCGGACGGCAACCCGGTTCCTCTCACCGAAGCGCTCGTCGTTAACGAACAGAACAACCTCCAGCTTCGCGTCGTGGAGGACGCCCATTACCGCCGAACCGTGCTGGATTCGCCGGCGTTCCGAAGCCAGGCGCTGCTGCAGACGAATCAAATCGTTTTTCCTTTATGGCAGGGAGAGGCCGCGGGCGGAGCCCGGCCGCTTCGGCTGGCGGGAAGGGTACTGGAGAGCTTCGAGGATTTGCGGGAAAGAATCGAGTTCGGGATTTCCCTTTACGGCCTGCTGTTCGGCTATCCCCGGGTGCTTCGGGCCGTCTCGGCCTTCGCCAGGCACGTTCCCCATACCGGCTCGAGAGCGGATTACTGGCCGCACCGTTTCGCAACGAACGCGCACGGCAAAAACGGCGAATTCGCCGGGGCGGATCGAGCCGCCGGGAATTCGCCGTGGTTAAGCCCTCGTTTGGCGCAAGCCTGGTCCGACAGGGCGCCGCCCCGTGTCGAACCGCGGGACTGGTATCGCGACGCCGGGGCGTTCGGCTATATCGAGCCGGTTCGCCCTCCGCGCATCGTCGATCTGACCCATGAGCATCTGTTCGGCCAATACAAGCTTCAAGCCGCCGTTCTTCTGGAGCGCAGCCTCATGAAGGGCGCCAGAAGCCGCCGTACCGGCTTGGGATAGGTGGAGATTTCCTCCGCCGTCACGACGCCGAGATAGACGAGCAGCGCCGGGTACAGCACCGCCAGCACGCCGCCCATCACCCCGCAGGCCAGGAAAAACGTCAGCTTGGCCGGCAGTCCGCCGCAGATCGCCAGCACGGCCCATTCCGCGGCCCAAATAACCGCCGCCGCGATCGCTACCGTCAGCAGGAACGGAACCCAGCGCTTGCCGAGAAACTTGAAGCGCGATCGTTTCCTTAGGCTGAGGACGTTAAAGGCGAGCGCCCAAATAAAGCACACCGTCGTCGCCGCGATAATGCCGTAGACGCCGAAGAACGGCGCGAGCGCAAAGCTGAGAACGATTTTGAGCAGAATGCCGGTCAGCGCGTGAATCGTCGCCTTCTTCGGCTCGGAGATGCCCAGCAGAATCGAATTCGTCACCATCATGCCGATCTGGAAAATGGTGCCCAGCGTCAGCATCCCGACGATCTGGCTGCCGATCGGCTTCTCGAACAGCAGGCCGTTCACGCTGTAAGCGCCGACCCCAAGCAGCAGCACGACCGGCATGCCGCTGAACAGCGCGATCCGCACCGCCAACGACGCTTGCTGGCCGACCTTGCCGGCATCCTTCAGCGCATGGGCGGACGAGATGTGCGGAATGATCGACTGGCTGAGCGCCACGGCCAGAATGATCGGAATGCCGGCGATCGATTGGGCGTTCATCCCGTACACCGCCGCCCAATGGTTGATCGTCTCCTGCTCGAAATGGCCGACCGTCAGCGATTTGATCATAAAATTGTCCAGCGTATACAGAAGCTGAACGGTGATCCCGGTCATCACGACCGGAATGGACAGGTTGAACAGCTCCTTGTAGATGGAGCGCAGGCGCAGCTGGCGCGACGAATCCGGCTGCAGCCGGGACTCCAGACGGTCGCTCGCCTTCAGCTTGCGCGAATAATACAGCATCACGGCGAAGGCGCCGATGCTGCCGAACACGCTGCCGAAAGCCCCGCCGGCCGCGATGCCTTCCTCGTTGGCCGGATTGATCGAATAGAACGCGTAGGCGATGACGACGGCGGCCACGACACGCAAAATCTGCTCGACGATCTGCGAGATGCCGCCCGCGGTCACGAATTGCCGGCCCTGAAAATAGCCCCGCATCATGGCGATCATCGGAAACAGCAGCAGAGACGGCGCGATCGCCCGGATCGCCGTCGCGGCTTCCGGCTCCTTCAGAATCGACGAGGCGATAACCGGCGCGATCAGCCACAGCCCGACCGTAATGACGACGCCGGCAACCATGCCGAACAGCATCGCGGCCCGGTACACCTGCTGCGCTTCCTGGACGCGTCCGATCGCGTAGCGGCCGGACACCATTTTGCTGACGGCGCTCGGAATGCCCGCGGTCGCCACGATCAGCAGCAGCAAATAAATGGAGTTCGCGTTGTTGTAATAGATGTTGCCGAGATCATCCATCAGATAATCGAGCGGCACCCGTTGGAAAATGCCCAGCGCGCGCGCGACGAGAGCGGCGGCGGCCAGAATGAGCGTGCTTTTGAGTAAGGTGTCTTTTTTCAAGGTGACCTCTTCGTTTATCTAAGTTAATTAAAAATGAGCCAAACGATAAAAAGAACGATCATCGCCGCCTGCAGCAGCACCTTCACGACAGTGCTTGTGAACAGGCCGACGAGCGAGCCCCAGCCGACCTTCAGCGCGCGATTGAATTCCGAGCCGTGAATCAGCTCGCCGAGAATGGCGCCGGCCAGCGGTCCGATAATCAAGCCGAAGGCGGGGATGACGAACGGGCCGACCAGAATGCCGATCGTGCTGCCGATGACCGATGCCCGGGAGCCTCCGAACTTCTTGACCCCCCACGCGTTCACCATATAATCCGCCACGAACAGCACGACCACGATCAGCGTCTGGATAATCCAGAACCACCAGCCGAACGGCGCGAACGAAAAAAACCACCCATAGATGAAAAAAGCCGCGTAAATCGCCAGAGCTCCCGGCAAAATCGGATAAATCGCCCCGGCCATGCCGACGGCAAACAAAACAACGATAAGGATCCAGCCTAAAATATCCACCGCGTCACGTCCTCAATACATATTGCCGAATCACTTGGGCGACGCCGTCTTCCTGGTTCGTCCCCGTCACGGCGTTGGCCGCCCGCTTGACCTCTTCCTGCGCGTTGCCCATCGCCACGCCGAGCCCCGACGCGCGAATGGCGGCGATGTCGTTCAAGCTGTCGCCGACCGATACGACCTCGGACATGTCGAAGCCTTTCAGCCGGCACAGTTCCGCCAGAGCGCTCGCTTTCGAAATGCCCAGCGGGTTGATCTCGATGTTGTTCGGCGAAGAATTGGTAATCTCCAGTCCGTCCCAGCCGGAAATTTCCTTCAGAATCTTCCCCAGCTGTCCGAGATCCTCCGTATAATAGCCGAACTTCAGCCATTCGTGCGACTTCGGCTCCTCGGCCCAGATTTCCTTGTTATAAATTCCTTGCGTCGAGTAGGCCCAGAACCAGACCTCCGGATAATCGAGCGCCAGCTTGTGCAGGCCGATCACCTTGTCGGAATCCAGAATCGTCCGCTTGTGCAGCGAATGGGGCTTCTCCCAGATCTCTCCCCCGTTAACCGTAATCATCGGCGAATCGAGACCCAGCCGCTCGACGATCGACACCGCGCTCTGAAAGCCCCGGCCCGTGGAGGCGCACACCATGACGCCCGCTTCGACCGCGTGGCGGATCCATTCCGCGTTCGTCTCGCTCACCTCGCTGCGGTCGTTCAGCAGCGTGCCGTCCAGATCCAATGCCAGCAACCGGTAGCGCTTCATTTCATATGCCAATTTTTCAACCCGCTCCCTCATTCGTTCTGTCTGTCATATACCGATCATTTTATCATATTTCGCCCCTCGAATCGAAAACAAATAAGAGCCGCCCGGAACCGTCCAGGGACGGATTCAGGCAGCTCTGGCCGACGCGGGCCGGCCGAAGCTCTCAATAAGCTTCGCGGGCCGTCGAGAGGCGCTGTCTCAGCTTGCGTACGACAAACCCGTGCGACGGGGAAAAGAGGAAGGCGAGCACGAACAGCGCGCCCGCGACGCAGACCATGCAGCCCGCGATCGACGCGTCCAGCGCGGCGGCGGCGTAGTATCCGCCCACCGAGCTGACGACGCCGATGACCAGGCTCAATCCGATCATCGCGCCCAGACGATCCGTCAGCAGATAAGCCGTTGCCGGCGGCACGATCAGCAGGCCGACGACGAGAATCGCGCCGACGCTCTCGAACGAGCTGACCGTCGCCATCGACACCAGCCCCATCAGCACGTAGTGGAACAGCGCCACCGGAATGCCGATGGCCGCCGCCAGCGCCGGATCGAACGCGCACAGCTTGAATTGCTTGTAGAACAACGTGACGAGAGCCACGATAATAAACAGCGTAACGCCGAGCAGCCATACCGCCTTCGGCCCCATGTCGACTCCGCCCAGGACAAGCGAGTTCCACTGCACATAGGCGATCTCCCCGTACAGCACGCAGTCCAGGTCCAGATCGACGTTCTGCGCGTTAAGGCTGACCAGCAGCACGCCCGCCGCGAACAGCGAGGTGAACACGACTCCGATCGACGCGTCGTTCTGCACGCCGCTCTGCTGGAACATCTGGATGAGAAATACGGTCAGGAAGCCGAGGATCGCCGCCCCGAACAGCATAAAGAACGAATCCCGCGAGCCGCTGACCAGGAACGCGATTACGATGCCCGGCAACACGGAGTGGCTGATCGCGTCGCCCACAAGCGCCATCCGGCGCAAAATCAGAAAACAGCCCAGAATGCCGCAGCAGGCCGCGACCAACGCGCCCGTCAGCATAATCCAAAATCCGCTCATACCGACACCCCCCGTTCCTTCGCCGATGAGCTAACTCCCGTTCCCGCTTGCTTGGCGCTCTCCGTCGCCCATTCCCGCTTGGCCGAGCGCCGCCGGACGAGCTTGGCAATCACGCCGCGGCGCGGTCCGAACAGCACGGAGCCGACGAACACCGCCGTCGCGGTCAATACGCTGAGCGGCCCGGTCGGAAGCTGCTCCGTCCCGGCGCTGACCCAGGTGCCGATCGCGCCGCTCAGCGCGCCGAACAATCCGGACAGCGCCGTCATGACGCCGAGCCGGTCCGTCCAGTACCGAGCGGATACGGCCGGCGTAATCAGCAGCGCCGCGACGAGCACGACGCCGACGGCCTGAATGCCGACGACGACGGCGATCGTGACGAGCCAGAGTAGCAGCTGCTCCAGCGTCGTTACCGAGAAGCCCAATCCGCGGGCATAGCCCGGATCGAAGCTGATCAGCTTGAATTCCTTGAACAGCACCGCGCAGACGACGATCAGCACGACCGCGACGCTGGTCATCGTGTAGACGTCCTGGGCCGTCATCGAAGCCGCCTGCCCGAACAGAAACTTATCAAGCCCGCTCTGGTTGCCGTAGGAGCTGTGCTGAATTTGCGTCAGCAGCACGATGCCGATGCCGAAAAATACGGACAGCACGATGCCCATCGCCGCATCCGGCTTAATGCGGGAAAATCTCGTAATCCAGCTGATGCCCGCCGTGGCGATCATCCCGGCGACGATCGCTCCGATCATGAACAGCCCGACGGACTTGACCTCCGTCAGCATGAAGGCGATGCAGATGCCGGGAAGCGCGGCGTGCGCCAGCGTATCCCCGATCAAACTTTGCTTGCGCAAGTAAGCGAACGTCCCGACGACGCCGGTGCTGAGGCCGAGCAGCATGCTCCCCAGCAAAATCCATTGCAGGTTCGGATCGGTAAACAGATTAAGCATCGCTCGTCATCCCCTTCCCGCAATCAGGACGGGCTCTTCGGCGCCGCCGCCGCTTTTCAGGAACGTTAATCTTCCTCCGTAAGCCTTCTGCAGCTTCTCCTCCGTAAAGGTCGAAGCCGTCGGGCCGTAAGCAATCAACTCGCCGTTGAGCAGCATAACCGAATCGAAATATTGCTCCACGGTCGCCAGGTCGTGGTGTACGACCAGCACCGTCTTCCCCTGCCGCTTCAGCTCGTTCAGCAGCTGGATAATCGCCTTCTCCGTCGCGGCGTCCACCCCCGCGAACGGCTCATCCATAAAGTACAGCGTGGCGTCCTGGGCCAACGCCCGGGCGAGAAACACCCTTTGCTGCTGCCCGCCGGACAGCTGACTGATCTGCCTCGTTGCAAAATCGGCCATCCCGACTTTGGCCAGGCAATCCATGCCGATCGCTTTTTCCTTGGCGCCGGGCCTTCTGAACAAGCCCAATCTTCCGTATCTGCCCATCATCACGACATCCAGCGCGTTCGTGGGAAAATCCCAATCGACCGACTCCCTCTGCGGGACGTAACCGACGAGCCTTCTTTGCGATTTATAGGGTTTGCCATAGACGAGCGTCTCCCCGCTCAGCGACGGCTGCAAGCCGAGAATCGCCTTGATCAGCGTCGATTTGCCCGCTCCGTTTGGTCCGATAATCCCGATCAGCTCGCCCTCGGTCGCTTCGAACGAGACGTTCCGGACGACGGGCTTCTTCTGATACGCGACCGTCATATTCGTTACCGTCAGCGGCGCGATGCCGGATTGATTTGTGGCCATCGTCTCTCTCCCCTTTCTTATTTCAACGCTTCGACGATCGTATCTACGTTATGCCGGACCATTCCGATATAGGTCCCTTCCTCGGTACCGTCCTGGCCCATCGCGTCGGAGAACAGCTCTCCTCCGATCTTGACCTCGCGTCCCAGCTTCTTGGCGCCTTCGATAACCGCCTCGATCGATTTCTTCGGCACGCTAGATTCCACGAATACAGCTTTGATCCCCCGCTCCACGAGCATATCGCGCAGCGCGGTCACGTCCTTGGAGCCGTACTCGGCCGCCGTGCTGATGCCCTGCAGGCCGACGACCTCAATGTCGTATGCGTCGCCGAAATACCCGAAGGCATCGTGCGCGGTCACCATCACCCGTCCCTGCTTGGGAATTTCGGCGATCCGTTCCCTGGCGTAGCGATCCAATTCGTCCAGCCTGCCGAGATAAGCGTCGGCGCGCTCACGGTATTCCGCTTCGTGCTCCGGATCGTTCTCGATCAGCGCGTCGCGAATCGTCTCCGTCGCGCTCATCCACAGCTTGACGTTAAACCAGACGTGCGGATCGTACGTTCCGTCTCCGACCTTCCGCAGCGACGACTCCGGAATGTTCTTCGTCACCGGGACGACCGCCTTTTTCTTGCTCATTTTCTCGAAAATTTCCGTCATCTTGCCTTCCAGATGCAGTCCGCCGTACAAAATGAGGTCCGCTTTCTCCAGCTTGGCGATATCGCCCTGCGACGCTTTGTACAAGTGCGGATCGACTCCCGGACCCATCAGCCCGATCGTCTCGACGCGGTCGCCTCCGACCTCCTTGACGACATCGGTGATCATGCCGACCGTCGCCGTCACGTGCAGCTTGCCCTCTTCCTTGAACGCCCCCGAGCCCGGCCCGCATCCCGTAACGACCGCGGCGAACGGCACGACGAGAAAAATTAAAGTCATAATGAATCGTTTGATCGACGATGGCAATTGCTTCCTCATTCCTGTATCTCTCCTCCCGAATGCTCTCTCTTTGCCTTTAAACAACTGTTTTGCTAATACGACGAATACTTTCCCCAGAGACTCTTTGTTTATATTATACAACTAAGTTTACCTAATGCAACATTTAAATTAAAAAAATTTGCTTCTTCGCAAGCGGCCGACCTGATCCCCGGTCCGCATCCGGCACAGAAAGGGGCCGCCCCAAGCGGGACGACCCTGATCGCACTATTCTTCCCGCGTCCCCTCGACCTGCAGTCCCGCATCCGCATTGGCGGCGTTCGCGCCGTCCTGCTGCGTATCTCCCGCGTCGGTAGAGCCCGAGGCCGGCTGAATGCCGTACAACGACGGACGAGGCGTGCCGTACAGACCGACCTGCGCGTCGTACGCGTCGAAAATTTGCCGCGCGATCGGCGCCGCGCCCCAGCCGCCGTAGCCGCCGTCCGGCACGACGACCGCGACCGCCAGCTTCGGTTTGTCCGCGGGAGCGTAAGCGATAAATACGGCGTTCTCCACGCGGCGGCGATTGCCGACGTCCTGCTGGGACGTTCCGGTTTTTCGCATGTACGTATACGGGACGCCGTCGAAGCCTTGAACGCTGACCGCGGCCATCCCCTTCTCGATCGTCTTCCAATATTCTTCGGGAATGTCGATCGAATTGAGCATTTCCGGCTGGAAGTCCACGGTGACATTGCCGTCGACGTCGCGGATTTCCTGCACGAATTGCGGCTTCATGCGCTTGCCGCGGCTGGCCAGCGTCGCCGCGTACTGCGCGAGCTGCAGCGTCGTGTATTTGGCCTGCTGACCCCAGGAGGAGCGGATCAGCGCGGATTGAAGACCTTCGGTTTTCGTGCTCTTGAAGTAGTCGACAACGCCTGCGGATTCGCCCTGCAGCCCGCTGCCGGTCGTCACGCCCAGGCCGAACTGCTTCATGTAGTTGTCCCATATTTGCAAGCCTTCGTCGCCTTTGTAATTCAAGTAAAGCTTGTTGCCGACCATCGCCGACATGAAGGCGTTGGACGACTTGGCGATCCCCTGCCATGCCGTAATTTTTCCGTTGGCCGCGTTGCTGGCGTTCCAGATGCGAACCTCGTGGCCCTTGCGCCCGAATTCGAAATAGCCGGGATCGTTGAATACCGTACTCGTCGTAAACAGCTTCTCGTTCAGCCCGAGCAGCACGGACAGAGGCTTCTGCGTGGAGCCGAGATACACGAGAGAGGACGGATGGTTTTTACGCTCGTCGTAATTCTCGTACGGAGGCTGAACCTCGCGGATCGTGCCGTTGTACTGGAAAAACGTAATCGCGTCCAGATCCTTCTGGCTGATCCCGCCCTGCCAGACGCTCGGATCGTAGTCCGGCATGCTGGCCATCGCGACCACCTTGCCCGTGTCCACTTCCATCGCCACGGCGTAGCCCGTCGTCGGATGCGCGTCCTGGTACTGCTTGCCCTTCGCGTTCCGCACGAATTCGATATGCTCCATAATCGCCTGCTGCGTCTTCAACTGAACGCTGCGGTTGATGGTCAGATACAAGTTCTCGCCCTTGACCGGCTTCGTCAGCTTCATCGGCCCGATAATTTCCCCCTGGTTGTTCACGGGGTACTCCTTGACGCCGTTGCTGCCGCGAAGCTCATCCTGGTACATCAGCTCCAGCCCGTCGAACCCGACGTCCTCGGTATCGAGGTACTTCAGCGCCTTGTCCGGCTGATCCTTGTCGATCTCCTTGTACTTGTCGAGATCCTTCGCGCCCTTCAGCTTCTTCATATAGCCGACAAGCTGCACGGCCACGCGGTCCTCGCTGTACTGGCGGATGCTCTCCTCGACGACGTCGATCCCCTTGAACTCCTGGCGATGCTCGGAGAAATACGCGATTTCTTCCTTCGTCAGCCCCGTCTTGATCCGCCTTTGCTGGTGCAGAAGATGGACCCTTCCCTGCAGGTCCATATCCTCGTAGACGTCCTGAACGGTAAGTGGGGGAGCGCTCTTGTCCCCCAGGCGGTCGAACACTTCGACGAGCCGCGCGGCAAGCGCCTTCGCTTCCTCGCTCTTCATCTTCACGTCCAGCGTAAAATACAGCGATTGCGTCGAGATCGAATAGGCGATCTCCTTCCCTTCCGAATCGTAGATGTTGCCCCGGATCGGAGGGACCGGAACGGTTCGGGAGCCGATCTGGTGCTCCTTCGCCTTCAGGTTGTCGCCTTCCACGAACTGCAAATAAGCCAATCTGACGATAAGTACGGAAAACACGAAAAAAGTAAGGAAGAAAAACAAGTTTAACCGAAAGCTGAAATGCCGCCTGTTGCGTATTTCCCGCTTCTGTTCTTCTTCCGTCCTGCTGCTGCTCACCCGGTTACCCCTCCTTGCCGTATATGCGTATCGGCAAATCCGGGAGAATCGAACCAATTGCCCGTCTTTGCCCACGTCGAATCGAGCGGAATCCATCTTTGTTCTTCATTCGCGTAAATTTCGTTCCAGGCGTGCGCCCCGTAACCGCCGCGGCCGTCGTAGCCCAGTCCGGTCACCACGCGCACGTCCAGGCCGACCGCCCGGGCCATCGCGGCGTACAGCCGCGCATAATCGATGCACACTCCCTTGCGGGTGACGAACGTCGCCTCGGGATTCTGCTCGCGCCATTCCCCGAGCTCCTCGTAGGCCCGCACCTTGTCGTCGTCGTATGAGATGCGTGTGCCGACCCAATCGTACAGCGCCCGCGCCTTGGCTTTGTCGCCTTCATGCTCCTTCGTGACGGAGAGCGCCGCCGCCACGACATCGCCGGGAAGCTCCGCGTCGATGACGTCGTACCGCTTCTGCCAGAGCTGGTCCAGCTCGCCGGACATCGCCTTCGCGAACACCGGCAGCCGTTCCTCCAGCACGATCCCCGCGGCCGGACGGATAATCTGCGCGGCGACTTCCCGATACAGCCCGGACTGCTGGATATAATCGGTCAGCGGTCCCAGAGGGAACAGCGCGCAGTAGGCGAACAGCGTCGCCGTCAGCAGCAGCGCCCGGCCGGTTCCCAGCGCCGCTCCGAGCGCGCCGCCGGTCGTGCGGCTGACGATCCCTCCCGAAGAGGACGGGGAAGCGGCGGTCCCGGGAGAACCGGGCAGAATCGCCTTCGCCGCCAAGCCGGCCGCCAGTCGAATCAGCATGTACGCGATCAGAAACAGCGCGGCGAACCGCAGCAGCGGCAAATCGCGCAGCCCCGTTACGACCGTGTAGAAAAACTGCCGCAGGGCGGCCGAATCGGCGCTCGGCCGCGACAGGCTGCGCTCCGCCAGCCACGTCTGCAGCCCGGGCGACAGCTCCGAGGCGGCGATCGCCGCCAGCGCGACCGCCAGCACCGTCAGAACGGCTTCGCCCAGGAAAGAAGCAAGCCGCTTGACGGAGCCGGAAGCGCCTCTGCGGACGCCTTGATACAAGGACAACGCGATAATCGCAAGCAATGCCCAGGTGACGAGATTGGCGTCGACAACCGTCCCCCAGCCCTTCATCGTTACTTGGCCGCCGCCCGCGCCTTGACGACAAAGTCGCGGACCTCGCCCTCCATTTTCCACGTGCCCAGGGAAATGCCGCGGAACTTCACGCCGACCTCTCCGGAATTCGGCACTCCGGCAAGCTCAAGGTTCTCCGTCGTAATCGTGTAGGAACCGTCCGCGTTCGCCGTATAGACCGCAGCGCTCGCTTCTCCGGCCATCGCCTTGATCGCCTGATCTTTGGCTTCCTCCGACACTTTGCTCCCGACTTCCTTGATATCGTCGATCGTAATGCCGCTGTAGGTGACGATGCCGATGACGATCGCGGCGACGAGCACCCATTTCAGCACCGTCTTGACCAGCTTGAGCACGAGCAGGATCGCCAGGATCGCGACCGCGATCACGATCCAATTGTCCTGCAAAAACGTCAGCCATACATCCGTATCCAGATTCACTCAAAACTCCCCCCTTAAATCTTTGTCTCGATTTCGCATAATTCCTATTATAGCGTAATCGCTCGGCCGCAGTAAACGACGGGCATATCCGCCGGGGCTCGAACGTACAAGTAGGATAAGCCCGGTTGCGGACAAGGGGGCTCGTCCCCGTCACGATTAGGAGGTCGCGGAAGATGAAAACCGCCATATGGCTTTATTTATTTTTGTTCGTTGCGTTCTTCGACTTGCACGCCCAGTACCCGATGCTCACGCCGTTCGCCGTGTCGCTCGGGGCCGCTCCGTCGTTTATCGGCCTGGTGATGGGCATGTATTCCTTGACCCATCTGCCCGGCAACCTGATCGCCGGCATCGCGGTCGATCGCCGCGGAAGCCGGCTGTTCATCGTCTTCAGCCTGATCGGAGCCGGCATCCTGCTGCTCTTCCAGGCCCGCGTGACGGATCCTTGGCAGCTGCTGTACATTCGTTCCCTCAGCGGCTTCGTCCTCGCCTTCCTGTCCCCGGCGTGCATGTCGCTGCTCGCCCGGCTGGCGAAAAACCATATCCAGCAAGGCAAGCTGATGGCCGGCAACGGTCTCGTGCATACGATCGCCTCCGTCGTCTCCCCGGCGGCGGGCGCCCTCCTCGCGGCCAAGCTCGGCTTCAGCCAGTCGTTCGCCTTACTGGGGTGGATCCTGCTCATTACCGGAATTTTGTCGTTCTGGTTCGTCAAGGAGCCCGTTCCCGTCGCCCACCCGGAAACCGGGGGAACGGCGCCCGGACAACCGGTTTCCCCGGCGGCGGCGAAACTGGATGCGCCGGATCCGCTCCTGCAGTCTCCCGCGGCCGGCTTTTCCTGGAGCGTATTCGTGCTGCCGATCGGCATGGCTTGCGCGCAAGGCATCCTCGCCTTCGAGCTCCCTTTGCGGGGCACGGACGCCGCGACGATCATGAGCACCGGCATCCTGTTTTCCGTAATCAGCCTCGGCTCTCTCGTGACGCTCAGCCTGCTGTTTCTTAACCGTTACTTGCCGTACCTGCGGACGGTGGTCGGCGTGATGCTGCTGGCGATCTGCTATTACGGACTCGCCTCCGACTGGCCGGTCTCCCTGCTGGTGCTGCTCTTTGCGGCCGGCATGGCCAAGGGCGTCATTTTCCCGGCGATGACCTCTTTCCTGCTGCAGCTCAGCGGTCCGACTCGGTACGGAAGAACGTTCTCGATTCTGTCCATCTCCCTGTCGATCGGCTCCTTCCTCGGTCCGGTCGCCGCCGGAGCCGTCCGATCCTATTTCTCGCCTTATTTTCTGTCGTTCCTCGCGCTTATGATCGCCCTGGTTTTCCTGTTCCCGCGCGAAGCGTTCAAGGCCAACTGGAATCCGAACGGCGCGCTCCCCCCTCATGCCCATTGATCCCTGCCAAAACGCTTCGCCGTCGCCAGGACGGGAAGCCCGTTTGGGTCGGAGACGATTCCCCCGAATCGTTGAAGAAAAGCCGGGCAAGTTTTGCGCGTCTGGGTATCCGCACACTTCCCGGCCGGGATGCTCGCATATGGTGTAAAACAGCCCAGGTCCGACCGGTCTCTGCCGCGGCCGTTCGGGCCGAATCCGAAGCTGCCGAACGGGGTGAAAGCCCATGTCCCAATTCGCCGCGGGAAACGGCGCGACGACAACCATCGTGCTCGTGCTGTTCATTCTTCTCGTCCTTGTGCTTCGCGCCCATTAAGGCCGATGCCGAGCGCCGCCGAGCCGCCTCGGCGGCTTATCGGCGGCCGCGGCGGGGACAAGCGCGTAGCAAGCGCAACAAAAGGCGGGAAAATGGTACAATAAGGGGCAAACGCCGAAGACGGAGGAACCCGCCATGAATATCGCCATTATCGTCGAAGGAAAAAACGACAAAAGCCGTCTCGCGCGCGTTCTCGCTCCGGAAGTGCCGATCCACTGCACGTTCGGCACCTTGAATACCGACCGCATCGAAGCTCTCCGCAAAGCGGTCGGGGATCGCCACGTTTACCTGTTCACCGATCACGACGCCTCGGGACGCCGCATCCGGGGCATTCTGCGCGACGTGTTCCCGGACGCCGACCACCTCTACACGCGCAGAGGATATAGCGGCGTCGAAGGGACGCCGGAGGAATATTTGATCCAGCAGCTCGAGAAAGCCGGTCTGGAGGAGTATATCGTCTATCCGGAGCCGGACGGGCCCTTCGTTTGATCCGGGATCGAACGCGCAGAACCGTCGCATTCCGGCGCGGGTCCGGGAACGCCAAAGGGCCGTCCCTAGTCGAACAGCGACTACGGACGGCCCTTTGACGGCTTCGTCTACAAAACGCTTTTGATAATCTTGGCCATCTCGCTCGGGCTGAGTATATCCGAGCCGGCGCCGGCTTCCATGTCGATATAATCGTTGGCCGAAATCCACTCGCGGATTTGCCCTTTCTTGTCGAGCAACACGATCAGGTTCATGTGGCCGAAATTGCCGTCTTTGTCTTTATTCACGAGAATTCCGTATTTTTCGGCCAAGGCGGCCGTCTCCTTCTCGTCTCCCCGAAGGAACTTCCAGCCCTCCGGATCGGCTTCGAACCGTTTGGCGTAATCCTGAAGAAGCTCGGGCGTATCGCGTTCCGGATCGATCGTCACGGACAGGAACTCCACCTCTTTGCCGAACAAGCCTTCCTCCTTGAGCTCGTCCTGCACCTGGGACATGACGAACGTGGTCGGCGGACAGACGTCGGGACAGTTCGCGAAGAAGAAATAGAGCAGTCTGGCCTTGCCGTTCGTGCCGCTGAGCGATACGGTCTCTCCGTTCATATCCGTGTAAGAAAACTCCGCGCCTTGTCCTTGTACCGGAAGCTCGTCCTTCTTGTTCTGCTGCTGCAAAATAAAATACCCCATCACAACGCACAACGCCAGCACGACAAGCGAAAAGCCGTAGCGCTGAATCCACGGCCTCTGAGGCCTGTCCGGCTTGACCGGCTCGACGACGACGTCCACTTCGGAAGCGGCATGCCGCTCCGCGGGCACGCTCTCATCCTTCGATTGATCCATCCTCTTATCCCCCCGTCGTATTCAACACCATCGTTAAAAACATAATCATCAAATAGTTGATCGAAATCATGAAATCCCTTTTCGCCCACTTCTCGTCGTCCTTGGCCCGCAGCCCCGAGACGGCGTGTGCGAACCAGACCGCGGCGATGCCGACGGACAAGATCAGAAAATAAATGCCTGCATAGTGGTAGGAGTACATCAGAACGGATGCGGGAATCAGCAGCAAAATATAAGGAAGCATCTGCCATTTGGTGCGCGTTACGCCCTTGACGACCGGGAGCAGCGGGAAACCCGCGGCCTTGTACTCCTCCTTGCGCCGGATGGCCAGCGACCAGAAGTGCGCCGGCTGCCACAGGAACAGCAGCGCGAACAAAATCCAGGCTCCGGCATCGACCGCGTTCGTCACCGCGCAGTACCCGATGACCGGCGGCATCGCCCCGGAAATTCCCCCGACGGAGGTGCTCCAGGTCGAGCTTCGCTTCAGCCACATCGTGTAGATGACAATGTAGACGAACATCCCGAGCAGTCCCAGCCAACCCGTAAGCGGATTAACGAGCAGGAACAGCACAGCGAGGCCCGCAGCGCCGAGCCCGATGCCGTAGCCGAGCACGAGCGCGGGAGACAGCCGTTTCTGCGGGAGGGCCCGGTCGCGCGTGCGCTCCATTTTCAAATCGAGATCGCGGTCCCAATAATTGTTGATGACGCAGGAAGAAGCCATCGTTAAGGTCGAACCGACCAGCATCCAGATTAGAATCCATATATCCGGGTGCCATTTGGAAGCGACCCAATACCCGCCGAAAGCGGCAATCAAATTCAAGCGGATAATTCGCGGCTTGGTTAGAGCCACTAGATCTTTAAGCACGGAGCTCCTCCTCATACCTACCTGATGTCTGTTCAATGATACCGCAAATATTCAAGCATTGACAATGTTCGCCTGTTCGAGTTCATCAAATTGCCATGACATGCGGACCAACCGCGAACCGGGGCGGGAAAAATACGTTCCGCCCAGGCACACAATCCGGGCCGCCTAAATACACTGTAGTGCGACAATCGCCCAATCCCGCCGCTTCATCTTGACGACGGCATTCGGATGCCGGCCCGTCCTCAAGGGAGCCGACAGCGAAGGAGATCCGGGCAGGCTCGAACGTGTACTTACCTTTCAAGGAGGAAGATGTGCGATGTTGAACAACAAAGCGCCCTGGGGCGGTTATGCGCAGCCCCAAGGAAATTTGATGATGCCCATGAACGCCCAAGGGGCGGGGATGACGGGAATGACCGGAATGACGAACATGACGGGGATGATGCCGGCGAATCCGATGGTTCAGGGAGCGATGATGATGCCTCCGCAAGTGCCGGCCGGCGCGCCGATTACCCCGGCCGGAGTCGTGCTCCCCGCAATGACGGGACAGCCGGAGGAGTCCTACGTCGAAAATATTCTCCGCATGAATCTGGGCAAGGTCGCGACGCTGTACATGACGTACGAAAACAACTCCGAATGGAACGCGAAAATTTTCAAAGGCGTCCTGGAGGCCGCCGGGCGGGACCACATCATCATCAGCGATCCGACGACGGGCAAGCGCTACTTGCTGCTCATGCTCAACCTCGACTACATCATGTTCGACGAACCGCTGAACTACACCTTGCCGTTCGGCAGCAACCGCTGACGGAAAGTCCATATCCTTAACCCGTCGCGGCCTCCCTTCACCCATTGCTCCATCTCTTGCCAGGAACGCCCTTCGCGGCGTTCCTTTTCGAGCTCGGCGGCTTCCGCCTCCGTCTTCGTTCTCCGCAGCTCGACGAACACGCCGGGCTGCGCCGTATTCTCGGCAAGCTCCGCGTCCCGCCACAGCTCCGGATGCGCGTCGGCCCACGCGATGAACGGTTCGCGGTATTGCTCCGGGATGACATATTCGCAAAACAAGATCATGACGATGCAGCTCCTTTTCCTTCATATTTTACAGCCGTTACGCCCATACTTAAGCCATGCCGAACGCCTTCGGCGTCCTTCGGACGGGGAAGGCGTTTTGTCGGTGACGATCCGGACGGGGAGAGTCGATTTCTGTTCCTGCCGAATCGGACATAAAGGGGGCTAACGTAAATGGACACCGGTACGCACTTCGTGTTTGGTCTCGGCCTGGGCGGGCTTGCCATGACCGATCCGGTCATCGCTTCGCACGCTTACGGCCCGATCGCCATCTTGATCGGCACCGTCGCGGGCTCGAACGCGCCCGACCTGGACGGGCTGCTGCGATTCAAGAGCAACGCCGATTATATCAAAAATCACCGCGGTTTGTCCCATTCCTTCCCGGCGATCGCGGGATGGACCGCGCTGATTACCGCCGCGATCGCCGTGGCTTTCCGCGGCATTCCCTGGTGGCATATCGCCTTCTGGGTGCTGCTGGCCGTCGTCGTCCATGTGCTGAGCGATTTGTTCAATTCTTACGGCACGCAGGCTTATCGCCCCGTCAGCAAGCAATGGGTCGCGTGGAACGTGATCCACATTTTCGATCCGTTTATTTTCTCCTCGCACCTGTTCGCCATCCTGCTCTGGCTGTCCGGGATTGCCGTCCCCCAAGTCATTTTCCCCGTCCTCTACGCGCTGCTCGGCATTTATTACGGCTGGCGAACGCTTGTCCATCGCCGGCTGTCGCGAACGATCTCGCGGCTGGATCCCGGCAATCGGTCCGGAGACCGCTATACGCTGCTGCCGACCGTCTCGCTGTACCGCTGGAATGTCGTGCGGGTATCCGCGGACGGCACCTACGGGATCGGGGAATGGAACGAAGGGCAAATCAAATGGCAGGACGTGCTGAAGTGCGACGAGCATCCGGCGCTCGACGCCTCCAAGCAGCATGCGGACGTTCAGGCTTTCCTGAGCGTGACGGCCTTCCCCTGCGGCCATGTCAAGCCGAAAACCTGGGGCTACGAGGTGCGCTGGGTGGACGTCCGCTTCCGCTATCGGAAGCAGTATCCGTTCGTAGCCGTCGTGCTGATGGATATGGACCTCGTCCCGATTCAATCGTACGTCGGATGGCTGAGCGACGAACGGCTGGAGAAACGGCTGCGGATGAACGCTTATTGAGTTGCCGCACGGGTTGGATAACGAAGAGGCTGTACCCGCTTAAGGGACAGCCTCTCTTGACGTTTGCCGGCCGGAAGCGCACAATATGAAAAGCCCGAGGGGTTTCCTCGGGCTTTCGGTCCGAACCGAATGTTCTTAGCGACCGGAAAGTTGTTGCTCGGCCATTTGGACAAGCTTCTTGGTGATATAACCGCCAAGGGAACCTGCGTCGCGGGACGTTACGTTGCCGTAATATCCGTCCGCCGGAATTTGGACGCCCAGGGATTGGGCTGCTTCCGCCTTCATGCTTTGCAATGCCGCTTTCGCTTGCGGTACAACAAGTTGGTTGCTTGATGCCATGTTGAAATCTCCCTTCGCCTTAATGATTGGTTTGCAAGCTTGCCAACTTAGTATGCTAGATACGAAGAAAAATATGCGAGGTGAAATCATGAGTAAAACTTTGTCACTCCTGTTCGCCGTATTATCCGTGATCGGCATGCTCGCCACGGCCTTCTCGATCAGCTACAGCGGTTGGCTGGCGCTGCTTTTCGGCGTTGTCACCCTCGTCGTGATGGGACTCGGCTTTGTCGTCAAGGCGAAATTGGGAAAAAAAACCGCTTAGTCGTTCAGCGAACGATCGGCAGGAAGCCCATCGCTTCCTTCGCCTTGGCCAGCGTCTGCTCGGCCACGGCGCCCGCGCGCTCGGCGCCGTCCCGCAGGATGCGGTGAATTTCCCCCGAGGAACGAACGTCCGCGTACTTGCGCTGCATCGGCTCGAGCGCCGCGACGACGACTTCGGCCAAATCTTTTTTGAACGCGCCGTATCCCTGGCCGTCGTAAGCGGCCTGAACCTGTTCGACCGTCTTGCCCGTGCATTGCCCGTAGATCGTCATCAGATTGCTGACCTCCGGTTTGTTCTGCACGTCGTACACGACTTCCCGGCCCATGTCCGTCTTGGCCCGGGCTATTTTTTTGCGGATATCGTCCGGGTTGTCCAGCAGCGAGATGTAGCTGCCCGCGCTCGGGCTGCTCTTGCTCATCTTCTTCGTGCCGTCCTCCAGCGACATAATGCGCGCGCCCTGCTTCGGAATGAACGGCTCCGGAACGACGAATGTGTCGCCGTAGCGGTAATTAAACCTTCCGGCCAAGTCGCGCGTCAGCTCCAGATGCTGCTTCTGGTCGTCGCCGACGGGGACGAGCGTCGCGTTGTAGAGCAGAATGTCCGCCGCCATCAAAGCCGGGTAGACGAACAGCCCCGCGCCAACCGCTTCCTTGCCCTCGGATTTGTCCTTGTATTGCGTCATCCGCTCCAGCTCGCCCATATAGGACATCGTCGTCAACAGCCAGCCCAGCTCGGCGTGGGCGGGCACATGCGACTGAATGAAGATCGCCGCCTCCGCCGGGTCGAGCCCCGCGGCCACGTACAGCGCCGCCACGGACTCGGTCTGCTCCCGCAGCGCCGCCGGCTCCTGGGGAACCGTCACCGCGTGAAGGTCCGCGATCATAAAGTAACAGTCGTGCTCGTGCTGCAGGGCGACGAAATTTTTCATCGCGCCGATGTAATTGCCGATCGTCAGCTTGCCGCTGGATTGAATGCCGGATAATACTCGCTGCTGCTTGGACATCGTCGAATCGCTCCTTTTTTTTCCTGGAAAATAAAAAAAGCCTTCCTCCGCTAGGGACGAGGAAAGCCGTGGTGCCACCCTAATTCGTATCGCGACGGCTGCAGTCCTGACGCGATACCTTAGCGTTCCTGTAACGGGGAACAGTCGGGACAGCATGGGACGGAAATCCGCCGCCGCATCGCATGCGCGATAGCGGTGCTTCTCCCGTCGTTCCGCTTCCGGCTCCAAGATCCATTCCGCAAGGCGAGCGTGCCGGCTTCCAGCCCATCACCGGCTCTCTGTGAGCGCTCCGTCCCGGCGTACTTGTTCTCTTCATCGCCGAATATTAAACGAGTTGTTACCCATTATACCCCGCCGGACCGGATTGTCAACCTTGCCGCTGCGGCATGGCGACCGCTTAAATCCGCACGAGGAAGCCCCGCGAATTTTTGAGCAAGAAGTCATGAATGCCAAATGAACAAGCATATTGTATAATAATCGTAACTGTTACAATTAGGAGGTGGATGCGAAGTCGTGCCCAAAGGTTGGATGAAGCTGGCGACCGCGGCGGCTTCGATCGTTTGCGCCGCACTTCTGGTGCTCATTTTTTTCGGCCGCGATTTTTCCGGATGGAGCCTGGATCACACCAGATTGCAAAATTTCAAAATTATTTTTATCAGCATCATTCTCGAAGCGCTGCCGTTTCTGCTGATCGGCGTCATCTTATCCGCGCTTCTTCAGGCGTTCGTGTCGGACGAGCTCGTGCGCAAGCTGACTCCCCGCAATCCGGTCGCCGGCGTCCTGTTCGGCACGCTTCTGGGCATCGTGCTGCCGCTCTGCGAATGCGGCATGATTCCGATCGTGCGGCGGCTCATGCGCAAAGGCTTGCCCGCTTACATAGGCCTCGTCTACATCGTAGCGGGTCCGATCCTGAACCCGGTCGTCTTCGGTGCGACGTTCCAGGCCTTCCGCGCGAATGAAAGTCTGGCCTACTCGCGCTTCTACCTGGCGTTTGTCGTGTCCGTCGCGCTCGGCTTCATTCTGTACGCCGGACTGAAGCAAAGTCCGCTGAAGTCCGACCCGCCGGCCGCTGCCGCTTCCTTGGCCCGCAGCGGGCACGAGCATCATCATCACGCTCACGGCCATCATCACCATCATCATCATGCGGACGACAAAGCGTCCTTTTTCCGGAAACTGGGCTCGACTCCGTCCCATATCGCCGAGGAATTTTTCGAGATGGGCAAATATTTGATTCTCGGCTCGCTCATTACCGGGCTGATGCAGACGTTCATCACGCGGGCCTCGTTCGCGTCGGTGGCCGATCATGAGCTGTTGTCCCATCTGTTCATGATGGCGTTCGCCTACGTGCTGTCGCTCTGCTCGACGTCGGACGCGTTCGTGGCGGCTTCGTTCAACAATTTGTTCCCGCCTGCCTCGCTGCTGTCCTTTCTCGTGCTCGGACCGATGCTCGACTTTAAGAACACGCTGATGATGCTCGCCGTCTTCCGCAAAAAATTCGTGCTCAAATTCAGCCTGCTGATCGCCGTGCTCGTCCTGCTCGGATCACTTGCGTTCGATCGGCTGGGCTTCCTATAAGGAGGTTGTTCCCCCTTGGTCAAATCGTCTTCCGTTCTGGCGTTCCATTACGCCGCAAGAGCGGTTCTGCTGGCCGGCTTCGCATTCCTGATCGTGCACCTGGTCCGGTCCGGCAATCTGAATCTGTACATCGCGCAGCGGATGCAGCTGATCGTCAAGCTGGCCGCGCTCGGCATGTACGCGGTCGCCGCCCATCAGCTGTATTCGGCGATTCGCGCTTTTTTCGACAAGGAGCATAACGAGCCCTCGTGCGATTGCCTGCACGAAATGCCCGCCACCTGGGGCAAAAGCGCGCTCCTCTACGGCTGGTTCGCGCTTCCGCTCCTGATCGGCTACATCGTGCCGGACAGCGTGCTCGGCAGCAGCATGGCCTCCGCCAAAGGCGTGCAATTCACGCCTCAGACGACGGTCGTAAGCGAGCCGCGAACGACGGCGCGCTCAGACTCCGCCCCGGAGCCGTCCATCGAGCTGCCCGATGCCGACGGCAGTATAACGGGTCCTGGTTCGGCCGCAGCCGACCCGGAGAAAGGACAGCCGGACAACGCCCTGTCTGAACCGGCGCAGCCGGAAGAACCGCAGCCGAGCGGCGCTCCGCCGGGCACGGGCAGCGTTCCATCGGACGACGTACCGCCCAATGACGCGCAATCGAACGCCGGGCAGTCGAGCGATGCGCAGTCGAATGCCGGGCAGTCGAACGACGCCGATTCGAACCGCAAGCTTACGCCCGAGGAGCTTGACCAACTGTTCCCGTTCGATAATTTTACCGAAACTTACGCCGCCTACGGGAAAAAGCTGCTTCAACGGGACGTGATTGAAGTCACGCCCAAGCGCTACATCGAAACGCTGACCACCATCGATCTGTACCGCGAAGCTTTCCTGGGCAAAACGATCGAAGTCAGCGGCTTCGTCTACCGTGAAGGAAACATGGGGCCCAGGCAGTTCGGGGTCAGCCGCTTCGCCATCTCCTGCTGTACCGCGGACGCTTCGCCCTACGGCGTCATGATCACGTTCGGCAAAGCGGATACGCTCGAGACGGACGAATGGGTATCCGTAACCGGCAAGCTCGGCACGACGCTGTACAACGACATCGAGATTATTCAGATCGACGTCGTCAAGGTCGTCAAAATTCCGGCTCCGGACGATCCGTACGTGTCTCCGGATTTCGACTTCGGTCTGGATCAGCTGGAGTAAAAAAACCGAACCGCGCAACAAGGGGCTATCGGGTCCAAGGCGAATCGATCGTCCTTGGCCGGATAGCCCCTCGTTTCCGTATGTATCTATCGGCTTGGCTCAGCCGTTCGACGCTTCCCTGCGGTCCCTATTTTTCGGAGAATACCGGAACATCAGGTTGGCCATGTTGTAATTCGACTCAGATTATTTAGACCAATCACAGGGCATCGTGACAGATCACAAACCATTAAATCGTGATTTTTTTGGTCATATCTAGTCACATTAAATCAT
>NZ_JBHMDN010000004.1:0-187362 GCF_042431195.1 Cohnella cellulosilytica
AGCCCGTAATCTCCTTGCTGAATGCTGCCGTTACCTCAAACGAACCATTCAACGGATCGCCAGCCGAGCTGCTCAGCGTCACCGTCGGCGCTGTCCCGTCATACGTACGGGTCAGTGGCAACGAAGCCGTACTACCGTTGCCCACCGTATCCGCAGCCACACCCGCCGGAATCTCTATCGTCACCTCGCCGTCAGCCGTCGGCGTAACAATAAACGTATACGTCCAGCCATTCTCTGCACTAAAATCGCCAGCCGTTCCGTTCGTCACCTCAATATCGCCTACTCCAAAGCCTGTGACCCCTTCGCTGAATGCTGCCGTTACCTCAAACGGACCATTCAACGGATCACCAGCCGAGCTGCTCAGCGTTACCGTCGGCGCTGTCCCGTCATACGTACGGGTCAGTGGCAACGAAGCCGTACTACCGTTGCCCGCCGTATCCGCAGCCACACCCGCCGGAATCTCTATCGTCACCTCGCCGTCAGCCGTCGGTGTAACCACAAACATATACGTCCAGCCATTCTCTACACTAAAATCGCCGGCCGTTCCGTTCGTCACTTCAATATCGTCTACTCCAAAGCCTGTGACCCCTTCGCTGAATACTGCCGTTACCTCAAACGGACCATTCAACGGATCACCAGCCGAGCTGCTCAGCGTTACCGTCGCCGCTGTCCCGTCATACATACGGGTCAGCGGCGCCGACACCGTATTTCCTCTACCCACCGTATCCTGCGCAATACCCGCCGGAATTTCCACCGTCACTGGCCCGTCAGCCGTCGATGTCACGTCAAATGTATAGGTCGCTCCATTGACCTCACTGAAATTACCGGCCGTTCCGTTCGTCACTTCAATATCCTCTACTGTAAAACCCGTAACTTCCTCGCTGAACGTCGCCGTCACCTCGAACGCTCCGTTCACCGGATCGCCGGCCGAGCTGCTCAGCGTCACCGTCGGCGGGTTTACTTCCTTCCAATGGGCAAACAAGTCCATATCGCCGCTGATCGCATACGTTGCGGTCACCTCATCCCCGCCGGTAGGCTGTGTGTACCAGCCTTCAAATTCAAAGCCTTCTCTGACCGGTTGCGGCAAGACCACATCGACTTCCTGCAAGGTTGCGGCATACACGATGATGGACGGGATTGAACCGGAACCGCCATTTAAGTTATAACGGAACTCAAATGCCACCCCGTCCACTGCCGGTCCCGCAACATCGACCGTGATTGTGCCGGTGTTATTGATGTTGCCGCCGCCGGTTATCGTTCCATTCCCGTTGATTGTGCCTGAATTCTCAACCGTGACGCCTTCGGGAATGATCAACTGGTACCCTTCCGGTATGGTAATTGTGCCGCCGTTCGCCAGATCAAACGATGGATCCGGGGCCCCATCGCCCGCACCGATGACGGAAACGTTGTGACTTTCGCCTGTGGAAGGTATGACTGTGCCGCCTTGGATGTCAATTGTGCCGCCCCCGCCAAAGCGTCCTCCTCCAATCCCCGCTCCATAATCGCCACTGGTCGCCGTCACCATGCCGCCGGTAATCTGGATCGTGCCGCCCGATTCATATGCGCCTCCTCCGATTCCCGCACCGTTCGCGCCGCCGGTCGCGCTCACCACCCCGCCATTGATGTTGATCGTCCCTCCGGCAGAATAATATCCGCCTCCGATCCCCGCGCCATCGCTGCCCCCGTTAGCGGTCACTGTTCCGCCTGTGATATTAATCGTGGCTTCACGGCCTCCGATCCCCGCACCGCCGCTGCCCCCGTTAGCAGTCACTGTTCCACCTGTGATATTGATCGTCACGCCGGTGCTGCCATAACCGCCCCCGATTCCTGCACTGCCAAGGCCGCCGGTCACGTTCACCACCCCGCCGTTGATGTTGATCGTCCCTCCAGCAGCATTAAATCCGCTTCCGATCCCCGCAGCGTGTTCGCCGCCGGTCGCGCTTACTATCCCGCCGTTGATCGTTATCGTCCCGGCAGCGGAATTGGGTCCTCCTCCGATCCCCGCATAGCTTTGACGATTCGACATCGCAACCAATCTCCCGCTGCCGTCGACGCTTGAATCTTCAATCGTTAAAGCCGTCCCGGCATTCACGTAGATAGCCGAGTTGGATAAAGACGTAATGGAGAGCGTGTTCCCGGCCAGATCCAGCGTCAGATCCGTCGCTGAAGGAACCGTCAGCGCTCCGGAGGGCTGCGTAATATTCGCTCCCAGAAGGATGGTCGTGCCGCTTGCACTGTTTATAAACGCATCGTACAGCGAATCCCAGTCATTGACGGTCACCTCAGCCGCGTGCGCCGTCCGGACACCGGCGGTGTATAACATTCCCGACAAGAGCGCCGCAACAAGCGTCAAGCGTAGGCCCTTTTTGCATAGATCTGCATAATCCAACCGCCAAATGTTCATCAGTTCTCTTTCCTCTCCTCTTGATATTTATAAAGATTTACGTCCTGTCAACTCTCTTCTACCGGGTCGGGCTGCTATAGTTCCATTCCCCGTCGAGCCCTTCCGCATCGCCAGCGATACAGGTGCAGCCGTTACTCCATGCGTCCCGAGTGTTACTGCGTATCTGCCGCCGATCATCAATATAGATAAAAAAGCGAAAGCCATATATGCCTGATGGCATACGAATAAACACGAATCAAATGTTCGTGTTTATTCGCATGCCGCAAGTATGATCGTTCCCGCGCCGTAATGCAGTCACTGCTCCCAACCCCTGTCCTTGTGTTAAGGATTAGTGTAAAAGGGGACAATGACTGCACACTGAACAAAAAGGGACAATTTGTAAGAATTCACTCCAATAAACGCCTATATTCTTCCGCCACCCCTGGGCTCTCCATCCCCATTTCATCGTGGTACTGCTTCATATAACGCTGGATATAATCATCCGCCAAACGACGCTGACCCAGTCCGACATACAGGCGAGCCACATGGAGAGCAAGCGAATCGTTTAGCGGGTCATGCAGGTGAAGCCGAAGCGCGATCTCCAGCGCCTGGCGCCATTCCCCGTTCGACTGCAGCAGCTCGACCAACCTGGCGGCCATCGCGATAAACTGTCGGCGACTGCGCTCCCGCCGCTCCACAAGCCATAGATTGTTCATGCCCTCCAACAGGCTTCCGCCATAGAGGGTGACCGCCCTGAACAGCGCTTCCTTGCCCTGCGAGGAGCTGTCAGCGATCTGCTCGAACCGCTCGATATCGCTATTCAGATTTATCGATTCCAGCCGGTAGTTCTGCTTGTCATAATGGATCGACAACTGCTCGCCAAGACCGGCTGCCGCCAAGCTCTTGCGCAATTGATAAATACTGGTATGCAAATACACCTTGGCATTATCCGTCCTGCCGCCCAGGAAAAGATCATCGATAATCCGATCCTGAGCCACTTCCCGGTTCAGGAATAAGTAGGCGAACAGTTCGCTGCTTTTGGCTGTCCGCCACTTCACCTGACCGCCCGGTCCTGCAACCCGCAGCGAGCCGAAAAGGCGAATCTCTGCCCGCTCGACGCCGGGTTCCTCCTTTGGCTGCTTACGTTTCCAGATGCGTTCCAGCGTTTGCCGCAGCCGCTTGGGATCAACCGGCTTAAGCAAATAATCGAAGGCGGCCAGTCCAAAGGCTTCGACGGCGTGCTCGGCATAAGCCGTCACGAAGACGACCTCACACCCCGATGCCGTCTGTCGCAGCTCCCTGGCTGCCTCCAAACCGTTCAGCCCGGGCATTTGAATATCCAATAGCACAATATCCGGACGAGAATCCTTAATCGCATGGATTCCTGCCGCAGCCTCGGTATAGCCTTCCACTCGACCTGTCAGTCCCGCCGCGGCCAGCGCATCCTCCAATTCCTCGATAGCGGGTCTGTCATCATCAATAATAATCGCATTCAGCTTCATTCGCTTCACCTCCCGGGCAATCTCATGGATACCACGACGCCGCTGCCTGCGCGCCCCTCAATGTCAAGCGTGCTCCCGAACATCCGCTGCAAGCGGCGATTCACATTGGACAATCCGATTCCGCTGGAGGATTCGCTGCGGGGAAGCTTATGCTCGCGTCTCCAATGCTCGATCAGCTCTGCAGACATCCCTGCTCCGTCATCTGTCACCCGAATTTCGACCTCGTCCCCTGCTCTTTGCACGGAAATGACGACGGTCAGCGCTTCCGATGCCGCCCCATAACCGTGACGTACGGCATTTTCCACCAGCGGCTGGATGGTGAATGGCGGAATCATCGGATCGGTTGTCTCCAGCTCATAATGGATTTGCAGGCGCTCACCTAGTCGTGCTTGCTCCAAGGAAAGATACGCCCGGACGAGAGACATCTCTCTATCTAGAGGAATCAGTGACTTCCCATCGTTAAAATCGAAGCTTTCGCGCAGAAAACGGCTTAAATCGCGCAGCAGCTCTCCCGTCCGAACTGCGTCGCGCTTGCTCATCCAGATAATCGTGTTGAACGCATTGAACAAAAAATGAGGCCGAATCTGAGCCCGCAGGAGGGCCACCTCGGAGTCCAGCAAGCTTGCAGCCGTACGCTTGAGCTGGACCAGTGTGCGGACACGCGCCATCAGTTCCTCCGGCTCATAAGGCTTTCGGATCAGCTCATTAGCTCCGGCAGCCAGACCTGCTTCATTCATCCGTACCCGAGAGTTGGCCGTGGTCATCAGAATCGGCAGATCAATCACGTTGTGCGTCACCCTGATCTGCCGACATAACTCGAATCCGGACATGTCCGGCTGCAGGACGTCAATGATAGCCAAGTCCGGTACCATCTCCGTCGTCAGCAGGTCCAACGCTTCATGACCGCTATGCGCCTCCAACACCAACACCCCGGCCTCTTCGGCCTGAATCAAACCGGCCAGCGCCCTGATCTGGACAGGCTCACCTGCAATGAGGATCCGGCTGGGCCTCTCCCGCTCCTCAACGGCTGTTGTCTCCGGACTGCCTTTGTCAGTGTGCATCTCAGCGACGTTGAATACATCCCGCGTACCCGCCTGCAACTCAGCTCCGGCGAACTCGGGCGTTCGGGCAGAGGGCAGATGAATCACATAGCGACAAATTCCCTGGGCTGGCGAAGGCTTCGATACCAGTTTTCCATGATGCAGGCCGATCAGCATCCGGTTGATCGCCATACCCAATCCCTCTCCCTGTGCAAGAGGGATTTCCCTGGTGCCCGAAGCGCTCACGGAAATTTGCACATCCGTTCCTTCAAGAGCGGCGTCAATTTCCACACGCCCTTCCTTCAAACCCTGCATGGCTTCTTCGATCAGATTATAGATGATTTGGGTTACCCGATTTTCATCCCCCAGTATTACGAATTGTCGAGGTGCGATCGTGTGCTGCAAACGAATCCGCTCCCCGGTCTCCGACTGCCGGAACACCTCGAGAACCACGTCGACTAATACAGACAGCTCCAAAGGTTGACGATGGAGCTCCACGCTGCCGTCCTTCATGCGCTCATATTCGAAAACATCATTCATCAGGAGAGACAGCCTCCGGGACGTATGCTCCAGCAGCGTCAGATCCTTGTGCTGCCGATTCGTAAGCGTTCCGCCCACCCCTTGCAGCAGGGATCGTACGATATGCGTCATCGCCTGAAGTGGAGTTTGCAGCTCCTGGGCGGTGTACTGAAGGAATTCTTCCTTCTCCCTGGTCTGCCGTCTCAATTCCATGGACAGCCTCTTGATCGTGTCCAGCGCTTCTTTGCTTCGCGCCCCAAGGAACAATCCCTGGCCCAGGAGAAAAATGAAGATACCGATGGGCGGCTGTGTGTAGATTTCATGGGACAACGTAATATTCGCTGCATAAGCGGATGCGAATTGGACCGCCCCCAGCAACGCGATCAAGAGGTAAGCCGAGCCTGTGATACGCTTCGCAATCGCTCGGGCTAACGCATAAGCGAGGAAGAAGCCGGCAGACATTACGATGAAAATCGTCAAGGTAACGAGGAAGGTCGCTCTTTCCATTCCGGCCAAAAGACAGTAAATGAAATATCCCGCGGTCCAAGCACCGGTCAGCCACGCAACAAACCGAGTGTCTCTCATCGGATTGAGGGTGTGGGAAAATACAGTTAACAGCCATATCGCCAACAAGGAAGAGAAGGGCTGCAGCAACAGAAGAACCGTGTAGGGGAGTCCGGGAATAAGTTCATAGATTAGCTTTTCTCCATTAGTTGCCACGTAGACAGAAGTGGCGAGGCAAAACAAGGAGATCAGGTAGAATGCGGACTCTCTACGATGCTGTATGCCTTGACCGGCGTAGTAGACTCCCATGATCAAAAGACTGACGATAACCGCCAAATCGTACCACTGTTTCCGAACGGCCCGGTCGTTGATAGTCTCCGCAGTTCCCAGATAGATCGGTTCGGCAATTCCGCTTGTCCAATACGCATAGTTGGCGACGTGAATGACGAGATCCACATCCGGACCATGGGTATCGAAATAGGCCGTATACGGCTGATTCACCGAGGTCGTTGTTTCGGCTGAAGTGCCTGGCTGACCGTTTCCGCCCAACAGTTCGCCGTCGACATACAATTGACTGGACGACAGAATGCGAGTCAACTGAAGGCCGTAGGATCGCTGTTTCTCAGGCAGGATGAGATGCAGCCGATACGTCGCGTAACCGAGACGCTTCTCGGAATTAAACGTCCCTGCCCTATTCCAAGAGGAGGGGACCTCGATATATTCGGCATCAGGCAGCCGAGAAGCACCTATACGATCAGGCGGAAGCATCGCATTTCGGAAAAATTCCCACTCGCCATTCAGCGTATAGACAGCATTGCCATCAAAGTTACATTCGCTATAATCCATCACGCCGGGCGTCCTGTGCACACATCCAGCCGAACCGCCCGGTTGAATGTATGGGGCGATCACATAGGACAGCCACATGCCGATCAGCAAAAGGAAGATCCCTTTCTTCAACATGATGCCCAGACTCCTATGCCCATCATTGTCGTAAAATGTAATAATTGATCTAAATGTTTTTTATTCGACGTTTTCAAGCTTTATCCCTGCCTGAAAAGGAACGATCTCGTCGTCCCTGCTGTGGTAAAATCTGTTCCAGATCACCCTCCGCTATTTGGGTGAACTTTACTCGGTATCGCCTACTTTGTTTTGTTTGATTTTTTTGTACGAATGTACTAAAATAAAATCATGAGTATAAAAAATAGACCAAACAACCAAAAAGAAATGTCGTTCATCGAAAAAGCCCGCAGGGCTCAAATTGTGGAATGTGCGATTGAAACAATCGCAGAAGTAGGTTACACTCAAGCCTCTTTAGGAGAAATCGCAAAACGCGCAAACATCAGTAAAGGAGTTATTTCTTATCACTTTGAAAATAAAGAGGAATTATTGGGGCAAATAACTACCGAATACTATATAGCTTGGCAATCATACATTGCTCCGCGAATAGAAGCCCAAAAATCTCCTAAAGAAATGCTTCGAGTATACATTGAATCCAATCTTGCTTTTGTAGCTGAAAATCGGAAGCATGTTTTCGCTGTTATAGAATTGGTTTCTAAAACGATAACTGCTAATGGTAAACTTCAGTTTGCGGCAGAACACGATGAAGCCGTATTCGTTCCAATTGAAAATATTCTCACCCAAGGAATGCAAGAAGGGGTATTTCGGGAATTTACCAAATCATCGGCAAGGGTAATGGCGTTAACAATAAGAAATGCCATTGACGGGTTCACCATGGAATTAATGAGAAAGCCCCATGTAGATGTTCAGGAATATACGAGAGAACTGGTTACAATCTTCGATATATCAACTAGAAAGCAGGGTGTCGCTTTGGAGGGCAGATAACAATGTTTTACTATGAGGTACTTTGTTTTAGTTGTAAAAAAACATTTAAAGTATACGAAGGCTCGCTAAAATATAAGCAAGCAAAGGAAAGAAAGGTTAAGTACTTTTGTTGCGGAGAATGCGCTGATAAAATACGCATTGAGGCTATATTGAGTTTTATGAACAGGAATTAGAAGCCCCTTGCCATTTTAGTAACACTGAGCCCCCCGACATGTGTCGGGTAGGCAGAGTCTCCCCATCATACCCGAAGATTATCCTTTCGTAATATGCTCAATCTCATTGATTGCCCATTGTATTTCCGCCTCCGTTACGATCCTTCGATGGCCGAAGATTCTCAGAACTTCCGGCTTCTTGGCATCCGGTATTTCCTGCTTGGCATGCACTTGGGATTCCAATTCCCTGATATATTTCAAGTTGAATTGCAGATACTCCATATATTGCTCCATCGTAGCCATTCGAATCTCTTGGGATACATAGCCGAAGAAAGTCATTTTGAGATGAAGCTGAAGATCGATGTCAGTCGAATATTCAAGCGGTTCCTTCATCAGCTCAACAAAACGCCGCCTTCCGCTCTCCGTCACCTCATAGATTTTTTTGGATCTGCCTCCTTCTTGCAAGTCATCAAGTTGATTGATCAAGCCATTTTCCACGAGTTTGGAGATTAGAGGATAAAGCGTTCCGTTGCTGATCTGCCGAATGGGGCCGACCGTGTTTTTCAACATATATTGGAGTTCGTATCCGTGCTTGGCGCTAATCGACAATTCCCCTAAGACAAACAATTCATACATACGCTTGCCTCCATTGTTGAAATCCCATTTTTCATCAAGTATAACAAATTCTCTGCCCTCTTCTAAATCCCGCAGTCCTCTTAACTGTACCATAGTTATTTAACCTTCCGCCCGAATCGATTTTGGTTCGAAGAGAGGTCTATAGCTGGCGACGTTGCAAAAAAGAAGATAAACATGGAGTACCGCGATCGCTACGGCAGGGATGATTCCCTTGAAGTCCAAAAAAGTGTGAAACAAAACCATATTCACGGTAATCGGGAAAAAGACGAGCAACGTCAACGGAATAAATCGGTTGACCAGCAAGGCTGCACCGGCCACAACTTTTAACGCGCTGACGATGAACATGACGTATTTCGTATCCAGCAGCGCGGCCATGAAGGCATTCGCCGGCTCCGGGTATTCCATCGGCGGCATGATGCCCAACAAGTCCGCGACTCCTATACCGAGCAGCAGTAGACCTAATCCGATTCGTACAAAGACAGCTATTTTCTTCATCGGTTTTCCCCTCCGAGTTAGATTGTATCGGGATCGATATTGTCAACGACACGTTCCTCTGGCTCGGCTTGCGGTTTACGAAGCCAGAGCGAAAGCAGAACGCAAACCAACGCGAGACAGGCAGCCAGTAAAAAAGAGTCGCCATAGCCCAGCACTTCAGCGCACAAAGGTTCGACTGCGTTTTCCGGTAGGGATCGATACGCTGAAATACGAGATGTTAAATAACCCGTCAAAGCGGCTACGCCGAAAGAAATGACGATCTGTTGAGATGAGGTCGTGAGGGGCGTTACCCTCCCGACGAGATGACGGGACGCCGTCTCAAGAATATGCGTATTAAGCGGCATCATGGTCAGACCGGTGCCTGAGCCAAACCAAGCACACTGCCCCTCCGTTCAGGGGGAGCAAGCTTAAATACCATGGCGATGCCGATCGGGGCGACCATGCCGCCGCTTAAACCCTGTAAAATCCGATAAAAGATCAGCTGTTCGACCGTTTGAGAGAACGAGCACAGCACGGAACTTAAGGTGAAGGCGACGATGGTCAGAAGGAACACCCGCTTCGATCCATACTTATCCGTCAACCAGCCCGCTATCGGGATCACGGCTGACATGGCTAAAGTATAGCCTGTAATCACCCACTGAAAGGTCATAAGGTCGGTTCCGAATCGTTCAACCAGCTTCGGAATCGCGACATTTACGACCGTCCCATCCAGATTAACCATGATCGTCCCGGAGACAATCGCCAACATCGTGGGCAGAATCGCCTTTAATGAAAAGGGTTGCGGCTCAATCGAACCGTCGACAGATTTGATAGCCCCCATTCGTTTCACTCCCGTTTTCTTTTAGGTCGTACCGACATGTCGTTACGACCTAATTATATGTCGCAACGACCTATTAATCAATAATAATTTCAATAAAAAAGTTCCTTGGAGAAATTCCAAGGAACCCAGATATCTTCAAATACACTATACTGCACTTGAAACCTTCCTGAATCTAAATATACATACTGCAGGAATATCATACCAATCGAATTTTTCAGCATTAGTTTCCTTCTCGAAGCTTGGTTCTACATATCCGTCAAGGATAAACCCAGATGAAAAAAATAAATTAAAGTAAAAGGCTAATGGTCTATGGAACATAAAATGCGGAACTGACTGTCCTCGAATACCGATTGCCTGATACGGCTCAGGAGTTAAGTAATCGAATGTCTGAATGCTATTTCTTGTTACTATTTCGCCATTTAGGTCTTCCGTTTCTTGGATCTTTCTCATTTTGGGAGTTTGAAAACAAGGATGAGGAATGGAGAAGACTACTGTTCCATTTCGAACTGTAATCAAATGCAGTAACAATAGCTCCCAATTCAGCCAGTCTTCTAGAAAAGTTGCCATTCCCACAGGCAATATCTAAAACTTCATGACTAGGTTCAATTTGTAATAATTTTTCTGTATACGGCTTTATTAATTCTCGATGAAACCTATTGCTCTCATCCCCCATGTAATCATCCCAAAATTCTGCTATAGTTTCCCACCTGTTTTTTGATTCCTGATTTAAGTCATTCCATTGAACCACATACATCCCTCCCTTTGCGATTCGCCTTTATCAATTGCCTTTTTAGATGTTCACTTCCTATTCGGTATATACTGAAGCTTCTGTGTTTTACTCATTATCCAGTTTTTCAATCGGAAAATATAAATACAGATTTCCATTCGTCTCTACTGGATTGTAAAACTCATGTACGGCCCCTACGATCGAATAATTATGATCTGGTAAAAATTCATGAATCATGTGCTTAAATTTCTCTTGATAGGTATTTTGATTGCATTTAATAACAGCATATTTATACGGTGGAATTATCCACTTAGTCCATCCGTTTGGTGCAGCCGAGTTATCTAACACTTCACACCCGGCTAAATATTTACCTTGATCTGTCCAACGTTCAAAGCTTTCAGAAAGGTCACTCATGGCTCCCCAAATCCCAACGATATTCCCTTCACGATCTGTCTTGGCTAAATTTCGAATTTCCTCAAATTTATTATTTGCTTCTTGCCAGATTGCCGGAATCCAATTATGACTTTCTGCCGAGAGGCCTTGCCCTACTTTGCCGATAACTGTGAATGATTTCTTATCTTCAAAGTGTACATTCATTCGACACACTCCTGATTTATATAATGCCTTCCATGCCATCATACTCATTAGAGTTTCTTGACAAAATAATAGTGATTGTGGTGTTCGGGAGCATCTTCTATTGTCGCAATTATTTGATACCCGAGTGCTTTATAGAATTCAGGTGCTTGGAAGCTAACGACCGTTTGGTACTTGTTGTGAATTGAATTCAATCAGCTTGTTTCTAATGTAATTACTATCCTCATTCGTACTTTGTATGATATTGAAAGAGTCCATAAGATCCTCCAGGTCTTAGTGGTGAAGGGCGAGCACAAGCCACTCTCATCCATTTTCTCGATACACTCCAATTACTTGTTCTGTTGTTACGGTAAATTCCTTGACATTAATTTTTAGATCCATTATTCCCTCTTTATCAAGCCCTTTTGTATTTAACATAAACGTTCCCGAAAGTGCTTCCGAAGAGTTTTTATTGATTTCCCTGTTTATATCCAACTGAATGTTAGTGTCGGTCAACCGGTCCCGAAGCTCTGCAGTTAATATGGGTTCAACTGTCTTTATCACTATGGATTTATCAGTTCTATTCCATAAATTAAAATTATAGGATACGACCGTTGTATCTAAATCTTCATTGCCCCCGAGACCGACTGAAATCGAGTTTATTATTAATCCATCTTCAACAACTTCTTCCATTCTCACGCTGCCTGAATTACAAGCATTTAGAAGTATAATCGAGATCAGGAATAAACCTATGAAGGAACGCTTATAAATCTGCAATTCGGAACCTCCCTTCAATCCTTTATACTTTGATCCATAATGCATCTGTCTGATCATGATTTTTGGAATACGTAATCGTTTCTAATTCAATGTCTTCTCTTACAAGAAATCCAATCCAATCATTAAAAGTTTCGCCTGCTTTTAATTGATAGTGGTCCATTAACAGAGGGAGGGATGGAATTAATTCTTGAGTTTTTGAATCGATATAATTAAAATCATAAAAGTTTAATTGAACTTCAGTTCCCGGCTCTTCAACAGAGAGCACTTTGTAATTAATTTTTACAAAATAAAAAGAGTATCCTTCCGGTGCCGGCCCTTTTAATTGAGGGAATTTTTTCCACGATTCACTTCCAGTGCTTAATCCAACGGCAGAAATTTCAGCCATAAACTTGTCATTGCCTTTATTAATTGCAATATAGGCCTTTGAACCCGTATCTAATGGATTGGACTTGGTATGCCCGCCAAACATGCTCCGATCCTTTCCACTTATACTTATTCGATTTAGATCCGGCATCACATGATATGTTCCACCGAGTTTCTCGACAACTGTACGCATAGGTATGTAAGTCACTCCATCAATTACTCTTGCTTCCCCCTTAACTGGAGAACCATTAACCAATATCGAATATCTAATAGCCGCAAATGCAGTAACGGATAAGGATGCAAATAAAATCGTTAACACAAATAATGACAATAGGGTTTTCCTTTTCAAAATAAACATTGTAGAACGCTCCTTAAATAAAATATGTTTAGGACTTGGCTACTAAGGGTTTGACCCCTTAAACTGCCCACGAATCTTATTCATATTTCATTAATTCCTTCTCGAAAAGCCTACAGATCATTGCCGCTACTTTAAATCTGTCATTTCACCAATTGAATGGAATAAATTGATCTCGTCTTTTAGAGTCTTCTTCATCTTTATTCCGCATTTATCACAACAGATTACAAATATTCCATCTTCCCCTTGTTTCTTCGCCTCTGAATCTGATGCCACGACAATCATTGGCACACTTGTATTTCTGCTCGCCATAAAAATGGAAGTAATCGAGCCCTCGTCTTGTTTTAACTCTATTCCTTTTCGAAATTTGACTCCTAATCCAAAACACTCTCTATCCTCTTTAATTTTCTTCATGCACCATGAGCATCGAAGCATTTCAATCCCCACTTTTAATTTAGTAATATTACCAAGCCCGAAGGGATAGCCGTAACGCAGTCAGGGAGAAGTCAACATAAATAAGCTCTTCCACCATGTATTAATTATCATTATTATGATAAAATTAATACCAACAAAATGATTGAGGTGATGATCTTGCCTACAATTCGTCCAATTTCCGACTTGAGAAATAACTTCAACCTGATTTCTGAAATTGCCCATCAGGATGGCGAACCCGTCTTTATCACCAAAAACGGGCAAAGCGATCTTGTTGTCATGAGCCATGCTACGTACGAAAAACAACAAGCCTTAATCGAACTGTACCAGAAACTCGCCGTAGCGGAAAAACAAAGTATTGAAGAAACTCCTAAGAAAAATCATGCTGAAGTCATGAAAAATCTGAGGAGCCAAATCCATGGACAAAACATATAAAATCGAATACTTACCCATCGCTGAAGAAGACTTATCCAATATCATCCATTATATCATGCTTGACAATCCTGATGCGGCTCTGTCCATGGCTGACGCATTTGATCGATCAATCTCAATATTAGAAAGTTTCCCATTCAGCGGCTCTGTTCCGAACGATATTAGACTCCAATCTCTGAATTATAGAATGTTAGTCGTAGATCCATATCTTATTTTTTATGTAGTTATAAATGATGTAGTGGAAATCCGAAGAATTCTACATGGTAAAAGAAAATACAACTTCCTGTTTTAACCTGTGATGTTTTTCTCCGCTTCCTTCACTTCTCTGTCCTTCACCGGGAAGAACATAAAATTCTCCTTAAGCCCCCTTCTCGCGCAGCAGTCCGAAAAATCAGAGTGAACGCTCCCCTTTTCAATTTATTGAACTTGCCGGAATTTCACTTAACGTTCCCGCATTACCTACTAAAATAAAAGCTTTACGACTCGAACCTAACCGCCCATCTCCATTGTTCCCCTGTTCGTTCGGTGTAAGGTCCGCTCTCGATGTTTTGAATGAGCCGTTCCAACCACTTCAGTTCCGCCTCCAAAAGCGCCAATTCGTAGTCCGTCTCAACGACAAACAGATGGGAGATCCCCGCCTGTACAGTTGCATCCATCGAAGAGTGCAGCTGTTCTATTCGCCCCTTGAGGGGAATTTCACGCTCCCGGAGCAAATGATAGGCTTCATTCGGCGAAAGATGGCCGATAAAAGACAATCCTGCGGCAAACTGCGAATACTCCTTCGACGGCGTTCTCAGCAAGACCCGCAACCAATCGAAAAACTCCTCCCGTCCCAACGCCGTTGGACAATAAATCGTTCTCTCGGGGTGTTTGCCTTCTTTTACGGTTTCCAAAGGTTCAATAAGCCCGTTCTTCAACAGGTGTTCTATTACGGCATATAGAGATCCGGTGTTAAGTTTAATCGTATCCGCCATCCCGCGTTGCTTCATAACCACCCCTATCTCATAAGGATGCATTGGTTTCTCGTTAAGCAAAGACAAGGCGGCTAATGCGAGCAGATTGCTGCGTTTTGGCTTTGGCATAAATCCCCGCTCCCTTCCTCCTTATTATAGACGGTAAATCAATTTATTTAAAATTAGTTGACACATATTAGTCAATAAAATATAGTTTAAATAAACTATATGGAAAAGAGGAATGTATTTATGGCAACGCCGTCGATTACCGATCATCGAGCTGCTTTCGAAATTCATCCCATTTTTAGACGACTCGCTATGTTGGCTCCGATCGGAGCCGTTTTGTTCACGATCGCTTGGCTAGTGCTCGGTTTCATCAGCCCCGGATACAAATTGTTCGACCTTGAAATCTCCCCCTACTCCGCCGTCAGTCAGCCGATTAGCGGACTCGGGCTCGGCATGACCGGCCCCTACATGAACGCGGCTTTTGTATTAGGTGGGGTGCTGCTCATGCTGGGTGCTGCTGGGATCGCCAATTGCTGGCCTTCCGTAACCTACAGAGGTTTATGGAGGACTAGCGTCATCCTGCTCCCGCTAACCGGCCTCGGCATGGTAATCTGCGGCTTGTTCACGCTTGAATCGGTACTTATGCACCTTGCAGGATTTCTGCTCGCTCTGGTCATCCCCGTAGTGTCGTTCATCCTGTTCGGTATATTGCTCTGGAAGGAATACGGAGCACGTTTTCTCGCCCTTCTGCTCTTCTTGGCGGGTGCGCTCACGCTCGCTTTTTTCATTATCTTTCAGATTATCTTCGATCCCTACTCCTCCGGGGAAAATACGGGCATGGCCGGGCTAGTCCAGCGGGCTCTTGCTGTGGTGGTTCTCGCTATGTTCACCATTCTCGGAATTGTCGGAGCGCGTCGGACTGCTGGCGATTAATTTCCGTAGATTCTTCCGCCGACAACCGCCTCCATTCTGGGAAGAGTTCGTTTTTTCGCAAATCGAACGCACCGAACCGCAGTTCATCGTTCAGACGTAAATTAAGGCCATCCTTTGGGACGGCCTTGCCCGTTTGAATAGATCAAAGACGCCCCTGCCTGAAGGAGCGTTGGCTCCGGCAGCAGGGACGTCGAGAGTTACCCTCTTCTCTTGCCTAATAAAATGCTCACGTATTGGAATCGTAACCGACGACCGTCCATATGCCGGTTTCGTCTGTCCGGACCACGCGTTCCAAATACACTCGAGCGGCCGGGGAGCTGTCGTCGCGAACGTTGACGATCGCTGTCTTGCCGTCGTTGTGGACAAGCTCCAGTGTGTCGATGTCGAGCGGTCCTTCTCCGACAATGCCCTCCGGAGACATCAGCAGACTGGCGAACACATGAGCCGTGAATACCGGGTCAAGCCGCCATGGCGAATTCCCGGCATCGACGCTTTGCTGATCGTTGCGTTCCACAGCGATATCGTACGGCACTTCAATTTGCGGAGCTCCGTCCGGAGCGTCTTCATGCGACGGAATATCAAGCGATCCGCCCATCAAGCTTTCGGCGACGGCGACCCATTCGGCAAGCGGCGCATCGCCGCGAACGGCAAACTCAAATCCGTTCTGCTGCCAACGGATGGAGCCGGACTGGGCAAGCTGGGCGACAGGCGGTACAATTTCGACTGCGTTGCCGTTCGTATGGCCGATAAGAGCGTCGGAGGCGGGTTTCAACGGTTCGGAAGCTCGGCTTTGTTCGACCACGATGCGTACGTCGGGCTGCGACTGCGAACGATAATAGGTTCTGACGACCGATCGGCCGGGCACGACTGCCATCTGCTCCAGGGAGTAATCGGCCATCTCGCTCTCTGTAGCCGCCGGGGCAAATCCGGCAATCTTATTCGCTTCGGCGGCGTCGGAGACGATCAGCTCGGGATCGGCGTCGACGATCGCATAGTTTTCAGGCTCTTGCATCGTCAGCAATTGTTCGGGAATCGTTTCGGCCAATTCAAACTGCGTGTACGTGAACGTATACTGAACGGCATTTTGCATCGCCGTTTGTTTTTGCAGCGGCAGCTTCGTTTCACGGTCCACCCACAACCGATAGGGCAAGCCGCCATCCGGCGTCACTTCCAGCAGCGTTGTCGGTCTGCCGGCTACCGTATGCTCGCCGCCGATCTCCTGTACGGACGCGGCGCTGCCGACATCGGCGATCTCCCGGCCAAGCTCGAATTGGAAACGATAAGGATCGGGAACGGCCGGGAACAGATGAACTTGTTCGATATCGGGACGAACCTGCCATTTCTGCTGCCCGTTATTGACCGTGACCGTCCGTTGTCCGGCAGCGTTTGTCTGCTCTGCGACGTAGCGGCCGCTCCGGTCGGCCCATACGTCCAGTCGGGCCTGCGCGGTTTGCTCTCCGTTGGCGTTGGTGCTGATTACGTCCACAATGCCGCGATAAGCGCTCACGTTGCGGAACGCTTGCTCCATCGCCTGGACCGTACTTGCCGAGCCGAACGGGAAAACAAAATTGACCAGCAGGGCAAGCAGCGCGGACGCGGTTGCGGTACCGATCACCCAACGCCAGCGTCTGGTTCCGGACGATTGCCTCTTCCGGGGCGGACTCGGCAGGGCTGCGGCGAAATCCTCTTCATCTGTCGACTTCCCATTTTGCGCTTCCGCGATGACGGCGTGCGCCAGGCGCTGCGGAAATCCGGCATCCGGCAAGCTCGGCTCTCTCAGACTGCGCACAAGCCGGACCGTTCGGTACAGTGAGCGCAATTCCTCCGATTCCGCGGAACGTTCATCCTCCTGCGGCTTCTTTCCTTCGTTCAGAGAATCGATATAGTCGGAAATGCGTTGTGCCTGTTCATTCATAAGTATTTGCCTCCCCTGTGTGATCGATGTCGGCCAATATCCCCGACAAAGTGTGCAGCGCTCTGTGTTGAAGCACCCGAACGGCCTCTTCCGACTTGTTGATCCGCCTGGCCGTATCGGCAACCGAGTATCCTTGCATGATGCGCATTTCAATGACCGTTCGCTGTTCCTCCTTCAATCGGGCCAACCCTTGTTCAATCAATTGGCGCCGCGCGCTCGAGTCGGCCGGGTCTTCGGCAGCGTGATCGGTCAGGTCGAGCGAATCGATAGATACGGGCATGCCGCGCCTCTTCTGCTTGCGCCAACTATCGCGCAGAATGTTGTGAGCTATCTTTTTCAGAAAGGACACGTATTTTTCCGGCTTCACCTTGCCTTTTTGCAAATAAGGAAACGCTTTGACATACGCCTCCTGTGTAACGTCCTCCGCTTCTTCGCGGTTTTGCACTTTGAAGTAAACAAAGCGGTATACCGCCTCCCATGTAACCAAGCAGATCTCTTCCACGGATTCCGTTTTGGCAGCAGTCAAGTTCCCACCTCCTGTTCCGAAAAAATGACCTCTTTGCTACAAACAACGAAAACACGTCCCTAAACGTTACAGTTATCTATTCTCAATCTCTTGACTTCTCACGCGCCGGGCCCCGACAAACAAAAAAACACGCTCTATTTCAGCGTGTTAAATCATTGCCCGGCAGGGTCCGAGTTCAGCTGCAGCATCGCTCTTTATCTATCGATGATGTCAAGCAGCTCCGCTTACGGAGCGGTTTTTTTGTTAAACTGTCCGTTAGTGCCGACCCCATTTTGCTGATCAATGTCCCTTCCCGCTGCAGCATTTTTAACGCCTCGCGGAGCGTCGGACGACTGACCTCGAATTCTTTGGCCAAGTCCGGCTTCGAAGGAAGCCGTTCTCCCGGGGACAGTTCTCCGGAGTTGATTCTTCGCTCGCACTCTTCCCAACCTTCTGCGAATCCGTTACAGTAAGAGAGGACTCTATCGACCCATGCCATGTGAAAATAAAAGCTCATCCAGGAGGCGCCCGCAACGATGCATTTGACGTCCGAATCCACGCAAGAGTTACAGCAGCGCCAGAACGAACCGTCGATCCGAAGCAGACACCTGATCTTCGCGGCGGCTACGATCCTGTACTGGACGACGCTTTATATTTATGTGCCGATCTTAAGCCCCTACCTCAACGATCGCGGATTGTCGATGGGCTGGATCGGCTTTATTCTTGGCAGCTACGGCATCACGCAGATCATTATCCGTTTTCCGCTGGGCGTTTACTCGGATGCGATGACGCGCAGGAAACCTTTTCTCGTTATCGGCATGGTTGCGGGGCTGGTCAGCTGCCTGCTCTTTCTTCTGCCCGGCACGTGGGGCGGACCGCTTTCCGGCAGGCTGATGGCGGGAGTCAGCGCAGCGGCCTGGGTTCCCTTCACCGTGCTGTATGCCTCTTATTATCCGTCGAACCAGACGCACCAGGCGATGGGCACGCTCAGCTTCTTGACCGTATTCGGCCAACTCGCCGGCATGAGCGCAAGCGGCTGGCTCGCTTCCGCCGGAGGCTGGGACAACGCCTTCCTGTGCGGAGTCGGGGTGGCCGCGATCGGCACCTTGGTCGCATTCTTCGTCTATGAGCCGCCAAGCCAGCCGCAGCGGCAGCCTTCCCGCTCCCGGACCGCGGTCGACCGGACGATCGTCGCCAAAGTGCTGCGCTCGCGCCTGCTCTGGCTTGTCTCGACGCTGTCCGTTCTGGCGCACGGAATTCTGTTCGTGACCATGTTCGGCTTTACGCCGCTGCAGGCAGTCGAGCTTGGCGCCAGCGAGGCCCAGCTTACCGGCATCGTCGTCGCATTCATGGTTCCGCACGCGCTTGTCTCCTTGTGGAGCGGCCGCTATCTCGCGCCTCGCTTCGGTACGCGTCCGATGATGATCTCGGGGTTCCTGCTTGCCGCCGCCGCTACAGCCATTATCCCCTTCACTCAGAGCCTGGGGATGCTCGCGTTCACGCAGGCGATCAACGGAATCGCCCAAGCGATGTATTTCCCGCTCCTGCTCAGCCTGGCCATCCGCAGCTTCGCTACGACCGAACGCGCTACCGCCATGGGGCTGTACCAATCCGTTTATTCGCTGGGCATGTTCCTCGGACCGTACATTGCAGGGGGGCTCAACAGCCTCGGCGGGCTGAAGGCCGGCTTTCTGTTCGGCGCTTCCTTGGGCCTGATCGGCGCCATCGTCGTCCTCGCAAACAAGCGGCTTGAAGATTGACTTCAAGCCGCTTGTTCCTCCTCCCAAAGTCCGCCGCCTTTGTGCCAGCGACTGCACCCAACGCTAACGGCTGGACAAATCCGCAATCCTCCCGTTAGCGGCGAAGCACAAACCACATTCCCAGCGCGAGCAGCAACGAGCCCGTCGCCAACCCGTAGTCTCGGGCGCGCCACCTCAGTCTCTGCGCCCGAGTTGCGGCACGGGTTCCGCCCACGCCCCGGCTCTCCAACGCCAGCGCCACCTCGTCTCCGAGCCGGAACAACGCCAACAGAAACGGAAGGGCCGTATCGCGCAGTTGGCGCCCCAGAGCAACCGGGCCGATCGCCAGCGTTTTCCCCCGGGCGCGGATGATCTTTGCAAAACGCTCCCATAGCTCCAGCAGCACCGGTACGAACCTCATAATAAGCGCTACGGCAAGAATTCCTCGCTGGACCCATACGGGGCTTTTTCCTCGGATAGTCGTTATCTGCTCCAGCGATCTTCTGAGCGACAGCGGCGACATCACCAACGGGATCGCAAGGCCGAGCAGCAAAATCAGCATCGTCCGCATAAACGTAAACAGCGTATCCGCAAAAGCCTCCCCGCGCATCGCCCAATCGCTTCCCGCGCCCGAAGCGAAGATCGCCGATGTTACGACGGAGAACACCGCGTAATTGACGATGAGCATGCGCCAACGCCGCAGGGAGACTCGCCCGGCAGCGAGCAGCCCCAGCACAACCGCTCCCCCTGCCGCGAGTCCGGGCCAGTCCTTCAAAGCAAACAACCCGAAGCTGATCAGCACATACGCCAGCCAGACCGAGCGCGGATCGAAGCCGGCCAGACGATGCCGCTTCCCTCCGGGACGCATGCCCCTCTCCCGCACTTTCTCGGCTCTCTTCCCCTCTTCTAACTTTCCCTCTCCGCCAACCTTATGTTCTTCTCCAGCCTGTTGCTCTCCCTTAGCACAACAATCTTCTTCCGTCTCCCGGACCAAACCTTGAGTAGGACCATCGCTTGAACGCTCTACCCTCGCCCTCCATCCCTCCGCCGCAGCCACCGGATCGAGAGTCAGCTCCGCGGGAACGCCGCTGCGCCACATCCGATTGGCCGCTTGCAGCCATTCGGGCACCCGCATGCCCGCTTCCGCCAGCCATTCGGGATGCCGAACGAGCTGCTCCCGACTGCACAGCCGCAACGTTCCGGCCGCATCCAGCAGAAGCACTTCGTCGGCGAGCGGTAGCGCCCAGTCGGAATCATGCGAGACCAGCACGATTCCCCGGCCCTCGGCACGCAGATCCCTCAGCTTAGCCGCAATCGTTCGATGCCCCTCCCCGTCCAGTCCGGCCGTCGGCTCATCAAGCAGCAGCCAAGGCGCCGGTGCGGCAAACACCGCGGCCAACGCCGTCCGTCTCCGCTCTCCGCCGCTCATCAGATAAGGATCGCGCTCCAGCCATGCCTTGCTCTCCCAGCCTACGGCGTCCAGCGCCTCCCTGCTGCGTTCATCGTTATCCCCTTCCGTCAGGCCGTATGGCCGCAGCGAATAAGCAAGCTCGTCGCCGACGCTTCTGGCAAACAAGCCTTCCTCCGGCGCCTGGCTCGCATAGCTGTAGCACAGCAGCGCTTGTCCGTTTAAACCCAGCCCGCTTCGGCGAAAACGGCTACGCTTCCAGAGCGCGTCCGATCCGTAGGCCGTCAACACGCCTTCCGGCGGGCGAAGTCCAGCCATCTTCTCCAGCAGCGTCGACTTGCCCGCTCCGTTCGCACCCATCAGCAGCACGATCGTTCCCGGGGCGAACGTCAACCCGTCGGGCCGGCACGCCTCGATCCCTTCTTCGCCCCGCCTCCACGGAATCCCATCCAGTCGCAATGAAATGGCATCCAACTTGGCGGACGCCGCTTTTCGTTTTTCCATTTGCTGCGTCCCTCCGAGTACCGCCAACCCTTCCTGCTCCGGCACCGCCAACGAAATCGCGCCCGGCCTGGAGAACGCCGACTTTTGCCTATCCATTTTCCAAGCTCCCCCATACCGTCCGCCATTCCTGTTCCGTCACCGGCAGAGGATCGCTCAGCTTGCCGAGTCGTCTCAGTTCCAGCGCCAGCTCCATCAGATAAGGCAGTCTGAGCCCGACACTGAGGCAAGGGGATAATGGCCATACGTCGCCAGAAAGCTGCCCCCTTTGTTCTCTTTGTTCCCCTTGTTCCCTTTGTCCTCTTCCAGTCCCGCCCCCCGCCGTTCCGTACAAAAACTCGCGGCCGCGGCCATCGAACGCAAGGCTGCCTGCTCCAACCGCAATAACGCGATCGTCCGGCCCCAGCTCGTCGAGCCGCTGGGTAACCCAGACGACCGCCGTCCCGCTCGCATGCAGCTCCCTGACCCTGCGCATGACCGCGTCCCGGTTGTCCTCGTCCAGCATCGAGGTCGCCTCGTCCAGCACCAGAAGCGGCGAAGGATACGCCGTCGCCGCCGCGACCGCCGCCATCTGCTGCTGACCTCCCGACAGCCGCTCCCACGGCTCGTCCGCCAAAGCCGCCAAGCCCGCTCTATGTATCGCTCGCTCCGCATACGCCGCAATCCGATCCGCCGCCACGCCCCGCCACTCCAGCGCGAACACGACCTCTTCGCGAGGCGTTTCGCCGAACAGCTGCGCCTTCGGCTGCTGCAGCACGATCGGACTGACCTCGTCGTCGCCCGCGAAACCGCGGCGCACGCTGCCGCTCATGCTCTCCGGCAGCAAGCCGGCCAGCAGCCGGGCCAGAGTCGACTTCCCGCTCCCGTTAACGCCGACAACCGTCACCCATTCCCCCGGCGCCAGCGTTAACGTCGCCTCTCTCAGCCTGACGGCCGGTTCGGCCGCCTCTTCCTCTCCGCCAAACACCGTCACGCGCTCCAGCTCGAGAGGAGCCAGGCCGCCCAAGCCCCTCGAGACCCTTGCCCCTCGCCCTGAACGCTCGCTTTCGGCAGCAGATTCCTGAATTTCAATCGGAGCGCTCGCTCCGGCTTGATTCCCCGTCACTTCAAAATCCCTCTTTTCAAGCGGACCAACTCATGCTACAATCTCAATTGTTAACCAACACCACGAATACAGGTTAACATTTAGGAGGCTTTTTGACAATGTCGAATTCATCAACACCACCCGCTTCATCCGAATCCTCATCTCTAACCGCTGCTCGCCGCTCCAGCCATTGGGTTCGAGGAATCGTCTACATCGCCTTGTTCGGCGCCCTGTTCATCGCCGGCAGCTTCATTAAGATCAATCTCGGCTTCACGCCGGTCCCAATTTCGCTGCAGCAGTTCGCCATTATGCTGGCGGGAGGCTTGCTCGGCGCCGTATACGGCTTCTGGAGCATCTTTCTCGTCGTCGCCCTGACCGCCATTGGCCTGCCGCTGATGAACGGCTCCGGAGGCATCGCGCAAATCACCGGCCCTACCGGAGGCTTTATTTGGATGTTTCCCATATCGGCCTTCCTCGTCGGCTGGGCGACCGACCGAATTTACGGCCATGCGAAGAAAATCGGCCGCGCCCGCCAGCTTCTGCTGCTGATCGCGATCTTCGTCTTCGGTTCCTTGATCGTCTACATAACCGGCGTGCCTTGGCTCGCGCATGTCGTGGACAGCGATAAGTACGACACCTTCTCCGGCGCGCTGAGAGCGGGCATGTACCCGTATTTGCCGGGCGATGCGATCAAGGCGGTCGCGGCTGCGCTGATCATTCTTGCGCTTCGTCCCGTCCTGCCGCGCGTACGCCCTTCAAGCAAATCGGGCCGCTAGTTCAAGCCGCGTCCGATTCAACGACTCCCCCCGCATTGCGGGATGGGAGTCGTTTTGCGTGATTTCGGGGCGATGATACAAACAGGCCGTTCCTCCCTCGCATACTGTGAAAAGATTCATTAGTTTTCTTGTCCTGAAGGAGCGTGCCTTATTCTATGGCAAGCGGTCGAGTCGATTTATTTATCGCCAAGCTGCCTCTTCACACCGTCGTGCTCACCTTGAATTGCTCGGAAACGGCCTCCGAGCTGCTGTCCATCCCGCGCAACGCGAAGCTGACGCTAAAGCGCGGCAAAGTCAAGCAGCAGATCCAACTGCAATTTCTCGAAGGGCGGGAGTGCTTCGCCGACTTTATAGAGATGAACTTCGCGCTCGCTCGTCAGTTCCAGCTTACCGCCTTGCGCAGATACACGCTTACTTACAATCCGGGCGACCAGTCGCTAACGATCAGCCCCTCCCCCCACAGCGAGACGGCCGCCTTGATCGCTTCCGGACCGGTTTCCGCAGGAACGCTTTCCGTCGGTTACGAGCTGCTGTCCCGGCTTGGCATTCCCGAGCGCCAGGGCTCGGTGATCAAAGTCCGCAGCGGCAAGAACCTCGCCAAGCTCCGCCTGCACGTTCCGGCCAATCTATCGGACGACCGGCTCCGCTTATCCTCGCAATGGCTGCAGAAATGGAAGCTCTCGCCCAATCACAATCACCAGGTGCAGTTCGATCAGCGCAACTTTACGCTAAGCATCGCTCCCCTGCCCGGCTCCGGCCGCTAACTGCGTGCGGAAGAAGGAAGGAACCGTCTCAGCGCATCGCCCCCCCTCCAACGACAGCCGGGCCGCGAAAACCGAAAAAATGGCGGGACAGGGATACTTATCTCCCTGCGCCGCCATTTCCGTTTTTTTCAGCCGCCGATGATCTTCGAGCCTTCTCGCCGTTCAACCCTGGCCGGCTTAGTCGCAAGTCTCCGGATCTTCCGCCGGCTTCGCCGCCTCCACCTCGATCTTATCCGCTACCGTATCGCGAATGATCGAGATGATCGATTGCAGCATATAATTAACGTCCACCTGGCTTTGCTGGAACTGCTGCACGATCGGAATGCCGTCGAGCTCGTCCTGAAGCACGCTGATCTCCGCCTCGATCTTCTCGACCATGGCCGGATTCTTGAACGTGTTCTGGAAGGCGACAAGCTCCTTTTGCTTCTTCTTGATCTGCGCGATCAATCCCTGAACCCGCTCATGCGTCTGAATCCGCTTCTCCGCCTGCTGGTAGACGCCGACCTCCTCGGTCGTCGTAATCAGGTTGGCCAATTCGCGAGCCCTGCTCAAAATATCCTCGCGAACGATAAGATCGCGATTATCGAAGGACGGCATCGAGTACCCATCCTCGTGATGATGATCGTGGTCATGATCGTGACCGTGTGCATGTGACATTAACCTTTTCCTCCCGGCTCTTGTCTTGTCTCTTCATCCAATCCGTTTCATCCCGCCTGACTCGGAACCGCAGGCTCTTCCACGACTTCCGCCTTCAGATACCAGGATTGCGCGGCCGCGATTTTCACCCGCACGAACTGCCCGATCCATTCCTTGTTTCCTTCAAAATGAATCAGCTTGTTCGAGCGGCTGCGACCGGAAAGCACGTTCGCCTTGTTCTTGCTCTCTCCCTCTACCAGCACCTCCACCACTTGACCGACAAGCGACTGATGGTGCCCCAGCGACAGCTCGCCGATTACTTCGTTCAGACGGGCAAGGCGCTTCTGCTTCGCCTCGTACGGAACGTTATCGGCCATATCGAACGCCGGCGTGCCTTCCCGCGGCGAATAAATATAAGTGTAAGCGGACGTGATTCCCGCCTGCCGCACCAGCGACAGCGTCTCCTCGAACTGCTCCTCCGTCTCGCCCGGGAAGCCGACGATAATGTCTGTCGTCAGCACCGCGTTCGGAATTTCCCGGCGAATCTTCAGCGCCAGCTCCAGGAAGCGCTCCCTCGTATACTTGCGGCTCATCCGTTTCAGCACTTCCGTGCTTCCCGACTGCATCGGCAGATGAATGTGCTCCACCAGGTTGCCGCCCTTGGCCAACACCTCGATCAGATGATCGTCAAAATCGCGAGGATGCGACGTCGTGAACCGAATGCGCGGAATGTCGATTTTGCGGATATCGTCCATCAGATCCCCGAAGCGATAGTTCCGGTCCTCGAAATCCTTGCCGTAAGCGTTCACGTTCTGTCCCAGCAGCGTAATTTCCTTAAAGCCCTGGCGCGCCAGATCGCGCACCTCCGCGATCACGTCCTCGGGCAGCCGGCTCCGCTCCTTGCCCCGCGTATACGGAACGATGCAATACGTACAGAACTTGTCGCAGCCGTACATAATGTTCACCCAGGCGCGCAGTCCTTCGGTCCGCTTCTTCGGCAGGTTTTCGATGATGTCGCCTTCCTTGGACCAGACGTCGATCACCATTTCCTTGCCAAAATGAGCCTCCTGCAGCAGATGCGGAAGACGATGAATATTGTGCGTGCCGAAAATAAGATCCACATGCGCATGCTTCTGCATCATCCGGTTTACGACGGACGCCTCCTGGGACATGCAGCCGCACACCCCGAGAATCAGCTCGGGACGCTGCTGCTTGAGCACCTTCAGATGGCCGAGCTCGCCGAACACCTTATCCTCCGCGTTCTCCCGCACCGCACACGTATTGAGCAGAATGACGTCCGCGTCCATACGGTCCTCCGTCGACTCGTAGCCCATCTCCTCGAACAGCCCGCGCATCACTTCCGTATCGTGCTCGTTCATCTGGCAGCCGTACGTGTAGATCAAATATTTTCTCCCGACGCCAAGCGCCTTCAGCTCGTCGGGCACGGCGTTGTCGTAGAGCACCTTGACCGCTTCCTTGCCGCGCTGCTTCTCCTGCCGATAGTTCGGTTCGGAGACAATGTGAATATCCCGTCCGTTCAGACGGATCGTGCGGCCGCTCTCATCCTCGGAAATGACTTTGGCGCCGGAGAAGTCAAAGTATTTGCTGTAATCCTTGGCCTGGCCTGCCTGCTTCGACCTGTTGGAGGCCTCCTGCGTCATTCGAATCTCACTTCCCTCTATGATCAATTCCGTAATCGCATCGACAAATTCAAACGAAAGCATCAATAAAAAATTATAGCACAACGCAGGCTTTGAATCCATGGCGACGCGAAAATCCGCCAAGCTCGACAGAAGACCTTCCCTGTCATGGAAGCGGAAGGTCTTCGTTCGCTTATTCGATTGGCTCCGGAGGGATCGGGACCTTGCGATTATTCCACGATTTCCCCGATGTCGCCGGTATTTACGCCGGCCGCGTTGCCTTCGTCCGTATCGATATGCATGTCGAGCGCGAAATTGTCCGACACGCGGGCGACGACCTGTTCGAACACGACGCCGCGATCTCCGCCGACTCTCACCTTCAGCAGCTGCTTGTTCCGAATTCCCCAGCGCTCCGCGTCCGATGTGTGAAAATGAATATGGCGGGCCGCGACGATGACGCCTTTGTCGACCGTCACCTCGCCCGCAGGACCGACGATGCGAATGCCCGGCGTCCCCTCTATATTGCCGGACTCGCGCACCGGCGGGTTTAATCCGAGCGCGAACGCGTCCGTGCGGGATACCTCCAGCTGCGTCGCCTTGCGGGCCGGTCCGAGAATGCGCACTTTAGGAAAAGAGCCTTTCGGTCCGAAAACGGCGACCGTTTCGTTCGCGGCGAACTGTTCCGGCTGCGACAGCGGCTTGAATTCCGTCAGCTTCGCGCCTGCGCCAAACAACGCTTCCACATGCTCCTGGGATAGATGAATATGGCGGGCCGATACGCCTACGGGCACTTTTTTGCTCTCCGCTCCACTCATGAAAAACCCAACCTTTCTCATAAACTTGTCTCCCCCAGTATAACGCAAGAAGCGCGCGGGACAAACCCGCGCGCCACGTTTTGGCGGCCCGAATCGGGCCTTATTTGAATTCCGCCAACAATTTGTCAAAGTCTTCGCGCGCCAGCGTCAAATCCTGCTTCGCCAGTGCCTCCGTGCCGAATCCGACGGCCATATCCTCGTACGACTTGCGCTCCTTGTTCTGATAGATCAGACCGGTCAGCATGCCGTGCGTCTCCATGATTTTGTTCATCGCCGCGATGCGGTTGGAGGGATCGTAATCCGGGAATTGATCCAGGTTAACGATATTCTCCTTGAACCAGTCGTACGTATTGATCTTGTTAAACGTCACGCACGGGCTGAACACGTTGATCAGCGAGAAGCCCTTGTGCGCCAGCCCCTGCTCGATCAACGAAGTCAGCTGCTTCAGATCGCTCGAGAACGACTGGGCGACGAACGTGGCGCCGGCCGACAGCGCGATCTCCAGCGGCGACAGCGTCGTCTCGATCGAGCCTTCCGGCGTCGACTTCGTCTTGAAGCCTTCGGCGCTGCGCGGCGAGGTCTGGCCCTTCGTCAGTCCGTAAATCTGATTGTCCATAACGATGTACGTAATGTCCAGGTTGCGACGAATCGCGTGAACCGTATGTCCCATCCCGATCGCAAAGCCGTCCCCGTCGCCGCCGGAGGCGATAACCGTCAGCTCGCGGTTCGCCAGCTTGACGCCTTGGGCGATCGGCAACGCGCGTCCGTGAATGCCGTGCAAGCCGTACGCATTAATGTATCCGGAAATCCGGCCCGAGCAGCCGATGCCCGAGATGACCGCAAGCTGTTCCGGTTCCAGGCCGATGTTGGCCGCAGCCCGCTGGATCGCCGCCTGCACGGAGAAATCTCCGCAGCCGGGACACCAGTTCGGCTTGACATTGTTGCGGAATTCTTTGAATGTGGCCATCTTAGATCAGCTCCTTGCACGCTTTATGGATTTCCGAAGGCAGGAACGGCGTTCCGTCGTACTTCAGCATATTGCGGATTTTATCGTGATAGCCCAGATGAAGCTTGATCAGATTGGCCAACTGCCCTGTCGCGTTGTTTTCCAGCACGACGATTTGCTTGGCCGCATCGAGATGAGGCTTCAGCAGCTCGCTCGGGAACGGATGCATCTGGCGGACCATCATCTGGTTCGTCTTCACCCCGTCCTCCGTCAGCCGCGCGCGCCCCTCTTCGATCGTCCCGCCCGTCGATCCCATCGAGACGATCAGCAGATCCGGATTCGCGTGGGCCGCGTCAACCTTGATCGCGTCCGTGATGCGCAGATCCGAGATTTTGCCGAGGCGTTTGTCCATCATTTTCTCGCGGTTAAGCGCGTTTTCGGAAGGCCGGCCTTCCTGATCGTGCTCGACGCCCGTCACGTGATGAATGCCGTGCTTTGCGCCCGGCAGCACGCGGGGAGAAATGCCGTCCTCGGTAAACTCGTAGCGCTTGAACAGACGATTGTCTTCGTTCGGAGGCAGCTCCCCGGTCACGAGCTTCCCGCGTTTAATGGAAATCCGCTCGTAATTGAGCGGCTCCGACGTCTGCTTGCCTAGCGACAGCTGCAGATCCGTTGCGACAATGACGGGAATCTGGTACTCTTCCGCCAGGTTAAAAGCCTCGATCATATCGTAGAAGCATTCCTCGATCGTGCTCGGCGCCACGACCAGCTTCGGAATTTCTCCGTGCGTGCCGTTGATGAGCGCGTTGATATCGGACTGCTCCTGCTTTGTCGGCAAGCCCGTGGAAGGCCCGCCGCGCTGCGTATCGACAATGACCAGCGGCGTCTCCGTCATGCCGGACAGGCCGATCGCCTCCATCATCAGCGACAGCCCCGGACCCGCGGAAGCCGTCATCGTGCGGACGCCCGCATAGTTCGCGCCGATCGCCATCGTCACCGCGGCGATCTCGTCCTCCGTCTGCACGACCGTGCCGCCGAACTTCGGCAGCTTTTTAATCAAATATTCCATAATTTCGGACGCCGGAGTGATCGGATACGCCGACATCAGCCGGCAGCCGGCCGCAATCGAACCGAGCGCAAGCGCCTCGTTGCCGATCATGAACAGCTTCAGCTTGCCGTCCGCGTCCTCCAGCTTGAATTCGTCGAGCGGGCCGCCCGCCTGCTCCAGAACGAACTCCGCGCCGCGGCGCACCGCTTCGACGTTTTTCTCGACGATGGCCGGGCCCTTGCGTCCGAACTCTTCTTCAACCGCTTTATTGAAAATTTCCATGGGCAAACCAAGCAGCCCCCAGGAAGCCCCGGAAGCGACCATGTTTTTCATGAGAGAGGTGCCTAGCTCTTCGGCGATGGCCGTAATCGGTACTGCGAATAGTCGCGCTTGCACGCCTTCCGGGATCGTCGGCGAGAACTTCGCATCCGCGACAACAACGCCTCCGGGACGAAGCTCGCCCGCATTCAGATCGATGCTCTCCTGGTCGAAGGCGACCAGAATATCCAAGTCGTCGGATATCGCCCGAATCGGTGTCGTGCTGATACGGATTTTGTTGTTCGTGTGTCCGCCCTTGATCCGCGAGGAAAAATGCCGGTACCCGTACAGGTAGTAACCCAGTCGGTTGAGGGCAGTGGAGAAAATCCGGTCCGTGCTCTCCACGCCTTCCCCTTGCTGGCCGCCAATTTTCCATGACAGTTGACTGATCACAGTGCCCATCTCCTCTTAATCTCTGGTTCGTCCAATTTCGACAGATTTACCCAATGATATTTTATTACCCGTATAAATCTTATGTTTAACGAACGTAAAATGCAAGACATATTCGCTCACCCAACACATAACAGTTTGCGATGAAAACGTTCCCAAATCGAGAACGATTTTCCGCAAACAGTTCAATTAGGTAGATTTGTCATCAGAAACCGAATGGCATTGTTCTCCATAATATCTTGTACGAAAGATTCCGGATAACGTTTCAACATCGCCTCGGTGAGCTCCGCATACCGCCCCGGATGCTCTAGCCCCTGCACATGACTGGAAATGCCGTCGAAATCGGAGCCGAACGCAATATGCTTCTCTCCTCCCAGAGCGCACACATGGTCCACATGCCGCAAAACGTCCTCGACCCGGGCCCGCTCCTCCTTTGCCGCAAACCAGGGGACGAATGTAATCCCGATCAGCCCGTTCGCCCGAACCATCGCCCGAATTTGCTCATCCGTCAAATTTCGCGGATGATCGACGATCGAGCGCGCATTGGAATGCGAGGCGAGGAACGGACGGGTTGCCTGCTCGGCCAGCTCCCAAAACCCACGGTCGGACAAATGGGACACATCCAATAGAATGCCCAGATTTTCACATTCCGTAACCAACTGCCTCCCGGCTTTCGTAAAACCGCCGCCTCTCGGTTCCATGGCCCCGTCGCACGCCCAGTTCGCATGATTCCAGGTTGGCCCGAGGAGGCGCAGCCCCAGCCGGTGCAGCAGCCTCAGCATCCACATTTCTCCCCGCAAAGCGCCCACGCCCTCCAGCGAAAACAACGCGCCGATCCGCCCTTCCCTGCCGGCGGTCTCGAGATCGGCGGCGGTGCGAACCAGCTTAAAGCCCGGCGTCGTCAAAATCTCGTGCCAGAACAGCTCCGCCCCCCGGAACACCGTCTCCGGGTGATGTGCCATCTCCTCCGGCAGGAACAGCGGAAATACTTGAAGACCGACGCCCCCCTGCCGCAGCCTTTCCGGAGTCGCGTCGAACAGCGCGTTGTCGCCGGACTGCGTCTCCCGCCAATGAACTCCCGGATTCTCCAGCAGCTTGCACAGCACATCCGCATGCAAATCCACGATCCTCATGTCCAGTCCCCCTAAGCATTCATTCCGCTTCACTCGCACAGACACAAAAAAACCTGTCGCCTCGATTATGCGCCGCTCGGCAGCGCGCCGAATCGTTCGCATGATCAAACAACAGGTCAACAGCCGCGCTCAGGCGGATTACCTCGGCTCTACGATCAGCTTAATCGCCGTCCGGTCCTCTCCGTCGATCACAATATCCGTGAATGCCGGGATGCAGATCAGATCCACGCCGCTGGGCGCCACGAAACCGCGGGCGATCGCCACCGCTTTGACCGCTTGATTCAGCGCCCCGGCCCCGATCGCTTGCAATTCGGCCGCGCCTCGCTCGCGAAGTACGCCCGCCAGTGCGCCTGCTACGGAGTTTGGATTGGACTTTGCGGAAACCTTTAATACTTCCATGACCAGTACCTCCTCTTATGACAACCCGCCTATCCGGCTCATCGGTTGCATCGGGAATCTATCGGAAATCGAAGGATGGGCCCACTAAGGCATACTTATTCGGTAACCCGCCCGATAATTCCTTCTTTTCCCGCAAGGCACAGTCACGAAATGTCCGACAATTCAGACTACGTTCCCACTTCGGCCACACAACGATCCGGACCATGGTCCCGCTTCGGTCATACGATGGATCCAGACTACGATCCCGCTTCGGCCAACCGCATCCGCTCCGGTCACACGACGGATTCAGATTACGATCCCGCTCCGGTCATACGACGGCTCCAGACTACGATCCCGCTTCGGCCAATCGCATCCGCTTTGGTCACACGACGATCCGGACCACGGTCCCACTTCGGCCAACCGCATCCGCTTCGGTCACACGGCGATCCAGGAGTCCTCGTCCACGCTAATGTTCTGGATCTTAACGGCTTTCCCTGTCGCCTCGTCGATATCCGCGAACACGCCGTTCAGCGTCCACTTGCCCTCGGCCACCGTAAAACGTCCCGGCATCCCCGTAATAAAGCGCCGCAGCACCGTTTCCTTCTCCATCCCCAATACGCCGTCGCGCGGTCCCGTCATGCCCGCATCCGTCAAATAAGCGGTTCCTTCCGGCAAAATGCGCGCATCGTTCGTCTGCACATGCGTGTGCGTTCCGACGACAAGCGACGCATAGCCGTCCAGGTGCCAGCCCATCGCGATTTTCTCGCTGGTCGCCTCGGCGTGGAAATCGACGAGCACGCATTTCGTCTGCCGACGCAGCGCCTCGATCTCCTCCTCCGCCGTCCGGAACGGACATTCCGCCGGCGGCAGGAACGTGCGTCCGATCAAATTCACGACGCCCAGCTCCTTGCCCCCGACTTTTACGATCATACTTCCGCGGCCTGGCGTGCCGGGCGGCAAATTGGCCGGGCGGACCATCCGCGGCTCGTCGTCGATAAACTCGAAAATATCGCGATTATCCCAAGTGTGGTTGCCCATCGTAATGCCGTGCACCCCCCACTCGTACAGCTCGCGCGCGATCGACGCGTTGATGCCCCGGCCGCCCGCCGCATTTTCCCCGTTCGCGATAATCACATGCGGTTGATACTTATCTTTGATCCAGGGGAGCAGCCGCTTAACCGTATCTCTTCCCACATTGCCGACGATATCGCCGATAAACACGACTTTCATCTCATTCACGCTCTCTTTCCTTCACCCTATAAAAGGGAAAAAGCGGCTGCGTGTTGCCGCAGCCACTTCTCAGCCTTCCCTGCATTCCGTGCCTTATTTGGCGTATTCGACCGCGCGGGTTTCGCGAATGACCGTAACCTTGATGTGTCCTGGATAATCCAGTTCACCTTCGATCTTCTTCGTAATATCCCGAGCGAGACGGAACGCCTCCGTATCGTCGACTTTCTCCGGTTGAACCATAACGCGCACCTCGCGTCCGGCTTGGATCGCGTAAGACTTCTCGACGCCGTCGAACGACTCCGAGATCGCCTCCAGCTTTTCGAGCCGGCGGATGTACGTCTCCAGCGTTTCGCGGCGAGCGCCCGGGCGGGCTGCGCTAAGCGCATCCGCGGCGCCTACGAGCATCGCGATAACCGAAGTCGCTTCCTCGTCGCCATGGTGAGACGCGATACTGTTGATAACAACGGGATGTTCCTTGTATTTCTTGCCCAATTCCACGCCGATCTCGACATGCGAGCCTTCCACTTCGTGGTCGAGCGCTTTGCCGATATCATGAAGCAAACCCGCTCGTTTGGCAAGCGTAATGTCTTCTCCCAGCTCCCCGGCCATCAGACCGGTCAAGTAGGCGACTTCCATCGAATGCTTCAGCACGTTCTGTCCATAGCTCGTCCGGAACTTCAAGCGGCCGAGAATTTTGATCAAATCCGGATGCAAGCCGTGAACGCCCACTTCGAACGTCGCCTGCTCGCCATATTCCCGAATCCGTTCGTCCACTTCTTTGCGGGATTTCTCGACCATTTCCTCGATGCGTGCCGGATGAATTCGTCCGTCCGCCACCAGCTTCTCGAGCGCAGTCCGGGCAATCTCCCGGCGAATCGGATCGAAGCCCGACAGGATAACCGCTTCCGGCGTATCGTCGATAATGAGATCGATACCCGTCAACGTCTCCAGCGCGCGGATGTTCCGGCCTTCCCGACCGATAATCCGTCCCTTCATCTCCTCGTTCGGCAGCGCCACGACAGATACCGTCGTCTCCGCCACGTGATCCGCGGCGCAGCGCTGGATGGCGAGCGAGATGATGTCCCGCGCTTTCTTGTCGCCTTCTTCCTTCGCCTGCTGCTCGATTTCCTTGATCATCTGAGCCGTCTCGTGGCGCACTTCCTGCTCCACGCTTGACAGGATAAGCTGCTTGGCGTCTTCCGTCGTCAGATTGGATATCCGCTCCAACTCGGAAATCTGCTGCTTATGCAGCGCTTCGATCTGGTCTTGAACCTCTTCGACTCGCTTCTCTTTGTTGGCGACTTGCTCCTCTTTGCGTTCCAACGCTTCGAGCTTGCGATCCAGCGACTCTTCCTTCTGCAACAGCCGCCTTTCCAGGCGTTGAATTTCGTTGCGGCGCTCGCGAATATCGCGTTCCGCTTCGTTACGGAGTTTGTGCACCTCGTCTTTGGCTTCCAGCACCGTTTCCTTGCGTACCGCTTCCGCTTCCTTCTTAGCCGCTTCCACGATCTGTACCGCAGCCGTTTCGGCGCTGGAGATTTTGGCTTCCGCAATGGATTTGCGTACGACATAACCGATCCCAAAGCAAAGGACGCCAACAACGAGAACGATCAAGATCCAGATCCATGCGTCTATCATGGTCTCTCACCTCCTCGTTGCATCACCAAGGCAACCGCTTGGGGATACTTATTCAATTGATTTTCCGGTTTCCAAACCGTTTAATTACGTGTGAACAAAGCAAATAGTGTCGTAAAAACGCGCTCCGAATCGCTTCTTGGAAGGAAAAAGCGGTCAGAGTGGAAGATGGAATACAAAATCATTTTATCTTTTGCGAAATTAGATTGTCAAGCAAGGACCGATTGCGAAGGCGCGTTTTTTATAAGCGGGCTCCTTAAATATCCAGATCGTAACTGTCCTGGAATCCTTCGTCCGATTCGTCCGCAAGCGCCTCGCCCGATTCATCCGCCGCCTGCTGCGCCGCCATCCTCGCCAGAGCGCTCGGAAAGCCCCTGCGTAGCAGTATGCCCATTAGCTTCATTTTTCGTTCCCGGTCGTTGCCTTTCGTCGCCGGCCAACGCTTGCGGGCCAAGGCGAGCGCCGCTTCCCGTTCCACCTCTCCGTCGAGATCGCCAATCGCACGCTCTACGTCCTGACGGTCGACGCCCCTCTGCAGCAGCTCCTGCCGGATCAGCATCCTCCCCTTCCGCTGCCCGGCCGCCCTCTGCTCCGTAAACCTCTTGGCATACGCCGAGTCATCCAGCATCTTCCTCGACCGCAGGCGCTCCACGCAGGCTTCGATTACGTCCGCCGCATAGCCTTTGCGCTTTAACGCCCGAGACAGCTCCGCCGTCGTCCTCGGCCTTCTCTCCAGCATAAGCATCGCCGAACGGTACGCCTCCTCTTTCGCTTCATCTTGCCTGAGCGTTTCGACTTCGTCCGCCGTCAATTTGCGATCCTTCAACAGCCGCCAGCCCACCAACGTATCCTCATGCACGGTAAGCACCGTCTCTTCCGAACGCTTCGCCGCCTTCGCCCCGGCAATCAACTCGTCCACTTCGAAGTTCCAATCTTCGGAGTTCCTATCTTCGGAGTTCCTGCTTTCGGCCCCTTCCTTTTTTCCGGCGAACTCATCCTCGCTCTCCAAAGTTACATCCAACTTCAACGTCACCCGATACATTTGAGGCTTCTTCGGATGGGACTCGATACCTGTAACAACCGCTCCTTCGATTGACATCTGCTCCTGCTCCTGCTTCTCCCTATTCATCCGTTATGCTCCTCCTCTCTCTTCCTGTATGACCATAACGCAAAGGGCGGCATCCGATATGCCGCCCCCCGCTTATATTCGATTGATCTGCTTTCCGATCGTACGTTACAGTTCTTCTCGTATGTTACAGTTCTTCGGCGAATTCGGAGTCGTCTTCATCCTCTTCCTCGGCGGATGCGGAAGCAGACTGGCTCGCCACTACAGAAGAACTAAGCAGCAGCTCCCGGATCTGGCTCTCAATCTTGTCCGAGATTTCCGGATTATCCTTCAAGTATTGCTTCGCATTCTCGCGACCTTGGCCCAAACGTTCGCTATTATAAGAGAACCATGCGCCGCTCTTCTGGATAATATCCTGCTCGGTGCCGATGTCCACGATGCTGCCGACCTTGGAAATGCCTTCGCCGTACATAATATCCACTTCCGCTTGCTTAAACGGAGGCGCTACCTTGTTCTTCACGACCTTGATCTTCGTCCGGTTGCCCACCACGTCGTTGCCTTGCTTGATGGCCTCTACGCGGCGCACGTCGAGACGTACGCTGGCATAGAACTTCAATGCCCGTCCGCCAGGCGTGACCTCCGGATTGCCGAACATAACGCCAACCTTCTCGCGGAGCTGGTTAATGAAGATCGCCAAACACTTCGACTTGCTAATGGCACCGGACAGCTTGCGCATCGCCTGGGACATCAGACGAGCCTGAAGACCGACGAACGAATCGCCCATATCTCCTTCAATTTCCGCTTTCGGAACGAGCGCGGCCACCGAGTCGATGACGATGATGTCGACCGCGCCGCTGCGCACGAGCGCTTCCGCGATCTCCAGCGCCTGCTCGCCCGTATCCGGCTGAGAAAGCAAAAGCTCATCGATATTCACGCCCAAACTTCTCGCATACATCGGGTCGAGCGCGTGCTCCGCGTCGATGAACGCCGCCGTGCCGCCGGTCCGTTGAACCTCCGCAATCGCGTGCAGCGATACCGTTGTTTTACCGGACGATTCCGGTCCGTACACTTCTATAATCCGCCCGCGCGGGTAGCCGCCGATGCCAAGCGCGATATCGAGCGCCAGCACGCCGCTGGACACCGTCTCTACCGCACGCTGGGCGCTCTCTCCCAACTTCATAACGGAACCTTTACCGAATTGTTTCTCGATCTGGCGCAAGGCCATGTCTAATGCGGCGCGACGATCCGACAACACACCCACATCCTTTATCTCTTTTGATAGTTTAATCATACCGCTTTTCTATTCGTTTGCCAAGCATTTTAGGAACATTTGTTCGATTTCTTTGCAAAAAAGAACCGCAGCAAAGTAATCTTCGCTACGGTTCTTCCGCAACTTTCTAGTAAACTTTAACATAGCGCCCCGACGGTTGACAACCCTCGACAAATTTTTGTCACAATTATCCCTCTCGCTCAGCTCATCCATACCGACGATCCCTCTCCAGGCAGCCTTTTGGCCAATATCCCCTTCGTTCAGACAGGCTATCCTCTTCGTCCACCCGCTTACATTGTACCGAGCAATAAGTGGCCCTAACCGCTAACGCCCCACTTCCCCCTCTGAGCAAAAGGGATAATGGCCATAAGCGCCGAAACACGACGCATTTCCCCACACGCCCTCTGAGCAAACGGGATAATGGCCATAAGCGCCAAAACACGACGCACTTCCCCACGTCCTCCTGAGCAAACGGGATAATGGCCATAAGCGCCAGAAACACGGCGCACTTCCCCACACGCCCTCTGAGCAAACGGGATAATGGCCATAAGCACCAAAACACGACGCATTTCCCCACACGCCCTCTGAGCAAAAGGGATAATGGACATAGCGCCAAACGCGACGCACTTCCCCACGTCCTCCTGAGCGAGCGGGATAATGGCCATAAGCGCCAAAACGCGACGCACTTCCCCACGTCCTCCTGAGCGAGCGGGATAATGGCCATAAGCGGCCTCCCTGCCCCTATCTAACCGCCCAGTTGTCCCGAAAGAGACTGCCAGAGCATATAGAGCGCACGTTTCGTAGCCCGCAGCCGGATGCCCTCGCGGTCGCCCGACAGCTGCAGCTTCTCCACCCTCGTCTCCCGCCCCCGCTCAGCCAAGCCAACGTAGACGAGGCCGACGGGTTTGTCCTCCGCCGCGGCCGGCCCGGCATTACCGGTAACCGACAGCGCGAAGTCGGCGTCCATGGCCGCCCGCACGCCCTCGGCCATCGCCTGAGCTGTCTCGGCGCTGATCGCCCCCGGCGCTCCTTCTCCCTCCAGCAATTCCTGCGGCACGCCGAGCTGCCGCATCTTGACTTCGTTGCTGTAGGAGACGATACCGCCCCGATAAACAACCGCGCTGCCCGGAATCGTCGTCACCAGCTCCGACACCATGCCGCCGGTACAGCTTTCCGCCAGCGTCAACGTAAGCTGCCGTTCGGTCAGCAGGCGAACGACCGTCGCCTCGATGGGCACGTCCTCTTCCGCATATAGAAAAGCCTTCGTCCGAATACGGATTTCCGTCAGCGTCGCCTCCAGCTTGCGGGCAGCCTCCTCGGCATCCACGGCCTTCGTCGACACCCGAACGGCGACCTCCCCTTCCTTCGCGTAAGGAGCGATCGTGGGGTCCTGCTGTGCCTGGATCAGATCGAGCAGCAGATCTTCCAGCATCGACTCCCCGATGCCTGCGAATTTCAACATGACGGAATGAAGCGAATTTGCCGCACCCAAGCGCTCCCTCAGCCAGGCCGAGCCGTCGTTGTTGAACATCGGCTTCATCTCCCGCGGAGGCCCCGGCAGGAGCAAATAAGAAATTCCGTCCGCGCTCAGCGCGTTGCCGACGGCCAAGCCCATATCGTTGCGCAGCGGCGTCGCGCCCTCGATCAGCAGCGCCTGCCGGCGGTTGCTCTCGATCAGCGCGCTTCCCCGGTCCGCGAACAGCTTCATGATCTTGTCCATCGTCGGCTCATGCAGGCTGATCCCTCTGCCCAGAAACTCGGCAAGGGCATCCCTCGTCAGATCGTCCTGTGTCGGTCCGAGCCCGCCCGTGAACACGAGCAGGTCCGCCCTGCCTTTGGCGATACCGATCGCTTCTATCAATCGTCTCTTGTTGTCTCCCACCACGGTCTGGTAATAAACATCAATGCCCAGCTCTGCCAACCCGCGCGACAGATACTGGGCGTTCGTGTTCACGATTTGACCGAGGAGCAGCTCCGTACCGACGGCGATAATCTCTGCTCTCATACAACCGCACCCCATGCGGACCGGAAAAAGCGATCGTTCTATCGCTAGAAGCCGCTCAATCCGATACCGGAATCAAATTTTTATTTTTTACGAAGTAATCGACGCCCGAATACACGGTAATAAGCACGGCCGCCCACACGACGACGAGGTCGATGCGCAGATCGATGAAGTTAAACGGAAAATTGTTCAGCAGCAGCACGATAATCATCGTAATCTGAATCGCCGTTTTCCATTTGCCCCATTTGCTCGCGGCCATCACCGCGCCCTCCAGCAGCGCGACCTGCCGAAGCCCGGTTACCGCCCATTCGCGGCTGATGATGATAATCGCCACCCAGGCGCCCAGCTTCTCCATTTCGACCAAGGCGATCAAGACGGCGGCCATCAGCAGCTTGTCCGCGAGCGGATCGAGCAGCTTGCCGAGATTTGTCACGATTTTGCGCTTGCGCGCGATATAGCCGTCCAGTCCGTCCGTGCTTGCCGCGATAATGAACAGCAGCAACGCGCACACCTGGTTGTAAGAAATCGAATACTCGCCGATCGTGAGCGACCCCAGATTCAACTTGACCAACAGGAAAATCGTGACGATCGGCACGAGAAAGATTCTGACAAGCGTGATCCGGTTCGCTAGGTTCACGCGATTCCCTCCCCTGACAAATCGTACTCATAAGCGTGGGTGATCCGAACTTTGCCCATTTGACCAATCTCCACGGGACAGTTCGAGATGAACACTTCCCCGTCCACTTCCGGAGCGTCGTATTGGCTGCGTCCGATATAGACGTCGCTGCGCCCGTCGTAGCGCTCGACCAGCACGTCGATCGTGCGTCCAACGTATTTGGCCGCATTCTCTTTGGCCACCTCCCGCTGAATTTCCATCAGCGTATTGGCCCGGAACTGCTTCACTTCATCCGGCACCTGATTCGGCAGCCGGTTCGCCGGCGTATCTTCCTCCTGGGAATAGGTAAATACGCCCAGCCGATCGAACTTGACTTCCCGAACGAAGTCGCACAGCCTGGCAAACTCTTCTTCCGTCTCTCCCGGGAATCCGACGATCATCGACGTGCGCAGCGCCACATCCGGGATGCGCGCGCGGATTTTGCCGATCAGCTCGCGTGCGTCGCGCTGCCGGCCCGGCCGGCGCATCCTTTTCAGAATCGCGTCCTCGCTGTGCTGCAGCGGCATATCGATATAGTCGCATACCTTCGGATTGGCCGCGATCGTCTCGATCAGCTCGTCCGTGAAAAAGCCCGGATACGCATAGTGCAGGCGCACCCACTCGATGCCCGGCACTTCGCTCACCCGGTTCAACAGCTCCGGCAGCCTGAATCCTTCGTACAGATCGGTGCCGTAATTGGTAGAATCCTGCGCGATCAGGCTGACTTCCTTAACGCCTTGCTTCGCGAGACTCTCTACCTCGGCCAGCACGGATTCGATAGAACGGCTGCGGAATTTGCCCCGCATAATCGGAATGCTGCAGAACGTGCACGCGTTATCGCAGCCCTCCGCGATCTTGACGAACGCCGTATGGCGCGCCGTGCTCAGTATTCTCGGCATCGCCTGCTCGTAATTGAACACGGGATTGCCTACATAGACCGGCTTCGTGCCGCGCAGCGCCTCGTCGATGATGTCGTTGATACGGTAAAAATCGCCCGTCCCGACGATCCCGTCGATCTCCGGCATCTCGTCCATCAATTCCTTCTTGTACCGCTGCGTCAGACAGCCCGACACGATTAGCGCTTTCAGACGGGAGGTTTCCTTCAGCTCCGCCAGATTCAAAATCGTGTTCACCGACTCCTCCTTCGCAGCGTCGATAAACCCGCACGTATTGACGATAACAACCGTCGCGTCCTCCGGCTTCTCTACGAGCCTGAAGCCTCTTTGGTGAACGAGTCCCGACATGATCTCGGAGTCGACCAAGTTCTTCTCGCAACCCAGCGTGACGACGCTGACCTTCTCAACCATCGATGACTTCCCCCAAACGTACGTCCGTTGTCATATCCCCAACAGTATAAACGAACCCGCCAAACGGTGTCAAAACAGCGGCAGTTAACGATAATTCGTAAATTGCAGCTCCATCGGCAATCCCGCTCCCTTGAGCAGCGACATGATCGATTGCAAGTCGTCCTTGCTCTTTCCCGTCACCCGGAGCTGATCCCCCTGGATCTGGCTTTTGATCTTCAGCTTGGAGTCGCGGATCAGCACGTTGATCTTCTTCGCGTTCTCCTGATCGATGCCTTGTCTGAGCTTGATCACCTGACGCACCGTGCCGCCGGAAGCCGGTTCGATCTTGCCGTAATCGAGGTTCAGAATCGGCACCCCTCGTTTGATCATCTTCGACTGAAGAATGTCGACGACGCTCTGAAGCTTGAAGTCGCTGTCGGAGGTCACCGTCAACTGATCGTTTTCCAATTTGATGTCGCTCTTGCTCCCTTTGAAGTCGAAGCGCGTTTCAATTTCCTTCAAAGCCTGCTGAACCGCGTTGTTCATCTCCTGCATATCCACTTTCGAGACAACGTCGAACGAGTATTCCGATGCCATGTGATCCTCTTCCTTTCAGCTATTGCCCATTTATGGCTTTATTATAGCATGAGTGCCCCTCGTGATTAAAACAAAAAGCCCTCTGCAGAAGGCTTTTTGCGTTCCAACGCTCTATTGCGCTCCACCCTCGGCATCCGCAACGGGAGTGAAAATGTACTTCGTCGAGCCCGCGGCGTTGCCGTCGTCGAACGTCGCGTCATCCACGAAAAATTCGACCAGATCGGTTCGGCCCACGTTGACGTACAGCGGCATATCCAAATCAAACGTGAAATCTTCCGCTTGGGTCGTGGTTTTGGTCATCCGCGTTTTCCCGTTTTTGGTTTTCTCTCTCACTTCAAACCAAACTTTACCCGTAATTTTGAGCTTGAGCTGATGTCCTCCGGCCGGAGTCACGTCGTAATAATTCACGTTTCCCTTTTTCTCCTTGAAGGTCAGCGTTACCGGTTCGGTCGACGGCGACTCGGGCGCCGTCTCGGAAGGCGTATCGCTCGACGATGCCGGAATCGTATCGCTGGGAGAAGCCGTCTCCGTCGAGATCGACGGATTGGGGTTCAGCTCTTTCGTATCGGGGTCCTTGTTGTTGGTCCAATAAATATAAATGACTGCGGCGATCAGGATCGGAAAAGCCCACATCAACAGCGACACGGCGACTTTCCCCCACCGGTCGTTATGCTGGACGCTTCTGCGTCTGGGTTTGATCATCGGCTCGGGAATAACCGTCTCCGAAGAAGGGGGCTGCGGCAGCTCCTTATGGTAGAGGCGAAGCACCTCTTCCGCATCCAGTCCGACCGTCTCGGCATACGTTTTCACGAATGCCCTTACGTAAAAAGAACCCGGGAGCACTTTATATTCGCCCGTTTCGATCGCTTCCAGGTATCTTTTGCGGATTTTCGTATACTCTTGGATATCGTCCAGCGTATAGCCGCGCTGCTCGCGCGCTTTACGCAGCAAAGCGCCCAAATCGGACATGCCTCTCACCTCCCGGCGTTCTCGTTCTTCTTTTTTTATGCGATCGGCTCATGGAATCAGAAGTCGTCCCCAAGGCCGACCGTCGTAAACTTCTCGTATGTAATTTCCTCGTCCGGCGTATTGCGAAGCTCCACGATGCAATCGAAAACGTCGTAGTCGAACCGGGATTCCCTTACGAAAATATCCGGATGCTCGATCACCTTGGTCGAGGACATGCCCATAATCTCCTGCAGCAGCGTGTGATGCTTCTCGTTGGAGCGGATCGTGCTGACGATCCCGTCGATAATAAACACGTTGTTCGGATTCATCTCGTCTTCGGACAGCTGGCTTCTGACGGTCTGCCTGAGCAAGGTCGAGGAGACGAAAGCCCACCGCTTGTTGGCGCATACGCTGCCCGCAATGATCGATTCGGTCTTGCCGACGCGCGGCATGCCCCGGAGCCCAATCGTCTGGTTCCCTTCCTTTTTGAACAGCTCTCCGAGAAAATCGACCAGAAGTCCCAATTCGTCCCGCGTGAACCGGAACGTCTTTTTATCGTCGGAATCCCGTTCGATGTAACGGCCGTGGCGCACGGCCAAAATATCGGTCAGCCTGGGCTGGCGCAGCTTGTTGACGGTAATGTTATCGACTTTGCGGAGCATTTTGCCGAGCAGCTCGATTTTTTCTTCGTCGTCGGTTTGCAGGAGCATTCCCCGCGTGCGGTCTTCCACTCCGTTGATGGTCAGTATGTTTACCTCAAGCATCCCAAGCAATGAAGCGATATCGCCGAGCAGACCCGGCCGGTTTTTATGAATTTTGTATTCCATGTACCATTGTTTGGGTTCCATCCTGCACCTCATTCAAAATACGGAAAAATACCGGATATAGAAAATGCGAGTAACCATTGTTCCGTTTTATTTGCTCTTCTCCTTTATTCTACAACGGTCCTCATTATCCTGCAAAATAAAACGGATTATTACTTCCAAAGTCCTATAAAGTTTGAAAATTCGACGTTCGCCTCTATGTACAGAAAAGCCCCCACGCGGAGGCTTTCCGAGCTATGATCCGGCTTAAGTGCTGCTGTCCGCCAGCTTGACCATCAATCGGGCCATCGTTTTGCGCTCCGATTCGTCGCCGACATCCCAGAGCTCTTTCAGAATCCGCTGCTCTTCGTTTTTCGGATCGACCTTCTGATCCAAAAACTCGCCGATTTCATAAGCCAGCTTAGAAATGGCGTCCTCATTGATCCCAAGCTTCTTGGCCGCTTCCACGCGATCGCCCAAAAACTTCTTCCAAGTATCGAAATTGCTGAGTACGGTTGACATTTGAGCAGCCTCCTTGCGGGTTGAAATAAAATCGCCCAACGCTAATTTGTCCCGATTCCCTGAAAACTATGCGCAAGACGCTTCTCAATCGCCCGCCGGACGTCCGCAGGTTACATCCGCCAGCCGCCGTTTAGCCCGAGTATTTGTCCCGTCACGTACCCCGCTTCCTCCGATGAGAGATATCGTACCAGCTGCGCCACTTCCTCCGGCGTGCCCAGTCTCCCCGCCGGAATTTCCTCGCACAGCGCGCGCTTGTCCTCCGGCTCGAGCGAATCGAGCATATCCGTATCGATCGCTCCGGGGCTGACCGCGTTTACGGTCACGCCCGCCGGCGCCCATTCCCGGGCCAGAGATTTGGCCAGTGCGTTCAGGCCACCCTTCGTGGCGGCATAGACCGCTTCCCCCGCGGCCCCGCTCTCGCCCCAGATGCTCGACAGCACCACGAACCTTCCCCATCTAGCCCATCTCATCGCCGGGCCGAAATGGCGCGCCAGCTCGTAAGCGCCTTTCAGGTTCACGCTCATCAGGTCGTCCCAGACGTCCTCCTCCGTATCGTCGAGCAGCCCGTAATGCGCCAGGCCGGCGCAGTGCACGACAACGTTCGGCGTCCACCCGAGGCCGTCCAGCCGCTCCTTCAGCTCCGCCACCGCCGTGCGCGACCGCAAATCGGCCTGCAGCGCCACTCCCTCGACGCCGCGGCCGCGGCAGCTCTCCGCCACCCTCTCGGCCGCTTCCGACGCCGCGTAGTACTGCAGGGCGACGTCCGCCCCGTCCGCCGCCAATTGACGGGCGACCGCGGCGCCAATGCCGCGGGAAGCGCCCGTCACCAGCGAGACGCGCTTCAAGGCGTGCCGCTCCTGACGATCGACACGGAGCGGCGGTCGGGACGCGCGTGCTCCCTGGCCCGCTCGTTGATCTCCTCGAGCGTCAGACTCTCGTACGTCTCGACGACGTTGAACAGATCGCCGCCCCGATGCCGGTAGCGGGTAAACTCGCTGGCAATTGCCTCCGGGCTGTTCATCATCCGCAGGAACGCGCCGATCTTCTTGCGGCGCGCGCGCTCGAAGATGTCCGGCGCTATTCCGTCGCGGGCCGCCGCGTACAGCGCCTCGCTGACGCGCGACACCATCTCGTCGGGATCGCGGGTTTCTCCGCCGATCATCGAGAACGCATAGCCCGGGCCGGTGTTGTACTCATGGCCGAAGCCGTCGGAGATCAAATTCTCGTCATACAGCTGCTGGTACAGCGCTGTGCTGGAGCCCAGCACCGCTTCCAGCATCAGCTTGACGGCCAGCTCGCGCCGTACCGCGTCTTCCCCGCCCTGCGGCTCGTCTTTGAAGCCGAACAGGCATTTCGGCAGCGAGACGGGAAGCTGCAGCTCCTTGCGTTCCTGCTTGACCTGCGAAGGCTCCGAATCGAAATGCCGCCGGATCTCTCCGCCCGGAGGAAACGATTTGCCCGCCTGATCCTTCCGGATTCGCGCCAGCGTCTCTTCCGGATCGACGCCTCCGACGACGAACAGCGTCATATTGGCCGGATGGTAAAACGTATGGTAGCAGTCGTACAGCATCTCTTTCGTAATCGAGCGCACGGAATCGGCAGTGCCGGCGATATCGATATGGACCGGATGCTTGGCGTACATCGCCTCGATCAGCCCAAAATAGACGCGCCAATCCGGATTGTCCCGGTACATGTCGATCTCCTGCACGATGATGCCTTTTTCCTTCTCCACGTTCTCGTCCGTAAAATAAGGATTTTGCACGAAGTGCAGCAGCGTGTCCAAATTCGCTTCCACCTCGCCGGTCGCCGTGAACAAGTAGACCGTCCGGTCGAAGCTCGTGTACGCGTTCGCGGAAGCGCCCTGGGAAGCGAACTTGGAGAAAATGTCGCCATCCGGCTCCTCGAACATTTTATGCTCGAGGAAGTGCGCGATGCCGTCCGGCACCCGGATCGTCTCCCCGTCCGGACGGGTAAAGTGATTGTCCACCGAGCCGTATTTCGTCGTAAACGTCGCATACGTCTTCGTAAAGCCGGGCTTCGGCAGCACGAACACATCCAGGCCGTTGTCCATCCGCTCGTGCCACAGCGTCTCCTGCAGCTTCGGATAAGCTTGCTTTGTCATGCCCGCACCTCCTCCTTCCGGTCGCGCAGGAAGTAAATCGTGTCCAGCGTCACGCCTTGCGCCGCCTCCGTCGCCATCTGCGGCGTGACCGCCATTATCTCCGCGATAAAGCTCTCGCCCGTCCGCTCCGCGCCGGAAATGACGTTGCTGAAGTCGAAAGCGATTCTTTCGAACGCCGAATCCTGCAGCTCGCGCAGCTGCCCGACAATCATCGCCTGCGTCCGGCGCAGGTCTTCCTCGGCGAAATCTCCCTTTTTCATCGCGTCGAGCTGCTCCCTGATAATCTGCACCGCTTTCTCGTAATTGGCGATCTCGATGCCCGACTGCAGCGTCATAATGCCTTTGTGGCCGTCCAGCCGCGACGACGCGTAATAAGCGAGGCTGGCTTTCTCGCGCACGTTGACGAACAGCTTCGAATGCGGGAACCCGCCGAGCAAGCCGTTGTAGACGAGCAGCGAAGCGTATTGGTCGCTGCCGTACGTCGCCCCGACGCGCAGCCCCATATTCAGCTTGCCCTGGCCGACGTCCAGGCGCTCCACGACCGTCTGCACGTCCGAACGCGCCGCCCTGAGCTCGGGCTGCGCATAAGTCGCAGGCTGCCCCGCCGGGAGCTTAAACGCCTTCTCCGCCAGCGCCTGCACCTCCTCCAGCGTCGTATCTCCCGACACGTACAGATCGAAGGAGGCTTCCTGCAGCCAGCTTCGGTAAGCCTCATACAGCTTGGCGGCGTCGAACTCGGCCAATTGATCCTTTTTCCCCAACGCCAGCAGTCGAAAAGGTTCATCCTTGCACATCTCCTCGACGCATCGCTCCGCCGCGTAACGGATCTTGTCGTTGATGATGGCATCGATGCGCTTGGCGACCGTCGTCTTCTCCGCTTCTACGTATTTCGTCTTGAACCGGCCGTCCTCCAGCGCCGGCTCCGTCAGCACCTCGCCGAGGAAAGCCATCGCTTCTCCCAGCAGCGACTGCGAGGACGAGACGAACCGGTCGTTGATCATATCGAGCCGGAACTGAACGATCTGATGGTCTCCCCTCTTGTACAGATCGAATCCGAACCCGGCTCCGTACAGATCGTCCAGCCGCTCCCGGAAGGAAATCGTCTCCGGATAGGAGCTCGTTCCCCGCCGGAGCACGAAAGGCGTCAAAGCGACGGAGGTCACGCGTTCTTCCGATAAGGGGACGCCCGCGAACAACGAGAGCGCGAACGTTTTGAAGCGTTTTGTCGGCAGCACGTGCAGCCGCATTCGCCCCATTAAGCCTCTTTGGAACTGCTCGGACATGATCTTATGCTCCTTTAATCGTAATCGCGATTCGTCGCTTTCCGCGACAGTTCAGCCCCATTCTACCCGATTGGACGAACAGGAAGCAAATTCCTGCGGCATCCCTTGAAAATAACAACAACCAACCGCGTCGTTGCGGCGCGTGTTGGTTGTTGTTTTTTTATCTGCAGAAAATATGCTTGCCGATCGTCTTGTACTGCGGCCGCGACCAGATCCACTTGGAGGTCGCCGTGACCGGATTGAAGTAATAGAGGCAGCCGTCGCTCGGATCCCAGCCGCTGACCGCGTCCTTCACCGCCTTGATCGCTTTGTCGTTCGGCTCCAGATTGATCTGGCCGTCGGCCACCGCGGTGAACGCGCCCGGCTGAAAAATAACGCCGGAAACCGTATTGGGAAACTGCGAGGACTTCACCCGGTTAAGAATGACGGCCGCCACCGCGACCTGCCCTTCGTACGGTTCGCCCCTCGATTCTCCGTATACCGCGTTGGCCATAATCTTCAGATCTTGTTGGGAAAGGCCCAGGCTGTTGGACGCGGGCAAGTTCCCGCCGCCTCCCCCTCCTCCGCCAGCGTTGTTCCCGCCGGCATTCTCTCGCTCCGAAGGATGAACCTCCTCCGCGGTCGGCTTCCATTCCTTGGTCGCCTCCCACAGCTTCAGCTTCGTCTTCGGTCCGACGACGCCGTCCGACTTCATGCCGAACTTCCACTGGAACCAGGTAACGGCGTTTTTCGTTTTCGGCCCGAAATCTCCGTCGACTTTGCCGTTATAATAGCCGAGCGCTTTCAGCCGTCCCTGCAATTCATAAATGTCCTTGCCGGAGGAGCCCTGCTTAAGGATCGCGTTGCTGAACGTTTCCTTCGATTGGGTATGGTGCTGCAATGTATATAACCCCAGCAAGCCGAATACGACGCATACGGTTACGATCACGAGACGATAACTCACTTAAGGTCACGCCTTTCTGCATCCATGTTAGGTCTTCGACCGTTAGTATGAGAAAGGCGTCAGCCTCTTATACCCATTTTTGTCGCTTCGCTTCGAATCAGGAAGGAATCCGCTGCTGGTACTGCTCCATCGTCATCAATACCTCGCGCGGCTTGCTGCCTTCGTAAGGGCCGACGACGCCCTTGGCCTCCATCGTATCGATCAGCCTCGCGGCGCGCGTGTAGCCGACGCGCATGCGTCTCTGCAGCAGCGATACGGAAGCCTGCTTCGCCTCCAGCACGATCTGCACCGCCTGGTCGAACAGCTCGTCCACGAATTCGTCCGAGCCCTCCGCGGCGCTGTCGTCAATTTCCGGCACCAGCTCTTCGTTGTACTCCGCTTCCGCCTGGCCGCGGCAGTAGCCGACGACCGACTCGACCTCGCCGTCCGACAAGAACGCGCCCTGGACGCGGATCGGCTTGGACGCGCCCATCGGCAGGAACAGCATGTCCCCGCGGCCGAGCAGCTTCTCCGCGCCGACCATGTCCAGAATCGTCCGCGAGTCGACCTGGGACGATACCCCGAACGCGATCCGGCTCGGAATGTTCGCCTTGATGACGCCCGTAATGACGTCCACCGACGGCCGCTGCGTCGCGATAATCAGGTGAATGCCCGACGCCCGCGCCATCTGCGCCAAACGGCAGATCGCGTCCTCGACGTCGCCGGCCGCCACCATCATCAAATCGGCAAGCTCGTCCACGATAACGACGATATAAGGCAGCACCGCGTCCGGATTGTTGCCGCTCAGCATGAGCGCGTTGTAGCCCTCGATGTTGCGCGTGCCGGACTTGGAAAACTTCTCGTACCGCTTCTCCATCTCCACGACGATTTTCTTCAGCGCGAGCGAAGCTCTTCGCGGATCGGTCACGACCGGGGCGAGCAGATGCGGAATGCCGTTGTAGACGTTCAGCTCGACCATCTTCGGGTCGATCATCAGAAACTTGACCTCTTCCGGCTTCGCCTTGTACAGCAAGCTCGTAATGATGCCGTTGATGCACACCGACTTGCCCGAGCCGGTCGCCCCGGCGACGAGCAAGTGCGGCATTCTGGCCAGATTGCCGACGATCGGCTGGCCCGAGATGTCGCGGCCGAACGCGATCGTCAGCTTCGCCTGCGATTCCTGGAACGGCTGCGTCTCCAGCACTTCGCGCAGCGTCACGACGCTGACCTCGTTGTTCGGCACCTCGATGCCGATCGCCGACTTGCCCGGAATCGGCGCTTCCATGCGAATATCCTTCGCCGCCAGCGCCAGCGCGATATCGTCGGTCAGGCTGACGATCCGGCTGACCTTGACGCCCGTGTCCGGCTGCAGCTCGTAGCGCGTCACCGCCGGTCCCCTCGCCACGTCGAGCACCTTCGCCCGGACGCCGAAGCTTTCCAGCGTCGCCTCCAGCTTGCGCGCCGTGTTCATGTAATCCGACGGGTTGCCGGACTTGCCTCCGCCGCTCGGCTTGTCCAGCAAGCTCACGGTCGGCAGCTTGTACGGCTTCGGAATTTTCTTCACCGGCTGCGGCGGCGCTGCTGTCCCGGCCGCTCCGTTCAAACCGCCTTCGGCTTCTCCGCTGCCCCGGCCCCCGGCCGATGCGGACGAGCCTGCGCCGCCGGCGGCGCTCCGCAGCGCCCCCGTTCCCTCCGGCCCTTCGCCCGGATCGCCGTCCTCTCCGCCGTGCCATGCGGCTTCGGCTTCGCCGTTTTCCCCGCCAGAAATCCCCGGGATCGGATACGACGACGTCTCCTCTTCCGCGCCTGCGAACGAACCGGGTAAAGGCGGTTCAACGTCTCCGTACGCCTCGTCGTCCGCATAGGCCGGCTCGTCCTCCGAGTAGGCCTGCGCCGTAAAATCGGTAAACCGCGGCATACCGGCCTCTTCCGGCGCATGCTCCCCTTCCCCGGCATGTCCTTGTTCCGCGTCATGCCATTTTCCCGCAGCACGCCCTTCTTCCGACGCCCCCGCCATGGTAGGCGGATTCGCGAAACCCGGCTCCCCATCGGAGGGCGTATCCGTTCTGCGATGGACTCCCGTGCGCACCTTGATCGTTCTGCGGGACGGCGTATCCTTCCCGGCGAACGGAAGCGCCTCCTCCTCCGACCAATATTCCTCCTGCGAAGCCTCGTACTCCTGTTCCGACTTGCCGTGGAACAGCTGGAAGAACAGCGGCGTCTTACGCGGCACGGGGATAAGCGACGGCTCTTCCATGCCGTCGTCCGCGAGGACGGCGGCCTGCTGAACGGCGGGCTCGGCCGTCGGCGCCGCGCCGCGTCCTCGGCGCCCGGCTCCTTGAACCGGAATCGCCTTGATCGACAGCAGCTTGCGTCCCGAAGACAGCCTGGCCGCGAGCAGCGGCATCGCCCGCATCAGGAACAGGCGCACCGAACGCCCGATCTCCACGTAGGAGCGGTTGGTGACGAGCATGAACGCAATGGCGATTTCGATAATCAGCACGAACTTCGCTCCGTAATAGCCGAACAGCCAGTACAGCACCGAATATTGAAGGGCGCCGATCATCCCGCCGCCGACATCCACGTTAAACACCTTGATATTGTCCAGAGAAGGAGCCTGCCAGAGCAGCTCCTTTAATTGATTCATCGTTTGCGTTAAAATGCCGGACGGCGTTATGGCCTCCAGTACCCCGAGGCTGCTGTCGATCGAAGCCATCGCGCTCCACAGCGTCATAATCAGGGAGACGAGCACGAAGCCCGAACGTCTCGCCGTCCACCCTCGCGGCCACACGCGCTTGACCATCACATACAAGCCGACCCAGATGCCGGCGAGCGCGAGCAAATAATAATGCTTTCCGAGCAGAAACCCGAACAGCTTGGACAAAGATCGGCCTACCGCGGCTTCTCCGGAGATGGCGATAACGGATAACGTAATAAGAACAATGCCGTAAATCTCATATTTTAAACTTGCCGCGAACGAAGCCCGCTTCTTTCTGCGCTTGGCCAATTTTGCCACCTCCCGGTTCAACATTATATCACAGTTGACGGGAGGTTGGCATGACCGCTCCGACCTAGACGAGATAGCCCGCAAAGTCGGACGGGCTCGAAGCCGGCGGAAGCGTCCCGTTTTGGGCGTCTTGAGGCAGGTAACCGATCAATTGGCCCGGGGCGAATTCCGGCTTCAAATAGCTGTCCAGCGGAGCCGTCAGCAGACGCACGATCCGGCCGACCCCCGGAGCGACCGGGACCAATTGGACCGTCATGCCCTTCACCGTCGTCTCCACGAAAGGCCCGGGCTCGTTTCCCAGTCCGTCGAGCACAAGCTCCAAGGGCATAGCCGTATAGATCGTCATTGTACGACCTCTCCTTCCGACGCGCCGGTTTTGCGTTCGTTGATCCGGCGATTTAATTCGCGCAGCGCCTCGCCGACGCCTCCTACGGCGTCGATCAGCCCGTGCCGCACCGCGTCCTGGCCGATGACCGTCGTCCCGATGTCCCGCGTCAGCTCGCCCGTTTTGAACATCAGTTCCTTAAACGTGGTCTCCGAGACTTTCGAGTGCCCCGTCACGAACCGCGTCACCCGCTCCTGCATCTTCTCCAGATAATCGAACGTCTGCGGCACACCGATGACCAGTCCGTTCATCCGGATCGGGTGGATCGTCATCGTCGCCGTCTCCGCGATATAAGAAACGTCCGCCGATACCGCGATCGGCACGCCGATCGAATGCCCCCCGCCCAGCACCAGCGTCACGCTCGGCTTCGTCAGCGACGAGATCATCTCCGCGATCGCAAGCCCTGCCTCCACGTCTCCCCCTACCGTATTCAGCACAATAAGCAAGCCCTCGATTTTGGCGTTCTGCTCGGCCGCGATCAGTTGGGGGATGACATGCTCGTACTTCGTCGTCTTGTTCTGGGGCGGCAGGATGAGATGCCCTTCGATCTGCCCGATAATCGTCAGGCAGAAAATATTGCTTTCGGCCGAAGGAACCGACGTCTGGCCGAGCTGCACGATCGCTTCCGTCGCCGACGGCTTGCGCGGCTCCTCCTGCGGCGGCGCTGACGGAGCCGGCGCCCCCGGCGGTCCCGGCTGCCCTGGCTGTCCGGGTTGCCCGGGTTGCCCCGGCTGTCCGGGCTGCCCCGGTTGTTCCGACGTTTGGTCCGGCTTTTCCTTATCGCTCATTTTATCAAGCCTCCTGCTGGCGTTAACGGCTTGACATAGTATCGGCTTTTGTCCTAAAAAAAACCGCTTCCCGGCCGCTTAAGCGGGGGAAACGGTTTTTAGACGAGTGTGGGTTTGTATTTCTAGACTTCCATGATGATCGGCAGGATCATCGGTCTTCTTCTGGTTTGCTCGTACAGGAAACGTCCGAGCGCATCCTTGACGTTCGTCTTAAGCGACGCCCATTCGTTCACGTTGTCGTTCATCAGCTTGTGCAGCGTGCTCGTCACGATGCGGTTCGCTTCTTCCAGGAGCCCTTCCGACTCGCGAACATAGACGAAGCCGCGGGAAATGATATCCGGGCCCGACATGATCGTGCCGTCCTGCTTGCTCAGCGTCACGACGACGACGAGAATGCCGTCCTGCGACAGCAGCTTGCGGTCGCGGAGCACGATATTGCCGACGTCCCCGACGCCGAGGCCGTCGATCAGCACGTTTCCGGCCGGAATCTTGCCGCCTTTGCGCGCGACGCCGCCCTGGATTTCAACCGTATCGCCATTGTCGATCAGGAAAATATTTTCCTTCGGAATGCCGATCTGTTCGCCCAGCAAGCCGTGATGGCGAAGCATTCTGTATTCGCCGTGAATCGGAATGAAATATTCCGGCTTCATCAGGTTCAACATCAGCTTCAGCTCTTCCTGGCTGCCGTGTCCCGATACGTGAACGCCCGAGATCGAACCCGGACCGTAGATGACGGAAGCGCCAAGCCTCATCAGCTCGTCGACCGTTCTGCCGACATACTTCTCGTTGCCCGGAATCGGCGTCGCCGCGATAATGACCGTATCTCCCGGGAGAATATCCACCTTGCGGTGCGTGGAACGCGCCATCCGCGTAAGCGCAGACATAGGCTCGCCCTGGCTTCCCGTCGACAGAATGACGACGCGATCCGCCGGCAGCTTGTTCACTTCCTCGGGCTCGATCAGCATCCCTTCCGGAATGTTCAGGTAGCCGAGCTCGGAAGCGATGCCGACGACGTTCACCATGCTGCGGCCGATCACCGTAATTTTGCGGCGCGTCTCCACAGCCGCGTTAATGACCTGCTGAATCCGGTGCACGTTCGAAGCGAACGTCGCCACGACGACGCGCTGCTTCGCGCTGCGGAACAGCGACTCGAATTCCTTGCCGATATTGCTTTCGGACGGCGTATATCCGGCGCGCTCCGCGTTGGTGCTGTCGGACAGCAGCGCCAGGACGCCCCGGCTGCCAATCTCGGCCATCTTTTGCAAGTCGGCGAACTGGTCGTTCACCGGCGTGTGGTCGAATTTGAAGTCGCCCGTATGGACGACGTTGCCTTCCGGCGTCTCCAGGCATACGCCGACGGAATCGGGTATGCTGTGGTTCGTGCGAAAAAAGCTCGCTTTCATGACTCCGAGCGTCAGCGTCGTATCCTCGTTGATCAGATGGCGCTTCGTATCTCCGAGCAGCCCCGCTTCCTTCAGCTTGTTTTCGACCAAGCCGAGCGTCAGCTTCGTGCCGTAGATCGGAACGTTCAGTTGCTTCAGTACGTAAGGAAGGCCGCCGATATGGTCCTCGTGACCATGCGTGAGCAGAATTCCCCGCACCTTGTCCCGATTTTCGAGCAGATAGCCGATATCCGGGATCACGACGTCGATTCCGAGCATTTCCTCTTCCGGGAATTTCAATCCGGCATCAACGACGACAATGTCGTTGCCATACTGGATACAATACATGTTTTTGCCGATTTCGCCGACTCCTCCGAGCGCGAAAATCAGTAATTTGTCTTGGTTGTTTTTCTTTGACACTACTAAGTACCTCCTAGATCATTCGACGCACCCGATCGATATGAAGTTTTCAATTTGCTTTAAAATTTGCCGCACCCAATCACTCTCAATCATTATACATGAAGCAATTCAGGAAAAACAAGAAGGTTATGTAACGCGAAAACCGATGTCCGGAGGACATCGGTTCCCCTAGGGCGTGTATGCAAACCCGCTCGGGGGCATCTTTCACCGCCTTTTCGCCCCCTGCTTCGTCACTTTTGCTTGACGTACCCCCGGTACGCCTTCACAAAAGTTCCTTGCATGGAACGAAAATTCGGCAATATCTGCTTTCCTCGGAGTATGCATACACGCCCTAGCGATTCCAAGCGACCGAAAAACCTCGTTTATTTGTTCAGCAAGTTTTGCAGAAACTTCGCTTCCGCTTCGTTTACCGGCACAAGGGGCAGGCGAACTCCGCCTACCGGCAGGCCGCGCAACGACAGTCCGTACTTGACCGCCACCGGATTGGGCACCGGATGCGGACAGCTGAACAGTCCCTTGAAGATGGGGAACAGCTCCGCGTTCACGGCTTGCGCTTCCCGCACGCGGCCGTCCAAATACGCCGCGATCAGCTCCTTCATTCGCGCGCCGACGAGATGGCTCGCCACGCTGATGATCCCGTAGCCTCCGACCGCCAGCGTCGGCAGCGTCACCCCGTCGTCGCCGCTGTACAGCACGAAACCTTCCGGAGCGTTCGCGACGATCTCCGTCATCTGCTCCAGGGAAGCGCACTCCTTCGTAGCGACAATATTCGGAATTTGCGCCAGACGCAGTGTCGTTTCCACGGACAGGCTGACCACCGTGCGCGAAGGAACGTTATACAAAACGACCGGCAGCGTCGTCGCTTCGGCTATCGTGCGGAAATGCTGGTACAGCCCTTCCTGATTCGGCTTGTTGTAATACGGAGCGACAAGCAGGACGCCATCGACTCCGACTTCCTCGGCTTTTTTCGTCAGGTGGACGGAGTGGGCCGTTTCGTTGCTGCCCGTTCCGGCGATAATCTTGCAGCGTCCGGCCGCGTGCTTCACCGCAAAGCGGAACAGAGCGACCTTCTCGTCGTCCGACAGCGTCGGCGATTCGCCTGTCGTCCCGGAGACGACCAGACTGTCGTTTTTTTGTTCGTCGATCAAATAATCGATCAATTTCGCCGTCGTATCCCAATCGATATTCAAATTTTCGTCGAAAGGAGTGACCATAGCTGTAATTAAACGACCGAAACTCATTCCCAATTTCCTCCTCTAATTTCCCCCGACCGGAGAGAGATGAAGCCTGAATGCCGTATGCAAGGCCTGCAAAGCCGCCGCCAAATCCTCCTGGGAGATCAGCACCCAGATCGTCGTGTTGGAGTCCGCGGATTGCAGAATCGGAATGCCCGAGTCGGTAAGAGCCTCGACAATGACGGCCATTACTCCCGGCTCTCCGTTCATTCCGCCTCCGATGACGGACACTTTGGCACACGCCTTGCGCACCTTGGGTTCCAGGCCAAGCTCTCTCAACAGCTCAATCGCCAGCGGCGCATCCTTCTCGGATACGGTATAATGCACGCCCGTCGGCATCACGTTAATGAAATCCACGCTGATTCCGTGGGAAGCCATCGCGCGGAACACGCGTAATTGCAAGTCCGCCGGACCGTCCGGGTTGATCACCGCCAGCTGCGTAACGTCGCTCACATGCGCCAATCCCGTAACGGTCCTATCGTACCAGATGCCCTGGCCGCGCAAAGCCCGTTCATGCGTAACCAGCGTCCCCTCCCCGTCCGAGAACGTCGAGCGGACGCGAACGGGAATGCCCGCTTTCATCGCCAGCTCCACGGCGCGGGGATGGATGACTTTCGCGCCGTTATGCGCCATATTGCATATTTCTTCATAGCTGACGGCCGCCAGCGGCCTCGCGTTCGCCACCCAACGCGGATCGGCGGTCAATATGCCGTCCACGTCGGTGTAAATATCAACGACGTCCGCTTTCAGCGCCGCGCCCAAAGCCGTAGCCGACGTATCGCTTCCGCCGCGCCCGAGCGTCGTTACCTCGCCGCTTCCGCTGACGCCTTGGAACCCGGCCGCGATAACGACCTGCTTGTCGGTCAAATGCCGCTCGACGCGGTCGCAATCCATTTTCACGATTCTGGCGGATCCGTAGTGGCCGTCGGTTACGATGCCGGCCTGTCCTCCCGTCAAGACGACGGCGGGAATGCCGGCAGCCTGGAGAAGGCTGCACAGCACGGCTGCCGAGATCAGCTCGCCGCACGAAAGCAGCAAATCCCTTTCCCTTGGCGGCAAAGCATCGCCGTTGCGGCGGATCAGCTCGAGCAGGGAATCCGTAGCGTAGGCATCCCCTTTTCTCCCCATCGCCGAGACGACGACAACGACCTTGCTGCCGGCCTTATACTCGCGGATAACATGACGGAGGACGTGGCTCCGACTTTGCTCGTCGGTCAGCGACGTCCCGCCGAATTTCTGCACGATCAGTTCCATCCCGTTTCCTCCGCTCTTCTGCGAGATGGGAAACCCTAGAATAGAGAGACATGACCAGGCCGAATGTATCTCAAGCGTGAGCGAAACGCTCGATAAGCAAAGGCTGCAGCTGTTTTCCTTCCAACGCGGCCTCGCACGTCTCCAGGACGAGATCCATTCTCGCAACGAGGGAGTTCGGCTTGGCGGTCGGATTATCCTGCCCGAACGGCACGAAATAGACGTTTTTCATAATCAACAGCTTGGCGATGTTCGCGGCGTTCAGGCCGAGTCCATCGTTCGTGGAAATCGCCAGCACGAGCGGTCGCTGGTTGCGCATCTGCGCTTTCGCGGCCATCAGCACCGGACCGTCCGTCATCGCGTTCGCCAGCTTGCTCGTCGTATTGCCCGTGCAAGGCGCTATCGTCAGAACGTCCAACAGCTTGGAAGGTCCAAGCGGCTCGGCTTCTACTATAGAAGATATGATCTCGTTGCCTGTAATTTGACGCAAAGTTTGCTGCCAATGGCTCGAAGTGCCGAATCTCGTATCCGTCGTCATAATCGTCGCCGAGACGATCGGAACGACGTTCGCGCCCGCGTCCACGAAGCGCTTGATCTGCGGCATAATCTCCTCGAGCGTGCAGTGAGAACCGGACAGTGCGTACCCAACCGTAATTCCTTTCCAGTTCATGGTTGATTCCCCCGTAATCGGTCAGTCTCCAGAATGATCTGGGTCAGACTGTTCGCGATGATTCGACCGGCCGTCTTCGGCGCCACGATTCCGGGCAGCCCCGGAGCCAGAAGAGCTTTGATTCCGCGCTTCTCCGCGAAGCGAAAATCGGTGCCGCCAGGCTTCGAAGCCAGGTCGATAATGCATGCGCGTTGGGGGAGTTGGGCGATCACTTGCGCTGTGACTATCATAGTCGGAATTGTGTTAAAAATCAAGTCGATATTCCCCGCGTGGCGCGCCAAATCAGGCATGTAGAACGGCTCGAACCCCATCTCGAAAGCGCGGGCGAACGTCTCGTCGCGGCGCACTCCGACCTTCACTCGCGCTCCCAGCGCCTGCAGCGTCCGCGCCATGGTAAAACCCGTTCTTCCCAGTCCGAGCACAACGCAATTCGAGCCATGAATCGTAATATCCGTATTCTGAATGGCCATCATCAACGCGCCTTCCGCGGTCGGGATCGAGTTGTAGATGGCGACGTCGTCCCTTTCGAACAGTTCGATCAGTTCGATCCTGTGCTTCTCGCACAGCTTGCGAAGATAAGGCTTCGCCATGCCCGTAATCACCTTGCTGGCCTTCGGCAGCGCAGCCGCATGAGCGTCCGTCAGCTTCAACTCCGCGTCCGTGAACAGCGTCGGAACAACCCCGTCATCGTCCGTGCCGACCGCCGGCAAGACGAGCGCATCCGCTTCCGCCAGCAGCTCGGGCGACCACTCCCCCTTGACGGCTCCGCTAAAAGGAGTCTCCAGCCTGTCGAAGCCAACGATCGTCACCGAGGCGTCCTTCTCCGTCAACTGGCGGATCACTTCCAATTGCCTGGCATCCCCGCCCGCAAGCACGACTTGAACTCCCGTAAGTATCGCAGCCTCCCCCTCTCGGCATTGTTCGCATGACACATCGTATGCATGCGCCTATCCGAGGGTGCGGCCAATTTGCTCCCCTCTCAATTGCTCGCGGAAGTCCCGCGTTCCGTCTCCTTCCTCTCCCGTCACCCTATGACCGCTATCCCCTCCGCTCAGTCGCCGACTCCGCAGCAAAACCGCCGCCGCTTCTGCGGCCCCGATTGCTGCTCCTTTTTCTCCCTATGACCATTATCCCTTTCCCTCAGCCCACTCTCGCTCTCAGTTCCTGTCCGGGCCCGTCGACCGCACCGTTTCTGCCTCTCTAATTCCCTTATGGCCATTATCCCGTCGACTCAGAAATTTCGCTCCTTGCTCCCTTATATCGCCTTCTTTTTACATCCGCCTGCCCCGCTTCTACTCCTTCATTCCATCGTTCCGATTCCCCTGCATTCCATCGCTCCGATTCCCCCTGCATTCCATCGTTCCGATTCCCATACATTCCATCGCTTCAATTCCATGCATTCCATCGCTCCGATTCCCCTGCATTTCTTCTGCTTTTATCCCATTCACTCAGAGAATCGTCCCCTCAATCCCATTCACCATTATTTAGAAAAAAAGCTTTAAATACGAACATTTGTTTGGTATAATAAAAGTAGAAAATAACCTTGGAGGTCGCCCATGGATCAAGCCGAATTCCGCACGTTCTGCCTCTCCGGTTCCAATGAACAAGCCTGTATTCAGCTGTTTCAGCGTGCCCGATGGCCCGACGGATTCCGCTGCCCGCGATGCGGCGGATCGGACGCTTGCGCCATTCGTACCCGCAGACTGCCTCTTTACGAATGCAGATCCTGCGGAGTTCAGACTTCGCTTACAGCCGGCACGATTTTGGAAGGCAGCCGCACTCCGGTCAGGTTATGGCTGCTGGCCATGTCTCTTCATGCTGCGCCCAACGGAATCAGCGCGGTTCGCCTCTCATCCATTATTGGCACCACCTACAAAACCGCCTGGCTCATATGTCACAAAATCCGCCACGCGATGTCCCAAGGCGACCAGAAAGAACTGCTAACCGGTCTGGTACGGATCAATTTCGCTCAGTACGGCCGCCCTTACAATCCGACGGTTTTTCGCCATCCCCAGGAGCAGCCCTTGCTTATTGGCGCAACGATGAACGCCCAAGGAGATTTCACCTATATTAAAATCAAGCAAGCTGTCGAAGAATGCTCCTTCCCGCACCTGACCTGTCCCTTGAACAAACACCCGTTTCTAGAAAAACACGTCTCGCCGAACGCTGTCGAAGTCATTGCCGTCACCTTAAAATACAGCAAAGACAGAAACATCCGCCTCATCCAGCTCTGCCAGAAAGCCTCCAACTGGATTAACTATACATTTAACGGCATCGGCCCTAAGCATCTTCAAGCCTATATGGATCAATTTTGTTTTCAGTACAATCAAGCTGCCCAAGAGCACTCTCCATTCGACACCCTGCTGAAACTGTCATCATCGGCTCCCGCAATGACCTATCCCGAACTTATACGCAAACCGAACATTCAGCCCGAACTCCGCGTTCAATACAGCACTTTGCTGCGGGAAGCCTGTTAACGCTGCCCTCATACACTCGAATCCACAGCTCTCTGCATAGGATACAGCCGACTATTTATTGCTACTCTCGATCATCCGAGCAAAACGATCAATCATTGTGTTCCGAAACAGCCAGCCAACCAATCCACACAGACCACGCACGCTCATTTTCCCCGTCCACTGAACCAAGGGGATAATGGCCATAGCTCAAGCAAGCCAAGAATCAACTCAACAAACAACCGCACGCGCTCTCGACCCGTCCAACTGAACTAAGGGGATAGTAGCCATACAACTCCGATCATTCCAATGTTCCAACAAAGCCGACCATCCAACGCTCTCGCATCCACCCAACTGAACCAAAGGGATAATGGCTATACTGCTGGCCTTCCAGGGTTCCAGCGCCGCCGTAAGCAGCCCGCCTCGCGTCTGTTCGCGACGATCAGCTGAGCAAAGGGGATAATGACCATAGGGGGAAAATGGGGCAGCAATCCGGCCATAGAAACGGCGGTTTTGCTGCGGAGTCGACGTCTGAGTGGAGGGGATAATGGCCATAGGGAGACGGAAGAGGAAGGAGATACAGCGAGAGGAGCCTCCAGGGGCCTGAACGACGGGGATAATGGCCCTATGTACAAAAAAGAGCCGAACCGGAACCGCCCGAAAAGGGACGGAGCCGATTGGGCTCGGTGAAGTGAAAACTTTCGCGCTCTGTGCCGGGTGACAGCTTTCGTACGATATGTACAGATCAGATCGCCGGGCGCGAAGCGCAACCCGCTGCATGCAGAAGTCGGAAAAAGTCGATCGCACGCGTGGGTCGTGGGTTACTTGCCTGTGTGGCCGAAGCCGCCTTCGCCTCGGGAGGTGTCGGATAGCTCCTCTACTTCCTCGAGAATGACTTGCGGCACGCGCTGGAAAACGATCTGGGCGATCCGTTCTCCACGCTCGATCGCAAACGGCTCCTGGCCGAGATTCACGAGCAGCACCTTGACTTCGCCGCGATAATCGGCGTCGATCGTGCCCGGGGAATTTAAGCATGTGATGCCGTGCTTATAAGCGAGACCGCTGCGAGGGCGGACCTGCGCCTCCAGCTCTCTGGGCATCGCCATCGCGAACCCGGTAGGAATTAACGCTCTCGCTCCCGGCTCCAATACGACGGCCTTGTCTACCGCGGCATGCACGTCGAAGCCTGCGGCCCATTCGGACATTTGGCGGGGCAGCGGAACATCCTCATTCCCCGGAAGTCTCTTCAACTGAATTGGATACAATGAATTCCCTCCCGATTCCGGACAATACTTTTTGATCGGCTCCAACCAACGCAACAGCGCAAGGCTGCGCCATCATGGAGACCATAATCTCATGCAAATCGGACATCTGCACCTGATCGATGCGTGCCAGCATCTCGTCCAACGTATAATGGCGTCCGAGCATCAGCTCGTTTTTCCCCAATCGATTCATGCGGCTGCTGGTGCTCTCCAGGCTCAAAATCAGGTTGCCCTTGAGCTGTTCTTTGCCCCGGTGCAGCTCTACCTCGCTCAGCCCGTTGGCCGCGATTTCGCCAAGAAGCTCCATCGTAATGTCGTACACTTCTTTCGTCTGCTTGGGGGCCGTTCCCGCGTATACGGTAAACAAACCGCTATCCGCATAAGAGGTGTGGTAGGAATAGACCGAATAGGCCAGACCTCTCTTTTCGCGCACTTCCTGGAACAAACGCGAGCTCATGCCGCCGCCGATCGTATTGTTGAGCAGAATCATCGCATATAAATTCGGCGCTTTGCTCGAATACCCCGGAAACGTTAAGCAGAGATGATTTTGCTCGGTTTTCTTGCGGTGAAACAGCGCGCCCGAATGAAAGGTCGGCACAACCAGCTCCGAATCCTGCCCGGCGATGTCAAACCGTCCGAAATGCCGCTCCAGAAGCTCCAGCACTTCCTCTCCGACGTTGCCGGCGAGGCTGATGACCGTATTGTCGATGCGGTATCTCATCTTCATGTACTCACGCAAATGATCCGGTCCCATCGGATTGAGGCTCTCCGCCGTTCCCAGTATGGAATAGGCAAGCGGATGATCGCGATAGGCGGCGCGCGATGCCAGATCGTGCACCGTATCGTCCGGCGTATCCTCGTACATGGAAATTTCTTCGAGGATGACGTTCTTTTCCTTGACCAGCTCTTCCTCGGCCATCTGCGATTCGAAAAACATATCCGATAAAATATCGACTGCGATCGGCAAATGCTGATCGAGCACCTTGGCGTAATAGCACGTATACTCCTTGGAAGTAAAAGCGTTCACGTTGCCGCCAATGCCGTCGAAGCGGTCGGCGATATCTTTAGCGCTGTGGCGATTCGTTCCTTTGAACAGCATGTGTTCGATGAAATGGGATATGCCGTTCGTGTCCGAATCTTCGTAGCGGGAACCGGTCTTGACCCAAATTCCGAACGAAACCGAACGATAGGTCGGAATCGTCTCGATCATGACGCGCAGCCCGTTCTTCAGCGTATACTTGTTCATCCGACTTCCCCCCTTTGCTTCTCGATAAATGAACAGTGATACCACTATAACAAATTCCGACAATCGTCACAACCGATCCTCGAGCCTCTCGGTCGAAAGCGTCTGCGATACGGTTCCGGGGACGTAGCCTTTCGCTTTGATCGCGCGAATCATCCCTTTAAGCGCTCCGGCCGTAGTCGAGGTCGGGTGCATCAGAATTAAAGTGCCCGGTTCAACCTTCCCCTTCACCTTGGCGACAACCGAGCCCGGATCGGGTTTCTTCCAATCGATCGTATCCAGTGTCCACAGCACCGTTCGCAGCCCGTATTCCGAAGCTACCTTAATCGTCTGGTCATTGAAATATCCGGAAGGCGGGGCAAACCATACATTGTTGATGCCCAGCTTTTTAAGCAGCTGCTCCGTCCTGCCGATTTCCCGCCTTTGCCGCGCGGCCCCCATCTTGCTCATATCGGGATGGGAATACGCATGATTCGACGCCTCGTGTCCTTGACGAATAATCGCGCCGGCCGTATCCATGTTTTTGGACAGCCAGGTGCCATCGAAGAAAAACGTCGCATGGACGCCCTCCTCCTTCAAAATGCGAAGAATGCCGGGCAAATACTCGTCCCCCCACGCCACGTTGATCATTAATCCGACGGCCGGCTTGGCCGCATTTCCTCTGTAAATCGGATTCACGGGCAAGTCCTGAAGCGATACTTCCGGCGTCACCGTCCGGTAAACCCAAGGAAAACCGTCTCCCGAATTCGGGGAGGAGCCGATCAGCTTCGCCTTCAGATAAGTCGCCCGAACGTCCACCACCCGTCCGTCGTATCCGGGAATCGCCTTCCACACCCGGTCGATGACCGCGTTGATCGGCTGTTGGCTTCGTTTGGGCGCCTCCGATTGAATCCAGCTCAGCAGCTTGTCTTCCCGCTTATCGTCCGTCAGCGCCGCCATCGACGCCGCCTGCAGCTTTACGGTTTGAACGAACGGCCTGATCGGCCCGTACGTTCCGGCTAACAGCACCGCGGCCAAGCCTGCCGCCATTGCCGCCAGCAGCCCCGCCGGGATCTTTCTCGCCATGTTCCGCTCACCCCGTCTTGTCCGATTCCCTGCCTTCATCCTATGCCCGGGAAACGGTCTTTATGAGTGAGCATCCCATATTAAAGTCCGATTTATGCAAACAAAAAGAGACCTTCGCATAGGAGTCTCTTTTGTCCATCTTATGTCGTTGGAACTTCCGGTTATACCGATACTTGCTCGGAATTCAGCAAAGCTTTGCGCGACAGATTAATTCGGCCCATGTTGTCGATCTCGGTTACTTTAACTTCGATCTGGTCGCCGATGTTGACGACGTCCTCAACCTTCGCCACGCGTTCGTTGGCGAGCTGGCTGATGTGGATCAGGCCGTCCTTGTTCGGCAAAATCTCAACGAAGCAGCCGAACTTCTCGATACGCTTGACCGTACCGGTATACACTTCCCCGACCACGACTTCCTTGACGATGCCCTCGATAATGGCGCGGGCGCGCTGGTTCGCCGCTTCGTCCGCCGAAGCGATGTACACGGTGCCGTCCTGCTCGATATCGATTTTGACGCCGGTGTCTTCGATGATCTTGTTGATGATTTTACCGCCGGAACCGATGACGTCGCGAATTTTGTCCGGATTGATTTTGAGCGACAAAATTTTCGGAGCGTATTTGCTCAATTCCTTGCGCGGCTCGGTGATCGTCTCGAGCATCTTGCCCAGGATGAACATACGGCCTTCCTTGGCTTGCGCCAGCGCTTCGGTCAGAATTCCGCGGTCGATGCCGTCGATTTTAATATCCATCTGAATCGCCGTAATGCCCACCGACGTCCCGGCCACCTTGAAGTCCATATCGCCGAGATGGTCTTCCATGCCTTGGATATCCGTCAGAATCGACGTATGCTCGCCGTCCTTGACCAATCCCATCGCCACGCCGGCAACCGGGGCTTTGATCGGAACGCCCGCGTCCATCATCGCCAGCGTGCTGGCGCAAATGCTTGCCTGGGAGGTCGAGCCGTTGGATTCCAACACCTCCGACACGAGACGAATCGTGTACGGGAATTCCGCTTCCGAAGGAAGCACCTTGAGCAGGGCGCGTTCGCCCAGCGCTCCGTGGCCGATTTCGCGGCGTCCGGGCGGACGAAGCGGACGAGCTTCCCCGACGGAGAACGGCGGGAAGTTGTAGTGATGCATGAACCGCTTCGATTCTTGCGGGCTGATGCCGTCAAGAATTTGCACTTCTCCGAGCGGTCCGAGCGTGCATATGCTCAGCGCTTGCGTCTGTCCGCGTGTAAACAGGCCGGACCCGTGCGTGCGCGGCAGAATCGCGATGTCCGACGAGATCGGACGAATTTCCGACAATCCGCGGCCATCCGGACGCACTTTGTCGTGCGTGATCAAACGACGGACTTCGTTCTTGACGATGTCGTACAGCACTTCCTTCACGTCGTCGAGCTTCTCCGGCGTATCGGCATACGCGGCGGTAAAATGTTCGACCGTTTCGGCGTTGATCGCGTCGATCGCTTCTTGGCGCGCATGCTTCTCGGCGATGCGCACGGCTTCGACCAGTCGATCCTGCGCGTACGATTTGACGGCTGTCTCGACTTCGGAATCGACGCTGTGCAGCTTCACTTCCATCTTCGGCTGGCCGGCAATCGCCACAAGACGATCGATCGTATCGACGATCTTCCTGATCTCGTCGTGACCGAACATGATCGCTTCGAGCATATCCGTCTCGGACACCTCGTTCGCTTCCGCTTCCACCATCATGATCGCGTCGCGCGTACCCGCCACGACGACGTACATGTCGCTGATCACTTCCTGCTCCTGCGTCGGGTTCACGACGAATTGCCCGTCGATTCTGCCGACGATCACGCCTCCGACCGGTCCGCTGAACGGCACGTTGGAGATCGAGAGCGCCGCGGAAGTTCCGATCATCGCCGCGATTTCCGGAGAACAATCCTGATCCACGCTCAGTACGAGGTTCACGATCTGAACGTCGTTGCGGAATCCTTCCGGGAACAACGGACGAATCGGACGGTCCGTCAGACGGCTGGCCAGTATCGCTTTCTCGCTCGGGCGTCCTTCCCGCTTGATGAAGCCTCCGGGAATTTTGCCTACCGCGTACAACCGCTCTTCGTAGTTAACGGTCAGCGGGAAAAAATCAAGATCCTTCGGCTCGCTCGAAGCCGTAACGGTAGACAGTACTACCGTCTCACCATAGCGCACGACGACCGCGCCGCTCGCTTGCTTCGCCAATCTTCCGGTTTCCAGAGAAAACGGACGACCGCCAAGCTGCATATCCACGCTTTGTTCCAATCGATTTCCCTCCTCTAAGTGCGAGCTTGAGCTCGTCACCCCTTGCAACTTTATGTACTTTCGACACTGTTTCCATTATTTCCTGCCAAGCCGCAACTTAGGCATGCTCTTTTATCGTTTTCCCGGTCATAATAGGGAAAAAGCAACCTGAGCGCCTGCGAGGGCGATAAGCCCGTACGACGTGGCCAGGTTGCTTTCATGCGAATACGAATTAACGGCGCAGGCCCAATTTAGCAATCAGGGCGCTGTAGCGGCTAACGTCCTTCTCTTTCAAATACGCCAACAGCTTACGACGTTGACCAACCATCTTGAGCAGACCGCGACGGGAGTGATGATCTTTCTTGTGCTCCCTGAAGTGTGTCGTCAGATTGTTGATGTTCTGCGTAAGGATAGCGATCTGAACCTCCGGAGAGCCGGTGTCCGTTGCGTGCAGCTTATGCTCTTCGATCAATTCTTGTTTGCGTTCTTGCGTCAATGCCATCCTTGTTCACCTCCTTCTTCGAAATCGCCGTTAGCCGAGCTTGCGCCGGTGAGAGCGCTTCGCCAAGCTAAGGTTCGTATGTGCCGCTAGACAGGCGTCCAGCCTGACGATACGTCAGCCCAACGATAGGCGATTAGCCTCTTGCGACAACGTTATATAGTATAGCATAACTTGCGGGATAAGCACAATGGATTAATTCCGGGCTTGCACCGAGAAAATCTCGCGGGCGCGCGCGGCGTCGGAAGCAATCTGTGCGACCAACTGATCGATCGACTCGAATTTCTTCTCGGCGCGCAGAAAAGTATGGAACCGCAGCGCGAGCTGGCGGTCGTACAAATCCCCGTCGAAGTCGAACAGATGCGCCTCCAGCTTCAGCGCTCCGCCCGGCGCGTCAAACGTAGGCCGATAGCCGACGTTCAGCACCCCGTTATGGCGTCTCTCGACCGCCCCCGCCTCGGATAACACCTCGATCTCGATCGCGTATACGCCCGAGCGCGGGATGACGTACGGCTGAGCGAGCTGCAGATTGGCCGTCGGATAGCCGAGCAGACGTCCTCTCGCATCCCCGTGAACGACGAGTCCTTTCAATTGATAGGGTCTGCCGATCAACTGGGACGCCGCAAAGCAATCTCCTTCTTCCAGCAGCTCGCGAATCCGCGTGCTGCTGACCTTGCCGTCGTCCAGATAGACGGGAGGAACGACTTGGACTTGCAGAGCTCCGCCTCCGTACAGCTTCAACGCTTCGGCGTCGCCCTGGCCGCGATGGCCGAACGAGAAATCGAAGCCGACGGTCGTCGCTTTGACGCCGAGCGGAACGATAAGCGACTTCACGAACCGTTCGGCGGTCACTTGGGAAAATTCGAGGTCGAAGCGGATAATATAAGCGGCTTCCACGCCCAGCTCGGCGAACAGCAGCAGCTTGTCTTCCAGCGGGGTCAGCACGCCTTCGTACTGCGACCCGTGGCCGAGGACGACTCGCGGATGCGGGTCGAACGTCATCACCGCCGGAACCAGCCCTTGTTCTCTCGCCGCCGCGACGGCTTGACGGATCACTTCCTGGTGCCCCAGATGAACGCCGTCGAAGAAGCCGATCGCAAGCGAGATCCCGCTTTTGCCGGCGCCTTCCGGCAAACCGTCCGTCACATTCGCAACTGATAAATTAAACCGTTCCACCTGATGCCCTCCTGCTTAATCGGACTGACTGTCGTATGGCTCGTTTTCCGGAGGATGAAACACTTTGACGGGACGGACCCATTCCGCCGTGTCGTCCGCGGAGAACAAGCCGAGAAAAACGCCGTCCGATCGGTAGAGCTTCCACAACCCTTGGCGATCGGGAGCGGGACGCAATTTTGCGGCGCGAATCGCCTTGCCTTGAAGCACGCGCTTCGCTTCGTCATCGGCGGCGACAGCCGCGGGGAAATCGGCCAGCAGCTCGTCCGCCGCCAGCAGCTTGCCGCCCAGCTTCCCCTTCTCGAGCAGCTCGGGAATTTCCTCCAGCGTTACGCACTGCTCCCGCCGAATGCCCGCGCTCTCCAGCCGCACGAGCTCCGCCATCACAGCCGGTACGCCCAGCTTCCGTCCGATATCCACGCACAATGTGCGAATATAAGTGCCTTTGGAGCAGGCAACCGTGAACGTCAGCTCAGGCTCGTCAACGCCGGCCGTCACCTCGTCGACGTCCAAGCGATGAATCGTCACCCGCCGGGACTTGCGCTCGACGGTGACCCCCTGCCTGGCCAGCTCGTACAGGCGCTTGCCGTCAACCTTGACCGCCGACATCATCGGCGGAACCTGATCGATCTCGCCGACGAAGCTCAGCGCGGCTTCCCGGATCATCGTTTCCGTCAGGAACGAAGCGTCCTTCCGCTCGATCACCTCGCCGCTAAGATCTTCGCTGTCCGTCGCAAGTCCGAATTTCAGCTTGGCCCGGTACGTCTTCGGCGCTTCCTGCAAATATTCGACCAACCGGGTCGCGCGGCCGACGCACAGCGGCAGAACCCCGGTCACGGCCGGGTCCAGCGTCCCCGTATGGCCGATCCGGCGTTCGCGGAGCAGCCGTCTGGCCTTCGCCACGACGTCGTGCGACGTCCAGCCGGCGGGCTTCCATACGGCCAGCACGCCTTCCCAATTCCGCTTGCCGTCCGTCATAACGCGTCCAACGCTTTCCGCACCTCTTCGATCGTCTGCCGGATCGCTTCCGGCAGACGATCCGTGAACCGGCATCCCGCGGCGCGGATATGGCCGCCCCCGCCGAAACGCTGGGCCACCTCCGCCACGTTCACCTTGCCCGCCGATCTCATGCTGACTTTGACCGATTGCTGGCCGTTTTGCTTAAAGAGCAAGCCGACCTCGACGCCTTCGATATTGCGCGGATAGTTGACCAGCCCTTCCAGGTCCTCGTTCGTCGCGCCCGTTTCCTCGAGATCCTCCGAGGTGACCCAGAGCCAGGCGATCCGTTGATCCTCGCTGAGCTCAAGCCTGGACAAGCCGCGCTGCAAAATCCGCAGCTGTCCGGCCGTCATCCGTTCCAGCAGATGCTCGGCCAGCTCCGGACCGTTCACGCCGGCCTCCAGAAGTCGGGAGGCCATCGCCATGACAAGCGGAGACGTGCTCGAATAGCGGAAACCGCCCGTATCCGTAAGCAAACCGGTGTAGATCGCGGTCGCGACATCCGCGTCCGGCGCCAAGCCCAGCTCGTCCAGCAGCTCGAACAAAATTTCGGCCGTCGCGGCCGCGTGAAACTTCATCAGGTTCACGCGGCCAAAGCCGTTGTTGGTCGGATGATGGTCGATGTTGAGCAGCTCCGCGTCCGGCGCAAACCATTGCTCGGCGCGGCCGATCCGCCCGTAATCGGCGCAATCGACGCAGATGACGCTGCGATATCGCTTCGCCGGAGCGGAGTCCTCCCGACCGGCTTCGTCCATCGTGCGAATGTCCGAGCTTTTCCACAAAAACCCGAGCCGGGAAGGCACGGGACCTTCGTTCAGCATCGTGTATCGCTTGCCCAGCTTCTCCAATGCCCAGGCTACGGTCACCGTCGAACTAATCGCATCGCCGTCGGGCTGCACGTGAGAAACGATCAGGAAGTCGTCCCTGCCGCGGATAAAAGCGGCCGCTTCCTTTAATTGTTCGGTCCACATGCCGTTTCCTCCCCGCGAAATTTAAGGCTCCAAAGCTTGTTGATTGATTTGCTGCAGCAAATCCTCGATGTGGCTGCCATACGCGATGGAACTGTCGAAGCGGAATTCGATCGCCGGCGTATGGCGAAGCTTCACCCGACGACCCAATTCCGAGCGCAGGAAACCGTTCGCGCGGCCCAGCGCCTTAAGCGTCTCTTCCTTCTGCTCTTCGCTGCCGAGAATGCTCAAATAAACTCGGGCAAGGGAGAGATCGTTGGTCAGATCCACTCCCGTTACCGTTATAAAACCGATCCGCGGGTCCTTCAGTTCCGTCTGAATGACGTTGCTGATTTCTTTTTTGATTTGTTCTCCGACCCGTCCGACTCGAAATTTAGCCATTCAGATCCCACCTTCGCGTACTGCTGGGATTAGCGCTCGACCGTCTCCATGACGAAGGCTTCGATAATGTCGCCTTGTTGAAGATCGTTGTACTTGTCGAGCGTAATTCCGCATTCATAGCCTTCCGATACTTCCTTCGCGTCATCCTTAAACCGCTTGAGCGAATCGATCTTGCCCGTGTAGACGACGATGCCGCCGCGCGTCAGGCGAGCTTCCGCGTTCCGGACGATTTTGCCGTCGGTGATCATACAGCCGGCGATCGTGCCGATTCTCGTTACCTTGAACGTCTCGCGAACTTCCGCGTGGCCGATGACCTTCTCCTTGAATACCGGATCGAGCATGCCCTTCATCGCGTGCTCGATCTCTTCGATCACCTTGTAGATGATCGAGTGCAGACGAACGTCGACCTTCTCCTGCTCGGCGATCGATTGCGCGCGCGGCTCCGGACGTACGTTAAAGCCGATCACGATCGCGGAGGAAGCCGAGGCCAAAATAATGTCGGATTCCGTGATCGCGCCTACGCCGCTGTAAATCGTGCGGACGCGAACGCCTTCGATCTCGATTTTCTCCAGCGAGCCCTTGAGCGCCTCCAGCGAGCCTTGAACGTCCGCTTTGAGGATGACGTTCAGCTCCTTGATGTCGCCTTCCTTGATCTTGCTGAACAGATCTTCGAGCGTAACCGCCTGGTTCGCCTTCATCTGCGATTGACGCGTCTTGATCGAACGCTTGTCGGAAATTTCCCGCGCCTTGCGCTCGTCTTCGAACACCATGAACGGATCGCCCGCTTGCGGCACTTCCGTCAGACCGGTAATTTCCACCGGCGTCGACGGTCCCGCTTCCTTGATCCGGCGGCCGCGGTCGTTCGTCATCGCGCGAATCCGTCCGAAGCAGTCGCCCGCTACGAACGCGTCGCCGACCTTCAACGTACCGTTCTGCACGAGGATACGGGCAACCGGCCCCTTGCCCTTGTCGAGCTCGGCTTCCATAACGGTGCCGCGCGCCCGTTTGTCCGGGTTGGCCTTATAGTCGTTGACCTCGGCGACGAGCAGGATCATCTCCAGCAAGCCGTCCAGGTTCAGCCGCTGCTTGGCGGATACTTCGACGAAGATCGTGTCTCCGCCCCACTCTTCCTGGACGAGGCCGTGCTCGGTCAGCTCTTGCTTCACTTTATCCGCGTTCGCTCCCGGCTTGTCGATCTTGTTGACCGCCACGATAATCGGCACGTTGGCCGCTTTCGCATGGGCGATCGCTTCGACCGTCTGCGGCATGACGCCGTCATCCGCCGCGACGACGAGAATCGTAATATCGGTAACCTGCGCTCCGCGGGCACGCATCGTCGTGAACGCTTCGTGACCCGGGGTATCGAGGAACGTAATCTTTTTGCCGTTGATTTCAACCTGGTAAGCGCCGATATGCTGCGTGATGCCGCCGGCTTCTCCGCTGGCCACCTTCGTCTCGCGAATCGCGTCGAGCAGCGTCGTTTTACCGTGGTCGACGTGACCCATGATCGTGACGACCGGCGGACGCGCAACGAGATCGTCCGGATTGTCGTTCTCTTCGATCGTCTCGAACTGCGTATCCTCGACGACGATTTTCACTTCGACTTCGACGCCGTATTCGGAGATGACGAGCAGGACGGTGTCGAGATCCAGATCCTGGTTGATCGTGGCCATAACGCCCATCAGCAGCAGCTTCTTGATCACTTCGGAAGCGTCTTTGTGCAGCAACTTCGCCAATTCGCCAACCGTCATATTGCCGCGAACGATAACCTTCTTCGGCGTATTGTCGATTTTCTCGCGCGGAGGCTGGTTGCTCTTGCGGGCGTTCTTGCCGCCCCTGCCCTTGCCGCCTCTGAAGTTCGATCTGCCGTCGTCAAACCGGTTGTTCTCTTTGCGCTTGAAGTCGCTTTCCCCCGGACGGCCCTTGCCGTCGCGTCCTGCCGGACGTCCGCTTTCGCCCGGGCGGCCGCCTCTGGCTCCCGCCGCAGCTCCCGGAGCCGGGCTGCGCCCCGCGCCGAAGCCTTGGCCCGGACGGCTTGCCGCAGCGCCGCCTTGACCTCCGCCCTGCGGACGATTGCCGGCGTATCCGCCGCCACCCTGGCCTCCGCCTTGCGGACGATTGCCGCCGTATCCGCCGCCTTGGCCTCCGCCTTGCGGACGGTTGCCGCCGTATCCGCCGCCTTGGCCTCCGCCTTGCGGACGGTTGCCGCCGTATCCGCCGCCCTGGCCTCCGCCTTGCGGACGATTGCCGGCGTATCCTCCGCCGCCCTGGCCTCCGCCTTGCGGACGATTGCCGGCGTATCCGCCGCCACCCTGGCCTCCGCCTTGCGGACGGTTGCCGCCGTATCCGCCGCCACCCTGGCCTCCGCCTTGCGGACGGTTGCCGCCGTATCCGCCGCCTTGCGGACGGTTGCCGTCGCGATTGCCGCCGTATCCGCCGCCTTGGCCTCCGCCTTGCGGACGGTTGCCGTCACGGTTGCCGTACCCGCCCTGGCCTCCGCCTTGCGGACGATTGCCGTCGCGGTTGCTATAACCGCCCTGGCCTCCGCCCTGCGGGCGGCTGCCGTCGCGGTTGCCGCCTTCGCGCTGCCCTTGCGGACGCGGTGCCGCTTGCGGCTGCTGCTCGGAAGCGCCGGCAGACGGCGCAGGCGCGGAAGACACGCTTGCCGCCGGAGCGGATGGCGCGGACGCCTGGCTCGGCTGCGCCTGCTGCGCAGGAGCCGCCTGGCGCGCCTGCTGCTGGCCGCCCGAAGAAGCGCCCTGCCCGCCCGCTTGCGGACGGCGCTCGCGCTCCGGCGCGGGAGCCGCCGGCTTGGCGGAAGCTTGGGCCATTTTCGCGGCCGCGTTCGCTTTAATATCGCGGAAGAACTTCTCCACCGCGTTCGTCATGCCGTCTTCCATCACGCTCATGTGATTGTTGACCGGCATGTTCATCCTTTTGAGAATCGTAATGACTTCCTTGCTGCTCATGTTGAGCTGCTTGGCGTATTCGTAAACCCTTAGTTTATCCTTGTTGTCCGTTTGATCTTGCTTACTCAATATTCTCCACCTCCGAGTGTTGATTCCAACCGGCCGACAGCATGTCGGCGAATCCCCGATCCGTTACCGCGAACAGAACGCGCTCGGGCTTTCCGACTGCCGATCCCAGTTCGAATCGCGTAAAGCCGACTAACATGGGCACACCGTAACTGTTGCATTTATCTGTAATTTTCTTTCTCGTATTATCCGAAGCGTCACCGGCCAGCAGCACAAGCTTAGCTTCACCCGATCGGATCGCTTTGAGCACGATCTCTTCCCCGCTGATCAGCTTGCCCGCCCTTGTCGCCAGACCCAGTCGGGACAACGCTTTATTCGCCGTCTTCATCGTCCGCCAGCTCCTTGTTCGCCTGGAACTCCTCTTCCGCCTGAATGAATTCGGCTTCCAGACGGTCGTAGATGTCCGCGCCTACCGGCGTTTTCAACGCGCGCTCGAACGCTTTCGACTTCTTCGCCAGCTTGAAGCAGGCGACCTTGCCGCACAGATACGCGCCGCGGCCCGGCTTTTTGCCGGTCAGGTCGATATGAATCTCCCCTTCGGGAGAACGCACGATCCGAATCAGCTCTTTCTTCGGCATCATTTCCTGGCAGGCGACGCATTTGCGCTGCGGAATTTTCCTTGGTCTCACGGCGATCCTCCTCAGTCGATGGATACGCTGTCCTGATGCATCGTAGCTCCGGCGGATTTCGGCCGACCGTACTCCTGCTCCGCCTGCGTCTCGCTCTTGATGTCGATTTTCCAGCCGGTCAGCTTCGCAGCCAAACGAGCGTTCTGGCCCTTAATGCCGATCGCGAGGGAAAGCTGGTAATCCGGCACGATGACGCGCGCCATTTTCTCCGCTTCGAACACGATGACCTCCAGCACCTTGGACGGGCTGAGCGCGTTCGCCACATACTCGTCGATCGCTTCGGACCAGCGGACGATGTCGATTTTCTCGCCCTTCAGCTCGGTGACGATCGACTGCACGCGGGTGCCGCGCTGTCCGACGCAGGAGCCGACGGGATCGACCTCCTCGTTGCGGGAGTATACGGCGATCTTCGAACGGAAGCCCGCCTCTCTCGCGACCGAGCGGATCTCCACCGTGCCGTCGAAAATTTCGGGAACCTCGAGCTCGAACAGCCGTTTCAGAAGTCCGGGATGAGTGCGCGACAGAATGATCTGGGGCCCCTTGCTCGTATTTTCGACTTTCGTAATGAAAGATTTGACGCGGTCGCCCTGCTTGAACTTGTCGGTCGGCATCAGCTCGGTCAGAGGCAGCGCCGCTTCGACCTTGCCGAGATCGACGTACAGGTTGCGCAAGTCCATCCGCTGCACGATTCCCGTGACGATGTCCTGCTCCTTGTCTACGAACGCGTGGTAGATCAACCCCCGCTCCGCTTCGCGAATGCGCTGCGTGACGACCTGCTTCGCCGTCTGCGCCGCGATGCGCCCGAAATCGCGGGGCGTCACTTCGATCTCCGCGATATCGTCGATCTGATAATGCGGGTTGATCGCTCTGGCCGCTTCCAGCGAAATTTCCAGGCGAGGATCCAGCACCTCTTCGACGATCGTCTTGCGCGCATACACTTTAATCAAGCCCGTCGCCCGGTTGATATCTACGCGAACGTTCTGAGCCGTGTTAAAGTTGCGTTTGTAGCTGGAGATAAGTGCCGCTTCGATAGCTTCGATCAGGACGTCCTTGCTGATGCCCTTCTCGCGCTCGATTTCGGACAGCGCCTCGATAAACTCCATGCTCATGGCTACCCCATTCCTCCTCAATATACGCGGCCGCCGCGATTTTGGCCGCAGCCCGCGTCCTCGTTAATAGATTAGAAAACGATGGCCAGCCTTGCGGAAGCCACTTTATCGTAAGGGATCGGCTGCTTGCGGCGTCCGACCGTCACGACCAGCGTCGCGCCGTCGAAGGCCTCCAGCCGTCCTTCAAACTCCTTGGCTCCGTCGACTTTCTCGTAGGTCGTCACGAATACGTGCTTGCCGACCGCCTTGGCGACGTCCTGAGCCTTCTTGAGCGGACGTTCCGCGCCGGGCGAGCTGACCTCCAGGAAATACGCGTCTTGGATCGGGTCCAGCTCATCCAGCTTAACGCTGATGAATTCGGAGAAACGGCCGCAATCGTCGATGTCGATGCCGCCTTCCTTATCCACGTAAATACGCAAAAACCAGTTGATGCCCTCTTTCACGTATTCCACGTCCACCAGTTCCAACCCGTTTTCCTCCAAATAAGAGGCTGCGCAGTCTTCCACGATGGATTTGATTTGCGGTGAATTCAAAAAGGTATACCTCCCGATGTTCCAAATGGATGGCCGCAGCCTCCCGCGATGACTTCGCAGCCCTAAAGACCCGCAGACAAAACGGAAAGAGTGGGTTTCCCCACTCTTCTGCAGACAGTGTTATCCACATGATTACCAAAATTAATATAACATAACCTTACAGCCGCTGGCAACTACAACTTTCCTGACATGGCGCTTCGTCCCTAGAACAGCATGAGCTGGTTCGATTCCGGAAGCCCCCGGAACGCCCCTAGCCCCGCCAGCACCTCGACGATCGTCTTGCTCGCCCGCGACCGCTGCTGGAAGTCCTCGATGGACAGGAAATCTCCCTCTTCGCGTGAGGCGGCGATGTTGCGCGCCGCGTTCTCGCCGACGCCCGGAATGGCGCCGAACGGCGGGATCAGACTGTCTCCGTCGACGATGAAGCGGGTCGCTTCGGAGCGGTACAAGTCGACGGTTTTGAACTTGAAGCCCCGCGCCGTCATCTCCAGTCCCATCTCGAGAATCGAGATCATGTTCTTTTCCTTCGTCGTCGCCTGGAAGCCTTTCTCCTCGATTTCGAGCAGCATTTTCAAAATCGCGTCGTAGCCTTGGCAGAACAGCTCGACGTCGAAGTCGCCCGCGCGCACCGTAAAGTACGTCGCATAATATTCGATCGGATAATACAATTTGAAGAAGGCCGTTCTTACCGCGGAAATAACGTACGCGGCGGCGTGAGCTTTCGGGAACATGTACTCGATGCGCAGGCACGAGTCGATGTACCATTGCGGCACCTTGCAGCGCTTCATCTCCTCGATCCATTCCGGAGTCAGCCCCTTGCCCTTCCGCACGCTTTCCGTAATTTTGAACGCGAGCGACGCGTCCATGCCCGCCTTATAGATGAGAAACAGCATAATATCGTCGCGACAGCCGATTACCGTCTTGATCGTGCACGTATTGTTCTTGATCAGCTCCTGCGCGTTGCCGAGCCATACGCCCGTTCCGTGCGACAGCCCCGAAATCTGCAGCAGGTCGGCGAACGAGGACGGCCTCGTCTCCTCGAGCATCTGGCGCACGAAGCGCGTGCCCATCTCCGGCACCCCGAACGTCGCCACCGGAGAACGGATCTGCTGCGGCGAGACGCCGAGCGCTTCGACGGAATGAAACAGGCTCATGACTTTCGGATCGTTCATCGGGATCGTCGTCGGATCGATGCCGGTCAAGTCCTGCAGCATCCGCATCATCGTCGGATCGTCGTGTCCCAGAATATCGAGCTTGAGCAGGTTGGCGTCGAAGGCGTGATAATCGAAGTGGGTCGTTTTCCACTCCGCGCTCGTATCGTCGGCCGGATACTGCACCGGCGTAATGTCTTCCACTTCCATATAATCCGGAACGACGACGATGCCGCCCGGGTGCTGGCCGGTGCTTCGCTTGACGCCCGTGCAGCCGGCCGCGAGCCGGCCCACCTCGGCGCCGCGCCACGACTTGCCGTGCTCCTCCTCGTACTTCTTCGTGAAGCCGTACGCGGTTTTCTCCGCGACGGTGCCGATCGTCCCCGCGCGGAACACGCTCTTCTCGCCGAACATCACCTTCGTGTAGTTATGCGCGTTCGGCTGGTATTCGCCCGAGAAGTTCAAGTCGATATCGGGAACCTTGTCTCCCTTGAACCCAAGGAACGTCTCGAACGGAATGTCCTGCCCTTCTCCGCGCACCATCGTGCCGCAATTCGGGCACGTCTTGTCCGGCAAGTCGAAGCCGCTCGGCACGCTGCCGTCAAGAAACCATTCGCTGTGCTTGCATTCCGGATTGCGGCACAGATAATGCGCCGGAAGCGGGTTAACCTCGGAAATGCCGAGGAACGTCGCGACGATCGACGAGCCGACCGATCCCCGCGAGCCGACCAGATAACCGTCTTCGTTCGACTTTTTGACCAGCCGCGCCGAAATCAGATAGTTGGCCGAGAACCCGTATTTGATAATCGGCACCAGCTCCTTCTCGAGCCGGGCCGTCACCACCTCCGGCAGCTCTTCGCCGTACATCTCGCGCGCCGTCGCGTAGCAGGTGTTGCGGATTTCGTCGTCCGCGCCTTCAATAATCGGCGTGAACAGCTCGTCCGGGAACAGCTTGATTTCCTCGAAGCGGTCGGCCAGCTCGGACGTATTCGTGACGACGACCTCATAGGCCTTGTCGTTGCCCAGAAACCGGAACTCCTCCAGCATTTCCGTCGTCGTGCGGAAATGCGCGTCCGGCTTGCGCTGGTCCTTGAGCGGGCTGAACCCGGTAATACCGTGAATCGTAATGTCGCGGAAAATTTTGTCCCGCGGCTGCAAGTAGTGGACGTTGCCCGTCGCGATCACCGGCTTCGTCAGCTTCTCGCCGAGGCGGACGATTCGCCGCAGCGCCTCCTCCAGCGACGCTCTGCTGGAGACCAATCCCTTCTCCAGCAGATGCAGGTAGAAGTCCAGCGGCTGAATTTCCAGCACATCGTAGAAGGCCGCGACCTCTTCGGCCTCTTCGATCGATTTGTTCAGCACCGTCTCGAACAGCTCGCCTTTCTCGCAGCCCGAGACGATGAGCAGCCCTTCGCGATATTCGATCAGCTTGCTCTTCGGAATGCACGCCACTCTATGGAAGTATTCGGTATGCGACATTGAAATGAGTTTGTACAAGTTCTTTTTGCCGACCGCGTTCAGCGCGTAGATGCCGCAGTGGAACGGACGGGTCGTTTTCCAGCCGTTTTCGTTAAGGCCGTTGAGCACGTGAAGCTCGTTCACTCCGCGGGTATGCAAATCCTTCAGCAGGCCGTTCAAAATGCCGCCCAGCGCGATCGTATCGTCGATCGCCCGGTGATGGTTTTCGAGCGACACTTTATACAGCGAGGCCAGCGTGTTGAGCCGGTGATTTTTCATCGTCGGATGCAAATACCGCGCCAGCTCGAGCGTATCCAGCGCCGGGTTGTCCATCGGCGGCAGCCCGAACTGCTTGCAGGAATGCTGGATAAAGCCGATATCGAAGCGGGCGTTGTGCGCCACGAGAATCGCGTCCCCGGCAAAATCGATAAACTCCTTCAGCTTCGGCTCCAGCTCCGGCGCTCCCCTGACCATCTCGTCGGTAATATTCGTCAGCTGCTGAATGTTGTAGGGGATCGGCTCGTGCGGATTGATGAACGTCTCGAACCGTCCGATCTCCTGTCCGTCCTTCATCTTGACGCCGGCCAGCTCGATAATTTTGTTGTCGGTGACCGACAAGCCGGTCGTCTCGATATCGAACACGACGTATTCCGCGTCCGCCAGCGTCTGCTCTCTTGGCTGCAGCACCATGCCGACCGAATCGTTGACGACGTTCGCTTCGACGCCGTACATCACCTTGATGCCGTGCTTCTTGCCCGCCTTCGCGGCGTCCGGGTAGCATTGCACGTTGCCGTGGTCGGTAACCGCGATCGCCTTGTGGCCCCATTTGGCCGCCGTCTTGATGTAGACGTCGACCGGCGTCACCGCGTCCATCGTGCTCATCGTCGTGTGCAGATGGAATTCGACGCGCTTCTCCTCGGCCGTATCCTTCGGTTCCTGCGGCGGGGGGACTTCGCGAATATCGTTGGGGAACATGACCAGCTCCGGCGGATTAAGGAAGCGGTCGTATTCGATTTTCCCCCGCATCTTCACCCACTTGCCGTTGGCCAGCAGGTTCAGCATTTTAATATCTTCCTTGTTTTTGCCGAAAATCTTGATCGACAGCGAGTCTGTAAAATCGGTAATCGAGCAGGTGAACAGCGTGCTGCCCGTCCGCAGCTCCTTCGTCTCCAGCCCGAAGATGACGCCTTGCACGGTCACCTTCTTCTCTTCCTCGCGAATTTCCTGGATCGGCACCGGCGGCTCCTTGATCTCGTAGCCGTGCTGCAGCACCTGCGGCGCTTCGCCCTCCTCGACCGCGGGCGCTTCCTCGCGCGCGCTTGCCATAATCTGCTCGATCGCGGCGCGGTTCTCCTCCTCGATCTTCTGCGTAAACTCCGTGTACGTATCGGGACTCGACTCTCCGACCGTCATTTTTACGCGGAACGTGCGCAGAAACCGTCTCTCGAAAAACTTGGCCGCATAGACGTCGATTTCCTTTTTCCGGGCCAGCCCGAGGTTCGTCTCGTTCAGCAGCGCGATCGTCAGGACGTCGCCGTCCATGCCCACGTCCGCCTTGGCGAGCCAGCCGTTAATGGAGGCGACCTCCCTCTGCATCCGCTCCACGAACGCCTGCCAATACTCCTTGACGATGCTGTCGGTGTCGACCTCCGAGCCGTACTTCACAATCATGTCGATGTCCGCAATATGTCCGAGCTTCGCCTTGACCCTCTCAAGCAATCCTATGTAAATGACTCTGGGAAGCAATACGTCCTTGCAAACCGTAATCGCCCATCGTTTGCGGGACCGGCTGATTTCCACTTTCTCGATATGCCCGTCCCGAAAATGCTGCCCCAGCCATTCGGTCGGGAGCTCCGCCTGCTGCAGCAGCACTTCGAATCGTTTGCGCCTATCATCCGTCGGCTGCATCCCACGTTCCTCTCCTTACCTGTCGCTTGAAATATAAAAGCTTCCGAGAAAAAGGCCGACGCGGGAAACCCGCGCCCGGACACCGTCTTCCATCAGAAGCTGACGTTGCGCTTTCTATTTATTTTACTCGAAGGCTACCAAACGGGCAACCCGTATCCTGTCGAAAAATACGGCAAACGAACCGTATCGACTTCAAATATAACGGGGCATCTATCTCCTTACGCAGCTGTTGCGGTCATGAAATCGGAATCGGTTAACCCGTGGCAGGGTAATTTCATGACCGCAAGAGGCTGGCGCTTCGCTCTCCAGGAGATAGATGCCCCTCTTCTTCTATCGATACTTTCGTTGGCTGCAATAGTTGCCGATCAGTACGCCCGGGCGAACACGACCGTATGCTTGGCGGGCTCGCCGCATACGAGGCATTTGCTCTTCCGCTCGGCGGGCTCGAACGGAATGTTCCGGCTGGTGGCGCCGGTCTCTTCCTTCACCTGCTGCTCGCAGGCGTCGGAGCCGCACCAGCCGGCCAGCGCGAAGCCGCGCTTCTCTTCCATCGCCGTCTTGTACTCGTCCAGCGTGTCGACGGAGAAGAAGTTCTCCTGCTGGAAAGAAAGAGCGCGCTCGTACATGTCGGCGTGGATCTGCTCCAGCAGCGCCTCGACCTCGGCGACCAGGTTGTCCAGCGAAACGGACTTCTTCTCCCCGGTAACGCGGGAGACGAGCACGCATTGGCCGTTCTCCAGATCGCGGGGACCGAGCTCCAGCCGGATCGGAATGCCGCGCATCTCGTATTCGTTAAACTTCCAGCCCGGCGAGACGTCGGCGCGGTCGTCCACGCGCACGCGAATGCCCGCGGCCTTCAGCTGCGCGTACAGCTCGTCCGTCTTGCCGATGACGACTTCGCGCGTCTTCGGCGGGCCGATCGGAATCATGACGACCTGCGTCGGCGCGACCTTCGGCGGCATCACGAGGCCGCGGTCGTCGCCGTGCACCATGATCAGCGCGCCGATCAGCCGCGTGCTGACGCCCCAGGACGTCGTATGGCAGTATTGCTGCGTGTTCTCGCGGTCCAAATATTTGATGTCGAAGGCAACGGCAAATTTCGTGCCGAGGTAGTGGGACGTTCCCGCCTGCACGGCGCGTCCGTCCTTCATCATCGCTTCGATCGAGAACGTGTCCACCGCTCCGGCGAACCGCTCCGACGGCGTCTTCTGTCCTTTAATGACCGGAATAGCCAGAACGTTTTCGACGAAATCGGTGTACACGTCGAGCATCTGCATCGTCTCTCTGCGCGCGTCCGCTTCGTCCTCGTGCGCCGTATGGCCTTCCTGCCACAGAAACTCGCTTGTCCGCAGGAACGGCAGCGTTCTTTTCTCCCAGCGCACGACGTTGGCCCACTGGTTGATCAGCAGCGGCAGGTCGCGGTACGAATTGATCCACTTCGCGTACATATGGCCGAACATCGTCTCCGACGTCGGACGGATCGCCAGCTTCTCCTCGAGCTGCTCGCCGCCCGCCTCGGTCACGAAGGGCAGCTCCGGGTTAAAGCCCTCGACGTGCTCCTTCTCCTTCGTGAAGAAGCTTTCCGGAATGAACAGCGGGAAGTAGGCGTTGCGATGGCCCGTATCCTTGAACCGTCTGTCCAGCTCGCGCTGCATGTTCTCCCACAGCTCGTAGCCGTCCGGGCGAAATACGATGCAGCCGCGCACCGGGGAGTAATCCATCAGCTCGGCTTTCTTGATAACATCGATGTACCAGCGGGAGAAATCTTCGCCTTGCGGCGTAATCTCCGTTACGAATCCTTTATCCTTCGACATGACGCTCCTCCAACTCCAGCATACGGCTTAATTTCTAACCAAACCAACAATATCGTTGTACGTGACGACGATCATCAGCAGCATCAGCATCGCGAAGCCGACGAGATGCACCATGCTCTCCCGGTTCGGATCGACCGGCTTGCCGCGGATCGCCTCCAGTCCGAGGAAGAGCAGCCGGCTTCCATCCAGCGCCGGAATCGGCAGCAGGTTAAAGATGCCCAGATACAAGCTAAGGATGCCCGCCCACAGCGTCAGCTGCGCCACGCCCTGCTGCGCGATCTCCACCGTCACCTGCGTCGTCTTGACCGGACCTCCGACGTCGTCCAGATTAAAGTCGCGAATGAGCTTCTGGAATCCTTCGAAAATTCGCTTCGTCATCTCCACCATCGTCTCGCCGGAGAAACGAATCGTCTCGAGCGCGCCCGGCGCGCGCATTTCCCCGATCGGATAGATGCCGATCTTGCCGGTCTCCGGATCGGGCGTCACCTTGATCGGCAGCTCCACGCCGTCCCGGTCGACGACGACCTGGAGCGCCTTGCCCGCGGAAGCGCTGATCTTCTCCACCATCGCGTTCAGATCGCCGCCGATCGGCTCCCCGTTGATCGACTTTACCCAGTCGCCCTTCTCGATGCCGGATTGATCGGCCGGCGTTCCCGACACCACGTCCGAGATAAACACCTTCGAGGAGTTCTCGACCGGCACGCCCTGCAGCACCAGATACAGCGCGAACAGCGCGAAGGCGAGCACGAAATTCATGACCGGACCGGCGAATATCGAGAGCGCGCGCTGCCCGACGGTCTTATGGCCGAATTGGCGATCGAGCGGCGCGATCTGCGTTTCCCGGCCTTTGGCGATAATCTCCGCTTGCGGATGCACGGAATAGCGCTCGACTTCGCCGTCGATATCGAGAGCGACGAACAAATCCTTCTCCAGATCGAGCGCCTTCACCTCTCCGCGCATGACGTTCGAACGTTCGTCCAGGCGATCCAGGTAAATCCGCGTCACCTTGTCGTCCTTGACGCGCAGCGCGACCGTCTGGCCGGGCTGCACCTCGACGATCTCCGGATCCTCGCCCGCCATGCGGACAAAGCCGCCGATCGGCAGCAGGCGCAGCGTATAGCGCGTCTCGCCCCTCTTGATCGAGAACAGCTTGGGCCCGAACCCGATCGCGAACTCGCGCACCAGAATGCCCGCCCTGCGGGCGAAATAGTAGTGCCCCCATTCATGCAAAGAGACAAGCAAGAAAAACATCAATATCGTCAGCAGCGCTACCTGTAAATTACCCATCTGTCCAACCCCTTTGCAATTCGAAGGCAACCGGGCAGGTCATCTTCCCGACTCGGCTGATCTTAGATTAACATTATTGTCCGAGCCGTTACAAGCCGGGCCCGGGGGGATCAGCGGGCCGCCTCCGCCTCGCGCCGCGCCCAGGCGTCCGCCTCGAGAATCGCTTCCAGGCTCGGGGCCGGAACCGGCGCGTGTCTGGCAAGCGCCCGCTCGATCGTATCCTCGATCGCGAGGAAGGAAATCTCGCCCTTCAGAAACCGCGCGACAGCGACTTCGTTCGCCGCGTTGAACACGGTCGTGGCGGTGCCGCCCGCGCGTCCCGCCTCGTAAGCCAGACGCAGGCACGGATAGCGCTCGAAGCTCATCTGCTTGAAATGCAGCGTCCCCTGCTTCAGCAAATCCAGCGGGGAAGCCGGGGAATCGACGCGCTCGGGATACGTAAGCGCGTATTGGATCGGCACCCGCATGTCCGGATTGCCGAGCTGCGCCATGACGCTCGTATCGACGAATTCGACCATCGAGTGCACGATGCTCTCCGGGTGCAGCACGACGTCGATCCGATCGTACGGCAGATCGAACAGCCAGTGCGCTTCGATCACTTCCAGCCCCTTGTTCGCCATCGTCGCCGAGTCGATCGTCACCTTGGCGCCCATGCTCCAGTTCGGGTGCTTCAGCGCGTCCTCCACCGTCACGTTCTTAAGCTGCTCCCGGCCGAGATCGCGGAAGCTTCCGCCGGAAGCGGTCAGCATCAGCCGCTTGACCGCCTTCGCCGGCTCCCCGTTTAAGCATTGGAAGATCGCCGAATGCTCGCTGTCGACCGGTAAAATGGAGACGCCCTTCTCCTTGGCCCGGCTCATGACGAGATGCCCCGCCGTGACGAGCGTTTCCTTGTTGGCCAGCCCGATATCGGCCCCCGCCTCGATCGCCGCCAGCGTCGAAGTGAGGCCCAGGCTGCCGACGAGCGCGCAGACGACGTAATTCGCTCCCGATTCGCCGGCGATCTGCCGCAGGCCCCGCTCGCCGTGCACAACCCGCACGTCCGCGGGAAGCTCGCTTCTGACGCGCGCGGCCGCGTCCTCGCTGCCGACGGACACCCATTGCGGCTTAAACCGCCGCGCTTGCTCCAGCAGCAGGTCGACGTTGGCTCCCGCCGCCAGGCCGACGATCTCATAGTCGTCCGGACGGCGCGAGACGACGTCCAGCGTCTGGGTGCCGATCGACCCCGTGCTGCCGAGAACGGCTATTTTTTTCATAGTCAACCTCCGCTGTCCACTCTATATTTATGTAGGCGATCGCCAGATTATCCTGCCAGCAGTCCGAGCAAATGAAGCAGAGGGAACACGATCAGCCAGCTGTCCGTTCTGTCCAGCACGCCGCCGTGCCCCGGCAGCAATTGCCCGGAATCCTTGACGCCGCGGAACCGCTTGTACGCGGACTGCACCAGATCGCCCAACTGACCGGCGACCGCCGCCGTCAGTCCGATCAGCGCCGCCCGGCCGTAACCGAGCCATTCCGGCTGCGCGTAGGCGAAGATCAGGCCGGCCAGCACCGCGATCGCCAGGCCGCCAAGCGCCCCTTCGATCGTCTTGTTCGGGCTGATCGACGGCCACAGCTTCGTCCGGCCGATCGCTTTGCCGACGAAATAAGCGCCGGCGTCCGACGCCCAGATGCAGGCGAACGCAAGCGCCGACCAGAAAATGCCGTGCTCGAGCTCCCGCGTCGCCGCCATATAATGAAAGCCCAAGCCCACGTATACCGCTCCGAGGAACAGCACGCTTGCATTTTCCAGATGAATGCGATTTTTGCTGAACACCGTCGCGGCCAGCAGCACGAACATCAGCAGCCAGGCGACCGTCTCCAGCGACGGAAGCTCCCCCTCGAAAGGAAGCTTCGGCAGAGCGATCAGCAGCACCGCGACGAAGCCCAGCAGCACGTCGGGACGCGTCCAGGCTTGTCCGTTCAGCCTCGCGAACTCCCAATATCCGATAAGTGCCATCATCAGCAGGAGGCCGGTATAATACCATCCTCCCGCGACAAGCAAGCCGATGAAGACCGCTCCGGCGACGACGCCGGTTACGATTCTCTGACCCATCCCTTTACAGCCCTCCGTAGCGGCGCGCGCGCCGCTGATATTCTCTGATCGCTTCGTACAGATGGCGTTCGCCGAATTCCGGCCAGAATACGTCGGTGAACCAGAATTCGCTGTAAGCCGCCTGCCACAGCATAAAGTTGCTGAGCCGCAGCTCCCCGCTCGTTCGAATCAGAAGGTCCGGGTCCGGCAGGCCGCCGCTCAGCAGCAGCCGCGAGAAATCGGCCTCCTGCAGCGCCTCCGGATCGAGCCTCCCGGCGGCGGCCTGCCGGGCGATTTCCTTGACCGCTTCCAGCATTTCGTGCCTGCTCCCGTAATTCAGGGCGAAGTTCAGAATGAGACCGGTATTGTGCGACGTTTGCCGCACCGCTTCCTCTACGGCGGCCACCGTATGGGCCGGGAGCTGCTCCCGGTCGCCCATCATCCGGACCTGAACGTTGTTCTCGATCAATTCCTCCAGCTCGATCGCCAGAAATTCCTGCGGCAGCTTCAGCAGGAAGTCGACCTCCGCCTTCGGCCTTTTCCAGTTTTCCGTGGAGAAGGCGTAGAGCGTCAGCACTTCGACGCCGACGCGATCGGCGGCTTTCGTGATGCGCTTCACGGCTTTCATTCCGTTATGGTGACCGGCGATGCGGGGCAGCCCTCTCGTCTTCGCCCAGCGGCCGTTCCCGTCCATAATGATCGCCACGTGCCTCGGAATGTTGTCGCCGGTCGGCAGCTCGTTTTCTTCCGCCCGCGCGCGTCCCGGCTCGTCTGCCGATAACGCTCCGACGCGCAGCTTGCGGAACCATTTTCCGAACAAACCCATCTTTGCTTCCCCCTAGTAGCGGCAACGCTCACCCTGGAACCCGTCAAAAGAGAATAAACCCCACCTTGCGGAGGGGTCGTACGCTTACCCTTTAGACTTCCATGATCTCTTTTTCTTTGGCGGCCAAAATTTTGTCGACCTCGGCGACGAACCGGTCCGTCAGCTTCTGCACATCGTCCTGATGACGGCGCGACTCGTCCTCGGAAATCTCGCCCTTTTCCTTCTTCTTGATCTCGTCGTTCGCGTCGCGGCGGATGTTGCGGATCGCCACCTTCGCCTCCTCGCCGAACTTCTTCGTCGATTTGGCCAGCTCGGTGCGGCGCTCCTCCGTCAGCGGCGGAATGTTCAGCCGGATAATCGAGCCGTCGTTGGCCGGCGTCAGGCCCAGATCCGATTTCTGGATCGCCTTCTCGATGGCGGACAGCGCCGTTTTGTCCCACGGGGTAATGATAAGCGTCCGGGTGTCCGGCGTGTTGATCGCGCCCAACTGGTTGATCGGCGTCGGCGTGCCGTAATATTCGGCTTGCACCCGGTCCAGCATCGCGGCCGACGCGCGGCCCGCTCTCAGCGTTTGCAGATCGCGCTTCAGCGCGCCCAACGCTTTCTCCATGCGTTCTTCGGCGTCTTTTTTAATCGCTTGCGGCATTAGTCCATGCTCCCCTTTACGATTGTGCCGATTTTCTCGCCCATGACGGCACGTTTAATATTGCCTTGCTCCGTAATTGCGAATACAAGAAGCGGAATATTGTTGTCCATGCATAACGAGGATGCGGTCGAATCCATCACGCCAAGGTTTTTGTTGAGCACGTCCATGTAGGTGAGCTGCTCGTACTTCTCCGCGTCCGGGTCTTTGAACGGATCGGCGCTGTACACGCCGTCGACCTTGTTCTTGGCCATCAGAATGACTTCGGCTTCGATCTCGGCCGCCCGAAGCGCCGCGGTCGTATCCGTCGAGAAGAACGGATTGCCCGTTCCCGCCGCGAAAATGACGACGCGCCCCTTCTCCAGGTGACGAATCGCGCGTCTGCGAATGTACGGCTCGGCGATCTGCTGCATCGCGATCGACGTCTGCACCCGGCTCGGCACGTCCATCTGCTCCAGCGCGTCCTGCAGCGCCAGCGAGTTCATGACCGTGGCGAGCATGCCCATGTAGTCCGCCGTCGCGCGGTCGATCCCTTTCTGGCTGCCGGCGATGCCGCGCCAGATGTTGCCGCCGCCGCAGACGATCGCCACTTCGACGCCCAGCTCGATCACTTCCTTGATCTGCTCCGCGATCGACAGAATCGTCGACGCGTCGATGCCGTAACCGTTGTTGCCGGACAGCGATTCGCCGCTCACCTTTAATACCACGCGTTTATAAAAGGGACGTTCCAACGTTTTGTACCTCCAGCATGCATATTTAAAAAAGAGGGAACACGCCGTGTTCCCGGATCGGTAATCTTATTGATTGACTTGCGCCATAACCTCTTCTGCGAAGTTTTCCGTTTTCTTCTCCATGCCTTCGCCCAGCTCGAAGCGAGCGAATCTGCGGATGGAAATTTTCTCGCCGATGGCGGCGATTTTCTCGTTGAGCAGCGTCGTGATCGTCTTGTCCTGATCCTTGACGAACACTTGCTCCAGCAGGCAGTTTTCTTCGTAATATTTGTTCATGCGGCCTTCGACCATCTTGTCGACGATTTTCTCCGGCTTGCCTTCGTTCAGCGCCTGGTTGCGAAGAATTTCCTTCTCTTTGTCGAGCTCGGCTTGGGATACCTCTTCGCGAGCCAGGAATTTCGGGTTGGCCGCCGCGATTTGCATCGCGATGTCCTTCACGAACGTACGGAATTGATCCGTCTTCGCGACGAAGTCGGTTTCGCAGTTGACTTCAACCAGGACGCCGATCCGTCCGCCGGCGTGAATGTAAGATTCAACGACGCCTTCGGTCGCAATGCGGTCGCCTTTCTTGGCGGCTGCCGCAAGGCCCTTCTCGCGGAGCAGCTCGGAAGCTCTCGTCAAATCTCCGCCCGCTTCCTCCAGCGCCTTCTTACAATCCAACATGCCCGCTCCTGTTCTTTCGCGAAGCGTTTTAACGTCTGCTGCACTAATTGCCATGGGGACTCCTCCTAGTATATAGGCCCCGCAGCGCCGGCTGGCGCCGTCGAAGCCGGTCGTTTTGGAAAAAAAGGGCGGTGAGAAGTTTCCCTTCTGACCACCCTTCGATCGTGACTCTATGTTCGAACCGGATTTTTCTGAGGATTAAGCCGTCGTCTCTTCGCCTTGGCGGGATTCGACGATCGCGTCGGCCATCTTGGCCGTCAGCAGCTTAACCGCGCGGATCGCGTCATCGTTACCTGGGATAACGTAGTCGATCTCGTCCGGATCGCAGTTCGTGTCGACGATGCCGACGATCGGGATGCCCAGCTTGCGTGCTTCGGCAACCGCGATGCGCTCTTTGCGAGGGTCGATGATGAACAGAGCGTCCGGCAGTCTGCGCATGTTCTTGATGCCGCCGAGGAACTTCTCGAGACGATCCTTCTCCTTGCGAAGGATGATGACTTCTTTCTTGGGCAGCACGTCGAACGTGCCGTCCTGTTCCCATTTGTCGAGCTGGTGCAGACGGTCCGTACGCTTCTGGATCGTCGAGAAGTTAGTCAGCGTACCGCCCAACCAACGTTGGTTGATGTAGTATTGACCGCTGCGCTCCGCTTCTTCCTTAACGGAATCCTGAGCTTGCTTCTTCGTTCCGACGAACAGCATCGTTCCGCCGTTCTCTGCGAGCTGACGCACGAAGTTGTACGCCTCGTCGACTTTCTTAACCGTCTTCTGCAAATCGATAATGTAAATGCCGTTACGTTCAGTAAAGATGTACTTATCCATTTTCGGGTTCCAACGACGCGTCTGGTGACCGAAATGCACGCCTGCTTCAAGCAGCTGCTTCATGGAAATGACTGCCATCTTCCTGCACCTCCTAGTGGTTTTTGGTGAATCTCCGCCGCCCTTCGCGTTTCCCGCCGAAACTTGACCGAATCATCCGAACAAGCACCGCCGACGGAATTGAAAGGCGTGTGTTTTTTACACCGAGAAATAATATACCATATCGGCAACCTTCGCGCAATGGCCCAACGCTTCGTAATCAAAATCGTGATCAAAATCGAACTTTATCGGACTTTTTGAACGACCGCTCAAATGAAAGTTCAAAAAGTTCGATTTTCAGCACCGAGGCTGGTCGTTCGCCTGACGGCGAACTGCTCGCCCATGCATCCCGGAAGGTTGGACGAAGACCGGTGATGAGGAGCGGAATGTAGGAAAACCTACATGAGCACCGGAAGAACCGGCTGAGTTCAAGATTCGATGTCGAATCCGCTTCCCGATCTACTTCGTGATCAAAATCGGACTTTTTGAACGACCGCTCACTTTTTGCGTACAAGCTCGTCCATAATTTCCTGATAGGTCGGCCTCCCCTTGAACACGGCCGTTCCGACCTTCATCTTCTTGGCCACCGGACGGGTCTCCTCGATGAATTCCTTCACGTCGTCGATCACGCCGAGCTTCTGGAGCTCCCGCCCGACTTCCGTCAGGCTCATTCCGTAGCTGATATAGAGGGATACCTGCTCCTGCCCGGTCTCCGGAGACGATGCGGCGTTCCCCTGCTCCGCTGGCGGCGTCCCGGACTCCGCCGGAGCGGCCTCCGCGCCGTCCGGGTCGGCGGAAGCTCCCGAACCGCCAGCGGCGCCGTCCGGCCCTTCAATGGAAGCTTCGGGACTTTCCGCGCCCTCCGAATTCCCGGCCAACTGATCTTCCGCGACCGCCGCCCGAACGCGTTCGTCGAGCTGCTCTTGCGTGAGCAGCAGCAGCCCGGCCCTCTTCGCCTCGTCGGCCAGCCGCTCCGCCTCCATCGGCTCCTCCGTCAGAGGCGCGCCCTGCTTCTCGGCGAACGTGATCATCTGCAGCATAATCGCGCCGACGATCAGTCCGATTCCGAAGCCCATCAACCAGCTCCGATGTTTACGCATGCCGCTCCTCCCGTCTGGCCAGCTGCAGGATGAGCTGCACTTCGCCCTTGTTCATGCCCGTCGCCTTGGCGATCTGCTCGACGGATTTGCCTTTCTCGTGCATCGCGAGCAGATCCGCGTATCTGTCGCGGATCGCGGGCGATATGCGTTCGGGCTCCGAATCGGGCGACGGTTCCGCCGACGGCCTGTCCGCTACGTCAGCCGCGCTTGGCGACGGCTCCCGCCCCGGAGGCGTTCCCGCCTCCGCGGCCGGCGACAGAGCGGCACCAGTGTCGCGATAGACATCCGCAGAGCTGCTTGTATGGCTTGTCTGAGCGAAAAAAGTCGCGGGAAAAGACGAATCCGGGGAGGGGGAAACCGCTGGCGTTGCGGGGGAGCGGGGGGTCTCCGATAACAGCTTCATCTGCTGTTCCAGCTCGACGATTCTGCGTCCGAGCAGCTCGGTCGTGCCGTCGTGCTCGCGCTTGAACTTGGCGACCGCGTCCAGAAGCTCGCGATTTTCCGCCTCGAGATCCTCCAGCAATCGGCCATATGCTTCCTCGCTGACGAACTCCTGCTCGGAGCCGCCATGGCCGGATTTCGGCATCATCCATGCCAATCCGGCTATCGCGGCTCCGAGCGCAACAATGTAAAACCACGGTTCCACCCTGAATTCTCCTCTCTTGCTGACCGATCCTGCCGAAGCTTAACCCAGAAAATCAATATGCTTGCCCTTGTACGGATGCTCAGGAGCTTTGTGCTCTTCTCCATGCTGCTCTTCCGCGGACGCATGCTGTCCCGCTTGCCCCCGCTTGCCCCGCTCGCGGGGATCGCGCTCCGAGATCGTCCCGCCTTCCGCCGATTCCGCCTTCGCGCTTCTCGTCGCGTTCTGCTCCGCCGTCTTCATCGCCTGCTGGCCGAGCAGGCTTTGCTCCGTAGCCGATCGCTGCTGCTGATGATGCTGCAGCGGCGTCATCTCCACGGAACGAGGCATAGATACCTGCATATCGATCGGTTTGTAGCTCACGCCGCATCACCTCGTCTTTGGGATCAATAGAACGGAACCATCGCGATGTCTCCGTCCGAAAAGCGGAAAGTGACTCTTTGCGAAGCGTCCTTCACAAATCTCGTATACCGTCCGATGACGATTTTCGTGCCGCCCCACAGCGTATGAACCGCGTCCACGCGCGCCGTCGTCGCGTCCTCCAGCGTCCTTTCGATCTCCAGCACGCGATCCTTCGCCGCCTGAAGCTCCTCGGTCGTCTGCCGCTTCGTCGCCGTCAGCTTGACCCGCAGCGCCAGCTTGTCCCCGCTCAACTGCCCGATCGCGGCCATCTGGTCCAGCATCGACAGCGCTTTCTCCGTCTTGTCCAGGCTGTCGGCATACTGGCGCATCGTCGCCCGCAATTCGCCGAGCTCCTGGCGAAGCTCCGGCCGCACGCCGACCTCCACGACCGTCGCCGTCGACATCGAATTGCCGATCATTCTCGCCGTCACCCGTTCTCCCGCCTGGATTGTTCCGCCTACGATCAAGCCTTTGGCGCCCAGGCATTTGACCGACTTGCCCGCGCGAACGTTCGAGTGCATAATGCTCTGGGGCACCAGCACGTCCTCCCCGGCGATGACGTTCCCTTCCTGGATAAACGAGCAGCGCACGCTGCGGCCGGCCTTCACGTAGCCTTTGTTTGATCCGATAATGCCGCCGGTCACTTCGATCGAGCCCTCGGATTCCACCTCGGCGCCCTCAATGCCGCCCGTGACGCGAATGTCGCCCGACGCTTTGACGCGAAAACCGGTCAAAATATTGCCGCGGACGACAACGGTGCCGACAAAGTCGATGTTGCCGATATTGTAATCGACGTCTCCGTTCACCTCGTATACCGGAAAAACGTTCAGCTTGTCCTTGTCGGTCTTCGTGACCAGTCCGTCGATGGCCGCGTACATCGCGACTTTCTCGGGATTGACAACGACATTTTTTCCGATCTTGAAGTGAACTTCCTTCCCTTCCTTCGGCGCGATCTCTTCCCCCGTGACGGCTTTGCCCGGCGTGCCCGGCTCCGCGGGAATTCTCTCGGCGATGATTTGCCCCGCCTTCACGTTGGCCAGCTTCGTCACCTGCTTGTAATCGACGCTGCCGTCCTCCCGTTCCACGGGACCTTGATTCTCCGCCTCTTCCTCGCCGTACAGCGACCTGATATAACCGTCCTTGCCCGGCTTTGGCGGCGTTCCGATGGCAACGACGTTCTGCGCGAAGTAGAAGTCCTGCGGACGCTGCGAGATCAAATAGATCGCGTCCGACTGCAGTCCGAACTTGACGCCTTGCGACGCCAGGTATTGCTCCAATTCGCGCGCGGTAAACTTCGGATCGCCCTCCACCCGCTTGAATACCAGATAGGCATTCATCTTGTCTTCGGAAATCGTCACTTGAAGACCGCTTTCCAGGGAGAAGCTTCCATTGTCAGGCATCTTCCAAGCCCCCTTTATCCGTTTTGAAGCAGCTGCTCCTTCTGCTTCGCGAGCGCTCCGCGGAGCCTCAAAATCGCTTTGGAATGCAGTTGGGAGATTCTCGAAGGAGACAGACACATCACTTCCGCAATCTCGCTTAACGACAGGTCCTCGTAGTAGAACAGCGAGACTACGGTGCGTTCCTTCTCCGTCAACTTCTCGATCCCGTATTTCAGGGAGTCCTTCAAATACGTCTCGTGAACTTTGGACTCCGGACTGACGGCCTTATCGTCGACGAGCAGCGACAATCGGGTCTCGGACTCCTCCTCGCGGATCGGATCCTCCAGGGAGAATACGGCCGCGACGGCAACCTCCTGAAGCATTTGCTGGAACTCTCTGCCGCTAATATTCAAATAGTCGCATATTTCGTCGTCCGAAGCAGACCGCAAATACTTCTGCTCGAGCACCGCATAGGCGTCCTCGATTTTTTTCGCTTTGTCACGAACCGAACGGGGCACCCAATCTCCCTGACGCAGTCCGTCGATAATGGCCCCCCGGATTCTCCATGACGCGTACGTCTCGAATTGCAGGCCCCGCCGATAATCGAACTTTTCGATCGCGTCGATCAGTCCCATCGCCCCGTTGCTTGCCAGATCGTCCTTGGTCACGTTTTTCGGCAATCCCACAGCCATCCGACTGGAGACGTAATCTACGAGCGGCAAATAGTGTTCGATCAGCCGTTTTCTCGCTTCCGGGTCCTCGTCGTCTTTCCATCGCTGCCATAAATCCTGATGGGACAACCGGGAACGTGTTTGATCGACCATTGTAGCCTCACCATCCTTATTCGTCCGTCAGGCGCCGTATCGCCTGAGCCACTTCCTCCGGATTCGGATTATCGAGCGACACTACCCGCTTGGGCTGCAAAGGCTGAAAGTCTTTGAACTGCTCGTCTTTTGTCGTTTCCGGGTTTCCGTCGGACCATTGCTCCTTCAGCATTTCCGACAAGGCTTCGCCTTCGTCCGGAGTGGTCAGATCGAGCACGCTGCCCCGATCCGGCGAGAGCTCGCCCCCGCTTGCGGCCAGCTTGCCGGGAGAAAGCAATTGCCCGAGCACGAAGCTCGCGGCAAAGGCCAACGCGACAAAGGCCAGAAAAGCGTAGAAGCTCCTGAGCAATGTCGTTCCCAGCGGATTGTTCGACAGGGAGATCACGCAAGTGAGCAGCGCTCCGAAAACTCCGAATCCGATTGTAAAACGCCAGGAACCGTTCATCTCAAATCTCCTTTACTCCGTGCTGTACGCTGCGAATGAGAAAAACCCCGGAATGGCTGTACAACTCCACCGTTCGGCCGTAGCTGCCCCCGGTGTCCTCGGCGACGATGCGGATCGAGAATCGATCCAGCACCTGCTTCGTCGCTTCCACGTTGCGCGGTCCGATTCGCATCGTATCCGTCCCGCCCATGAAGGCGAACATCTGCGCGCCTCCGGCCATCTTGGCGACAAGGCGATGGATCGCCGCGCCCCGGCTTGCCAATCTTCTCACCAGCTCCGGAACGGCCGTGTCCGCGTACTTGGCGATATTCAACTGGCCTTCGCCGCGGGCGATATCGGAGGACGGCAGCATAATGTGCGCCATTCCGCCGATGCGCAAATCGGGATCGAACAACGTCAGGCCGACGCACGAGCCCAACCCCGTCGTCTTGAGCACCGCTCCCCCGTCCGCGACGTTCAGATCCGCCATTCCGACTTTAATGAGAGTCACCTCGGGCATCATCAGATCGGCACTCCCAACGCACGGAAGAGCTTGTCGAACGACTCAGGATCCGGAATAAGGAAGAAATGCCCTTCGGCCTCCTGCTGCCCTTCCAGAAAAGTCGTATCGATGAGCAAGGCGTCGTCGCCCATCGTGCCGAATTGAAGCAGCCCGTAGCTTAGAATCGCGCCCGCCATGTCCACCGCCAGCGAAGGCACCGTAGGCGACATCCGCAGGCCGGTGAAGTCCGCCAGCGAGGACAGATACGAGCCGGCGAGAATGTTGCCGATCTCGTTCAGCGCCGACAGCTCCAGCTCGCTGTAATCGTCGTTCTCCGCCGCGCCGAAGCCGAGCAGGCCCTGCAAAATCCGTCTCGCCGGCTCCCGGTTGAGAATGAAAAACATATTGCCGGGAGCGTCCCCTTCGACGCGAAGGAAAATCGCGATCACGACCGCCTCGGAGCCGCCGACCCGCTCGGCAATCTCCTCGAACGGCAGCAGATTCACCGTCGGCACCGCCATGTCCACCGGCTTGTTAAGCAGCGTGGACAACGCGGTCGCCGCGTTGCCCGCGCCGATGTTGCCGACTTCCCGAAGCACGTCCAGCTTGAAATCCGCGTTGTTCCTGAACAGGTTCACGGCCTATTCTCCGAACTGTTCCAATTGAATGATTTCGCTGCGGTTCAGCACCTCGGACAGATTCAGCAGAATGAGCAGGCGGTCTTCCCCGATCTTGGCCACCCCGCTCAAATATTTCGCCTTCACGCCTCCGACCACTTCCGGCGGGTTCTCGATCGCGTCGCTCATGACGTCCAGCACGTCGTTCGCGGAATCGACGATAAACCCGACCTCCAGCTCGTTCGCCGCGACGATAATAATGCGGGAGTTTTCCGTATACTCCGACTCGGCCAGGCCGAAGCGGCCGCGCAGGTCGATGACCGGAATGACGACGCCTCTAAGATTGACGACTCCCTTCACGAACGCCGGCGTTTTCGGCACCCGTGTGATCGGCAGCATCCGCTCGATCGTGCGCACCTTGTCGACCTCGATTCCGTACTCTTCCTCCGCCAGCGTGAAGACGATCACTTTTAATTCCTCTGCCATGAATGATTCCTCCCTTAGAGTCCGGAACTTATTTAATAATCGCGTTAGGATCCACGATCAGGGCGACTTGCCCGTCGCCGAGAATCGTCGCGCCCGAGACGACGCCTCTTACGCCCGTCAAATATTTGCCGAGCGGCTTCAGCACGATCTCGCTCTGGCCGATGAATTCGTCGACGAGAACGGCCGCCAGCTTGTCCCCCTTGCGGATGACGAGCATTTCGGTTTCGCTCTCTTCGTCGTCCCGATAGTCCGGCGAATCGATAATCTGGGCCAGCGAAATGACGGGGATGATCGACTGGCGATAATCGATCATGCGGTTGCCGTGCAGCGTGCGAATGTCCGTCCGCTTGATCGCTCCCGTCTCCACGATCGAAGACAGCGGGAAGGCGTATTTCTCCGAGCCCTGCTTGATCAGCATCGCCGCGATAATCGACAGCGTCAGCGGCAGCTGGATCGAGAACTTCGTTCCTTGCCCCGGGTTCGACGTCACGGTCACGTTGCCGCCGAGGGAAGTAATCTTCGATTTGACGACGTCGAGGCCGACGCCCCGGCCGGAAATGTCCGACACCTTGTCCGCCGTGCTGAAGCCGGGGGCGAACAGCAGCATGTTCGTCTCATCGTCGCTGAGCGTCTTCGCCTCCTCCGGCGTGACGACGCCCCTCTTGATGGCCGTCTCGAGCACCTTCGGACGATTGATGCCTTTGCCGTCGTCCTCGATCTCGATAAACACGTGGTTGCCGCTGTGGAACGCGCGCAGCATAACGGTGCCGGTCTCCGGCTTCCCCTGGGCGAGGCGTTCCGACGTCGATTCGACGCCGTGGTCGACCGAGTTGCGGATCAGGTGCACGAGCGGGTCGCCGATCTCGTCGATGACGGTGCGGTCGAGCTCGGTCTCGGCGCCGACGATGTTCAGATCCACTTTCTTGTCGAGAGATTTGGCCAAGTCCCGAACCATCCGCGGGAACCGGTTAAATACACTCTCCACGGGAACCATGCGCAGCTTGAGCACGATGTTCTGCAGATCGGCGCTGACCCGCGCCATATGCTCTACCGTCTCCGTCAGGTCGTTGCGGCGAATCTCGAAGGCGAGCTGCTCCAGACGCACGCGGTCGATGAGCATTTCGCTGAACAGGTTCATCAGCGTGTCCAGCCGTTCGATATCGACCCGGATCGTGCGGGGTGCGGCGCTGCCCGAAGCGGCGGCAGCCGCGGGACGGGACGCGCTCTTCTCGGGGGCGGACGCTTGCGGGGACGGAGCGGCCGTCGGGACAGCCGGAGCCTCCGAAGCGGCGGCGGTTTCCTTCGCCGCCGCGCTCTTCGCGGGAGCGCGCAGGTTGTCTTCCATCTCCTGCAGCGAAGCTTTGTCCACCTCGTTTAAGGTAACGGACTCGATCTCCGACACTCTCGAGAGCTGCTCCTGCAGCGTCTGCTGCGGCGTCTGGGTAATATAGTAGACGGAGAAGCCGCGGTCGAATTGCTCCTGCTCGATCTCCTGAACGGACGGGTAGGATTTGACGACCTCCCCGTTCCTCTCGAGAACGTCGAACACCATGTAAGCTCTGGCCGCCTTCAACAGGCAATCCTCGCGAACCTTCACTTCGATATAATAGGCCTTATGCCCGCTCTCGATCGATTGCGCGAGCACGGACATCTGGTACTGGTCGAGCACGAGCGACGCGGACATGGCCGGCGCGGCTTGGGCCGCGGCGGGCGCCGACGCCCCGGGGGCTCCGCTGTCTCCCTTGACGATGCCCTTCAAGCGTTCGACCAGCTCGCCGACGTCTCCCTTGCCGGTTCCCCCGCCGATAATGTCCTGAACCATCGCTTCCAGCGCGTCCAGACACTTGAACAGCGTGTCGAAAATATGTCCGTTCATGCTGAGCTTCTCGTTGCGTACGAGGTCCAGCACGTTTTCCATTTCGTGAGTAAGCGAAGCGAGATCCTCGAATCCCATCGTCGCCGACATCCCTTTCAAAGTATGCGCGGAACGGAATATCACCTGCACGATGCCGATATCTTCCGGCTGCTGTTCCAGCCGAAGCATATTTTCGTTCAGCGCTTGCAAGTGATCGTTGGACTCGTCGATAAACATGGACATGTACTGATTCATTTCCATGGCCGGACACCTCCTTGTTGGCTGAGCTTTCAGCGCGTTAGGTTTTGCGCGATTTCATTTCCTGCACGAGAACCGCGGCGATGCCTTGCAGCGGCACCTGGCGCGTCGCCGCTCCGAGCTCGACCGCCGAGCGGGGCATGCCGTAGACGACGCAAGTTTGCTCGGCTTCGGCGATCGTCGTCTGGGCGCCGTCGTCGAGCAGCGCCTTCATCCCCTTCGCTCCGTCGCTGCCCATGCCGGTCATCAGCACCGCGTAACGCTTTAACTGCCGATGGCCGATCAGGGATTCGTACAGCACGTCGACGGACGGCATATGGCCGCTGCGCGGTCCTTCGTTCGATAGCTTGATCCGGTATTTGCCGGAAGCGTCCTTCGCCAGCGACATATGCTTGCCGCCCGGGGCGATATAGGCGGTGGCGGTCTCGAGCTGCTCCCCGTCCGTCGCCTCGCGCACATGGATGCTGCAGAACGAATCCAGCCGCTGCGCAAGCGAATGCGTGAACTTGGGCGGCATGTGCTGGACGACGAGGATCGGCGCCGGGAAATCCGCGGGGATGCCGGTCAGCACTTCGTGCAGCGCCCGCGGGCCTCCCGTGGACGTGCCGATCGCGACGATCTGCGTGAACGAGGTCGTCGGCTTCGGCTCGCCGGGCGGCTTCGCCTGGGGCGTAATGCCCGGCGGAGGCGCGACCGGCCTGCGCACGGGCGGCTTCGCTTCCTTCTTGACGGTCAGCGCTCCGCCGTCCGCCGCTCTGGCCGGCTTCGGAAGCTTGCGCAAGTTATCCGGAGCCGGCCCTTGAAGCCGCGGCGGCTTGCCGGTGTCCGGCGCGGCAATCTTCGCGGACGGCCCGGTCTTGCCGGCGGGCTGTTCCCGCCGCATAAGCTTCTGCGGCTTCCCGGCCTCCGGAGGCGGCTCGGCCGGAGGCTGCTCCGCGCCTGGCGGAGGATTCGCGGCCGCGGCGGTCATTCGCGCCGCTTCCTTCGCCTCCTGGATCGCCCGTCCGATCGGCGAAGGCGCGGCCGCTTCGATCCCCCCGGCTTCTTCGGCCTCTTCGGCCGTCTGCTCCACGACCGCCGGCAGCATGCGCAGAGGCCCCTTGTCGATCGTCTCCGCGACGATGCGCAGCTTCTCCAGCAGCTGCTCGCCCACCTGCCGGATGTCCAGCTTCACGGCGCCGTCCGGCTTGCGGATAAAATCGATCGCGCCGTATTGGAGCGCCCGGATCGTATCCCGCGTGCCGTTGTCCGTCACCGCGGAGAGCATAAGGACCGGCGTCGGCCTCTTCGCCATAATTTTGCGCAGCGCCTGGAGACCGTTCATGCGCGGCATCTCCAGGTCCATCGTAATGATGTCGGGCTGAAGCTCCATCGCGAGCTTAACGGCCTCTTCTCCGTCGCAAGCGGTGGCTAACACGTGAAAAGCGGAGTCTGCGTCGATGACGTCGCTGAACACTTTGCGCATAAAAGGGGAATCGTCCACGATGAGCACTTTTAACTCGGTCATAGGGGCATCCTCCTCGTTAATCTAGATGTAGTCGGCCTTCACTTTCGCATGCTCGCCGGCTTGCGGCCGATCAGCTCCACAGCCTCTTGATCCTCTGCATGAACCCCGGCAGCCCCCGGGAAGACGCTTGCGATTGCGATCGCTCCTCCATCAGGAAGCGGGAGGCGATCCGGTCGATGCCGCGCATCGCCTCGCAGTTCGGGAAAGCGACGGACAGCGGAGTCTGCCGTCTGACCGCTTTCGAGACGCTGGCATCGTCGGCAATGTATCCGAGCACCGGGATGTCGATGCCGATATACTTGCTCGCCACCTGTCGGATGTTATCGGCCGTCTGCGCGCCTTCGCGGTCGTCCGAGACCCGGTTGACGACGAGCCGGAACGGAACCTGATGCCCCATCGAATTCACCATTTTGATCAGCGCGTACGCATCCGTAATCGACGTCGGCTCCGGCGTCGTCACAACGATCGTCTCTTCGGACGCGGCGATAAACCGCGTCGTCTCCTTGGACAATCCGGCCCCCGTATCGAACAAAATAAAGTCGACGTGGCCGTGAAGCTTAGCGATCTGTTCGGCGAAATATTCCAGCTCGTGCTCCGCAAGGCGCACCAGATCCTGAAAACCCGAGCCGCCGGCGATAAACTGCAGGCCGCCCGGACCGACCTGGATAATCTCCCAGATCGACTTCTCGCCTTTAAGCAGATGGATGAGATTGTACTTGGCCGGCGTCCCCATCAGCACGTCGATGTTCGCAAAGCTGATGTCCGCATCGAAGAGCAGTACGCTGTAGCCCCGATTTTGCAGCGCGATTCCGAAGTTCAGGCTGAAATTGGATTTGCCCACCCCTCCTTTGCCGCTGGTAACCGTTACGACCTTGGTCGTCCTCGCCGACCCCAGGTCCTTCGAATGGACCAAATGCCGAAGCGCCTGCGCCTGGTCAATCATCGCCCGGATCCCCCAGCAGCTTGCGGACCAGCTCGTCCGGATCGAACGGCCGGATGTCGTCCGGCACCGTCTGCCCGCAGGTGTAATAAGAAATGCGGAAATCGAATTCCTTGACGAGATTGACGACGGAGCCGTACGATTCCGTCTCGTCGAATTTCGTGAGCAGCAGCTGGCGGACGCCGTACTTCGCGAACTGCGCGGCTACCGCCTTCATATCCGCATACTTGCTCGTCAGGCTGAGCACGAGAATCGTCTCCGCCCCCTCCACCGGAGAGAGGAGGCTGTTCACCTCGGATACGTACAGCTCGTTGCGGTAATTGCGGCCCGCGGTGTCCATGAACAGCAGATCGCGGTCGCCCAGCTTATGATAAGCCCGAGTTAATTCCCCGGGCGAAAACACCACTTCCAGCGGCACGTTCAAAATGTCCGCATACGTTCTCAGCTGGTCCACGGCGGCGATCCGGTACGTGTCCGCCGTAATGAATCCGACGCTGCGCCGCCGGCTGAACGCCTGATCGGCCGCCAGCTTGGCGATCGTCGTCGTCTTGCCGACGCCCGTCGGGCCGACGAAATGAACGATGCGCGTCTCCGGGGCGACGCCGTCTCCCCTGGCCTCGTTCAGCCAGCCGAGCAGCACGCCGCGCGCGGCTTCGTAGGCGCTGCGCCCGCTCTCCGCGCCATCCCTCAGACTGGCGGCGGCCGCTTCCGCGAACTGCTCGACGTAGGCGGGCTCCATGCCCTGCTCGGCCAGCCGCTTGCTCCACTTCAGCACGGACTCCGGGATCGCGCGGGACGGCGGCTGCGCCGTCGGCGTCCGGGTCATCCTCGCCATCATCTCGCGGAGAGAGCGCAGCTCCTGAAGCACGACGGACGTCTCGTCCCGGAGCTCGCTTTCGCGGGACGTCTCCGTCTGCGGCTCGACGGCCGCAAGCGCGTCCGAGCGCAGCCGGTCCGCGATTCCCGTTCGCAGCCGGTCCAGCGGATCGTCGCCCGTCGGGCGCTGCCGCTCGGCCGCTTCCGGCGGCTCGACGCGCGGCAGCGGGTCGGCCGGAGGGCGCTGCTCGATTCGCGGGAGCGGATCGGCCGGGGCCGGAGCCTCCTTCGCGGCGGCGGGAAGCGGGCTATCCGCCGGCTGCCGGCCGCTGTCCGAGAACGGCGGCTTCGTGTACCTCTCCCGCACGGCGTTCGAAGGAATCGGAGCCGCCGCAGACCCGCTGCCGGGCGTCGCTGACGGAGCCTCCTTCGCCCGCGCCGCCGGCGCTTTTTCCAGCAAGCCGGCGAGCGCCGCCGTCCGCGGCGGAGCTTTGCGCGCCGTCTCGTCGACGGCCGCGATCACTTCCATCCGTTTTTGGCGGAACATACCAAGAAATCCGCCTACGCGGATTTCTTTCGTATTCAAAATAACGGCGTCGGAGCCGAGCTCTGCGCGAATCATCTGCACCGCTTCGGGCACGTCGTCGACTATGTATCGTTTGACCTTCATGCGCTCACCACCCCAACGCTCTGCACTTCAATGCTAGGCTCCAATTCGCTGTACGAGATAACGGGAATATCCTGCAGGCTTCTCTCCAACAGCTGGCGCAAATACATCCGGATCGTCGGAGAAGTCAGAATGATCGGCTGCTGGCCCGCCTGGACCAGACGATTGACCTGCTCCGTCAGCCGCTGATAGATCGCCTGGGAGGACGCCGGATCGAGGGCCAGGTAGCTGCCCTGGTCGGACTGCTGCACCGCTTCCGCGATCTTCTTCTCGACGGCCGGGCTGACCGTAATGACCTTGAGCGGCTCAGAAGGCGTCGCGTACTGCTGGGTAATCTGCCTGGACAAGCTCTGTCTGGCGTATTCCGTCAGCACCTCCGGGTCCTTCGTATACTTGCCGTAATCGGCCAGCGTTTCGAAGATCGTGACAAGATCCCGGATCGAGATTTTCTCCTTCAGCAGCTTGGACAGCACCTTCTGCACGTCCCCGACGCCGAGAATCGACGGGATGAGCTCTTCGACGAGCGCCGGATACGTCTCCTTGACGCTGTCGACGAGCGCTTTCGTCTCCTGGCGGCCGATCAGCTCGTGCGCGTACTTCTTGATCACTTCCGTCAGATGGGTCGCCACGACCGACGGCGGATCGACGACCGTATAGCCGGCCATTTCCGCCCGTTCCTTCGTCGCTTCGTCGATCCAAAGGGCCGGCAAACCGAACGCGGGCTCCTGGGTCTCAATACCCGTAACGGAATCGTCATCGAACCCGGGACTCATGGCCAAATAGTGATGTATGAGTAATTCGCCACGGGCAACCGTATTTCCTTTCATTTTTATGACATATTCGTTCGGTTTTAGTTGAATATTGTCGCGAATTCGGATGACGGGGACAATAAGTCCCATTTCGAGCGCGCATTGGCGCCGAATCATGATGATTCTGTCGAGCAAATCGCCGCCCTGCTGCGTATCCGCCAGCGGGATCAGGCCGTAGCCGAACTCGAATTCGATCGGATCGACCTGCAGCAGGCTGATGACGCTCTCGGGACTTCGGACCTCCTCGATCTCCTTCTCCTCGACGAGCATTTCCGCCTCCTGCTGCTCGCGGTTCAGATTCATCTGAAGCCGGTAGCCGGCAATCGCCAGAATCGCGGCGTACGGCAGCGTGCTGATGAGCGGAATCGGAGTGGCGAGCCCGAGCAGCGCCACCGTTCCCGCGACGATGTACAGCAATCGCGGATAACGAAGCAGCTGCTTGCTCATATCGTCGGCCATATTGCCGTCGGAGGCCGCCCGCGTAACGATGATGCCGGCCGCCGTACTGATCAGCAGCGCCGGAATCTGGCTGACGAGACCGTCGCCGATCGACAGAACGGAGTATGTCTCCAGCGCCGTCATCACGTCCATGCCGTGAATCGCCATGCCGACGACGAAACCCGCGATCAGGTTGATCAGAACGATGATGATCGAAGCGATCGCGTCCCCTTTGACGAATTTGCTCGCACCGTCCATCGCGCCGTAGAAATCCGCTTCCTTCTCGATCTTCTCGCGGCGTTCGCGCGCCTGGTGCTCGTTGATGAGCCCGGCGTTCAAATCCGCGTCGATGCTCATCTGCTTGCCGGGCATCGCGTCGAGCGTAAATCTGGCGCCGACTTCGGCCACCCGCTCGGAGCCTTTCGTGATGACGATGAACTGCACGACGACCAGAATGAGGAACACGACAAAGCCGACGGCCAGCTGTCCCCCGGCCACGAAGCGGCCGAACGTCTCGACGACGTGGCCCGCGTCCGCCTTGGACAAAATCAGCCTTGTCGTGGAGACGTTAAGCGCCAGCCGGAACACGGTCGTAATGAGCAGCAACGTCGGGAAAATGGAGAAGTGCAGCGCATCCTGGGTGTTCATCGCGATCAACAGAATCATGATGGCGATCGATATGTTGATGATGAGCAGGACGTCCAGCAGCCCTTTGGGAATCGGAACGACCATCATCAGGACGATGCCGATGACGCCGATCAATATGCTCAGGTCTCTTACTTTCATGACGCCACCCCGTTCCAATATAGAGGCCGCGCAACGCATCCTCTAATCTCGCTTCGCCTTACCTCCGGCCTTTGAGCCGGTATACGTATGCCAGCACTTCCGCGACCGCCTGGAACAGATCCGCGGGAACGCTTTGTCCCACATCCGTTCTCTCGTACAGCGCGCGGGCGAGCGGCTTGTTTTCCATCGTTATGACTTCGTTTTGCTTGGCGATTTCCCGGATTCTCAAAGCCAGATAATCCTGGCCCTTGGCCACCACCGTCGGGGCGTCCATCTTCGCCGCGTCGTATTTCAGCGCGACCGCGAAGTGAGTCGGGTTCGTAATGACGACATCCGCGCCCGGCACCTCCTGCATCATCCGCATGAGCGCCATTCTGCGCTGGCGTTCCCTGATCTTGCCTTTGATCAGCGGATCGCCTTCCACGTTTTTGTATTCGTCCTTGATGTCCTGCTTGCTCATTCGCAGGTTTTTCTCGTACTCGTAACGCTGGTACATAAAGTCGCCGATCGCCAAAATGAACAGGAGCACCGCGATAAACAGACCGAGGCGAACCGTCAGGCTCGTGACGAAAGAAAAGATGTCCTGCACGGGCAGATGAGCCAGATCGAGCAGCCGCTTCTTCTCCGACCACAACACCGTAAACACGATGAGCGCGACGCACAGCAGCTTCAGTCCGCTCTTTAGAAACTCGACCACCGAACGCAATCCGAACAGGTTTTTGAAGCCGTTGATCGGATTCAGCTTGCTGAACTTCGCCTTGAGCGGCTCGGTCGTAAACAACCAGCCAATCTGCACGTAGTTGGCGGCGAAGGCGATCACGACGACGATGACGAACACCGGCGCCATCAGCACAAGCATCTGGATCGCGTAATGATTGAACAAGGCCAGCACGTTGCTGTCGGTCACCTGCATGTTCAGCCGATACAGGAACGCATCCCCGATCAGCGCCATCAGCTGCCGCTCCAGGAACGGTCCGAGCATGACCAGGAAGCTGATGCAGGCGAGCAGAATCAGCGTACTCGGAATTTCCGCGCTTTTGGCGACCTGCCCTTTTTTCCGGCTTTCCTGACGCTTCTTGGGCGTCGCCTTCTCCGTCTTCTCGCCGGCGAACAGCTGCAAATCCATCCTCAGGCGATTGCGGGGCATGACACCACCTCCTGAATTGCGCGCCATCGAGGCTAAGCTAAGCTTTCAAAATCGTAAACAAATGCTCAAGCGCCTGGAACATCCGGTCGAAAATAATCTGGAACAACGAGCCGAAGCCGGGAATCAGCAGAATGAGCAGCGCCAGGCCGATCAAAATTTTCAGCGGCAGACCGATGACGAAGACGTTGTACTGCGGAGCCGCGCGGGCCAGCAAAGCCAGTCCGAAGTCGGTCAGAAACATCGCCACGACGATCGGCGCGGAAATCTGCAGCGCCAGCAGAAACGTATCCGCGAACGTCCGGGTCAGAAACTCCGTAACGCTGCCGCCGTAATACGTCTGAAACAGATTGTTGTCCATCGGCAGCCACTTGTAGCTGTCCATTATGGCCGCAAGCAAGTAATGATGGCCGTTGATGGAGAGAAACACGAGAATCAGCAGCATAAACTTCATGTTGCCGAGAATCGGAGCGGATATGCCGGTCATCGGGTCCACGATGTTGGCCATCGCCAAACCCATCTGCATATCCATGAGCCCCCCCGCCGTCTGGACGATTGTAAAAAACATGTACGCCATAAAACCGAGCAGCAGGCCCGCGAACACTTCGCGCATAACGGCCAAAATATAAGTCGCGTCCGCCGTCACCTTCGTATCGAACCCGACGTTCAGGAAGACGATCAGGGAGAGGAAGAAGCCCAATCCGATCTTGACCGTTGCCGGGAAATTGCGGGACGAGAAAAACGGTGCGACTACAAAAAAAGCTGTAATTCGACAAAAAACAAGCAGAAAGGCAGGGAAGACCTGCATGAGGATGTTCATATCAAGTCACCCGATATACTTTTCCAAATTTCCTAGCAGCCGCGCCGTGAAGTCGACCATAACATTCAAGATCCACGGTCCGAAAATCAACAGGGCGAGGAAAACGGCGATAATCTTGGGGACGAAAGCAAGCGTCTGCTCCTGAATCTGCGTCGTCGCCTGGAAGATGCTGACGCTGAGACCGACGACAAGCGCGATGATCAGCATCGGCGCGCTTACTTTCAATACGGTAAACAGCGCCTGGCCGGCAAGGCCGATAATAAACTCGGATGTCATGGACTCCCCCCTCGCATTCCGTGCTCCGACTATGGACTAAAGCTGGTCAACAACGACTTCACGACAAGATACCAGCCGTCGACAAGCACGAAGAGCAGAATCTTGAAAGGCAACGAGATCATAACCGGCGGAAGCATCATCATCCCCATCGCCATCAGCGTGCTGGCGACAACCATATCGATTACGAGAAACGGAATAAAAATCATAAAGCCCATCTGGAACGCCGTTTTTAATTCGCTAATGGCGTAAGCCGGAACGAGAACGGTAATCGGGATGTCTTGGAAGGTGGCCGGCTTTTCGGTTTTCGTGTACTTCATGAACAGGAGCAAATCCTTCTCCCGCGTATGCTTGTACATGAACTCCTTCATCGGCACGGAAGCTTGCTCCAAGGCGTCCGTCTGGCTGATCTCCCCGGCCAAGTACGGCTTAAGCGCCGTTTCGTTCACTTGCGAGAACGTCGGTGCCATGACGAACAGCGTCATGAACAGCGCCAGTCCGATCAATACCTGGTTCGGCGGCATCTGCTGCGTGCCCAGCGAGGTGCGAACGAAGCCGAGCACGATGACGATTCTTGTGAAGCTCGTCATCAGCACGAGGATGGCCGGAGCCAGGCTCAGCACGGTAATCAACAGCAGCAGGGACAATGCGGACGCGCCGACCGGCTCGGAGCCGTCGCCCAGCGTCACCCCGATAATGGGGTCGGCGTAGACCGACGCCTGGGACCCGAACAGCAAAGCTTGCAACGTCAGGAAACTATATAAGATTTTTTTTCTCATCGCTCATCTGTCCGATCTTCAGAACGGTTATCCTCCAGCAGTTGCTCCGCCTGCTGCCTTCTTTCGGACAGCTGGCGAAGCCGGGTTTCCAACGACTTCTCGAAGCTGGAGTCGGAGCCGACGGGCCGCGAGGAGAGGTCCTCGCTCCGCGAGCCGCCGCGCTCGGTCCATTTGCGAAGCCATTCCGGCAGCGCCGGCCCCGTATGGGCCATTCCGGCTTCGTGCTCGGCCAGCAAGGCATCGACGATTTCCGGGTCGGTGATCGATTCCAGCAGCGTAATGTCGTCTCCGATCCCGAGCACGTAAATGCGCCCGTTCCACTCCACGATCTGCATCGACTTATTCGTGCCGAGCGGGAATCCCCCGAGCGAGCGCAGCGAGCGGTTCATCCCCCAGCCGCGATTGCGTTTCGCCAGGAATCGCAGCACGAACACGATCAAGCCGATAATCAGTCCGAGGACAACGAGCACCCGGATCAAATCCCAAACCGAGCCCAACGACGACGTATCCGGCAATTCATCGGCAAGCCCGTATATTCGCATCACTGTTTTAAAGCTCCCGACTTCGGCTTAGCCGAGCGTTTTTTTGATCGCTTCGATGACGCGGTCCGCCTGGAACGGCTTGACGATAAAATCCTTCGCGCCGGCTTGAATCGCGTCGATGACCATCGCTTGCTGCCCCATGGCCGAGCACATAATCACCTTCGCGTTGGAATCGAGCTTGCGGATCTCCTTAAGCGCCGCGATACCGTCCATCTCGGGCATCGTAATATCCATCGTGATCAGGTCCGGGTTCAAATCTTTGTACTTCTCGATCGCTTGCGCGCCGTCCTGGGCCTCGCCTACGACCTCGTACCCGTTTTTCGTTAAAATATCGCGGATCATCATGCGCATGAATGCTGCGTCGTCAACGATGAGAATGCGGTTTGCCATTTCTGTTTCCTCCCGATTAGCTTATTGGATTTTTTGGACGCGGTCCCATTGACTGACGATATCGGTAACGCGCACTCCGAAGTTTTCGTCGATGACAACGACCTCGCCTTTGGCGATCAATTTGTTGTTAACCAAGATGTCGACGGGTTCGCCGGCCAGCTTGTCCAGCTCGATAATCGAGCCTTGGGACAGTTCCAAAATATCCTTAATCTGCTTCTTCGTGCGCCCCAGCTCAACCGTTACCTTCAGCGGGATGTCGAGCAGCAGATTAAGATTCGTTTCGTCCGCCTGCGTATATCCGGGCCCCTGGAAGTTGGCGAATTGAACCGGGTTGACGTTCACGTTCCGGTTCATGCCGCCCCCTCCTCCAAGCGTCTGCGGATAACCCGGCTGCGGCGCTCCGTAACCCGGCGGCACGGCGGCCATCGGCGGCGCCTGATGCGTCGGCGGAGGCGTCTGCGCCGGGGGCGCCGCGTATTGCGGCTGAGCGGGCGGCGCCGGTTGGGCCGCGGGCTGAGGAGCCGGCGCGGCCGCGGGCTGCGGCGCGGGCTCGGAAACGCCGCCCATCAAGGAGCTGACGAGTTCCTTGGCGAACGGCACCGTAAGCAGCTGCATAATCGAAGAATCGATCAGATCGCCGATTTTCAACCGGAAGGAAATTTTGACGAAAACGTCCTCCTGCGGCAAATTGGCGGTGCCCGAATTGTTCTTCACGTCCATAATGTCGATGCCCGGAGGAGAAATGTTGACCATCCGGTTAAAGATCGTCGACATCGACGTCGCGGACGAGCCCATCATCTGGTTCATCGCTTCCTGAACGGCGCTGATATGGATTTCATTCAGCTCCCCCGTCGTCACGTTGCCCTCGCCGCCCAGCATCAAATCGGCGATCACCTGCGCGTCGTGGGATTTGATGACCAAGGAGTTGATGCCTTCGATGCCTTCGAAGCCTTCGACGTAGCTGACGTGAACGGCGACGTGCGGCTTTGGAAATTCCGCCTCGAACTGGTCCCTGGCGATTGCGGACACGGTAGGCGTCGTGATGTCGACCTTCTTGCCGAGCAAGGTCGAGAGCGCCGTCGCCGCGCTTCCGAACGTAATGTTGCCGATCTCGCCAAGGGCGTCCTGCTCGAGCGGAGTCAGATAATCGTCGATCGAATCGCCGCCGGTCGCTTGCGAAGCGTCCGGCGCCGGAGCGTCGTCTCCCCCGCCGGACGACTGGTTCAGCAGGGCGTCGATTTCCTCCTGGGATAAGTAATCTTTACTCGTCATTGATTTCATCTACTCCTTCGCTGACGATCTCTTGAATCTGAATCGCCATTTTGTCTCGCAGCGTACCCGGACTCGCGATAAACTTCACGTTATCCCCGACCTTGATTTCCAGACCGTCCGTCGTCTGCCGCTTCAAGGAAATGACGTCCCCGACCGCCAAGTTCAGAAACTCCTGCACGGAAATATACGAAGAGCCGAGCTCGGCGATAATCGGCAGCATCGCTTTCTGCACCCGCTGCTCGAGAATATGCTGCTCCTCGGGCGCCCGCGTCTTCTTCTGCGACACGAACCAGTGGTGAACCGACAGCCTGGGCATAATCGGCTCGATGACGACATGCGGGATACACAGGTTGATCATCCCCGTCGTCTCCCCGATTTTCGTGCTGAGCGAGATCAGAGCGATCGTCTCGTTGGGAGACACGATCTGCATAAACTGCGGGTTCGTCTCCAGCGCTTCGAGGCGCGGCTGCGTGTCGATAATCGTTCTCCACGCTTCCTGAAGGCTGTCGAGCGCGCGGCTGAATATCTTCTCCATAATGATCGTTTCAATTTCCGTCAAGCTGCCGATCTTGCTCGGAGCGCTGCCGCCGCCCCCCAGCAGCCTGTCCAGCATCGCGAAAGCGACGTTGGGATGTACCTCCAGAACCATGCGGCCTTCGAGCGGCTCCGCCTCGAAGATGTTCAGAATCGTCATCTTGGGGATGGAGCGGATGAATTCGTCGTAAGGCAGCTGCTCGACTTGAACGACGCTGATCTGGACGAACGTTCGAAGCTGAGCCGAGAAATAAGTCGTTAAATATCTTGCAAAGTTCTCGTGAATCCGCGTCAAGCTGCGAATGTGGTCCTTGGAGAAACGGGTTGCGCGCTTGAAATCGTAAGCGCGAACCTTTTTCTGCGTATCCTCTTTTTTGAGTTCTTCCGCATCCATCTCGCCGGACGACAGCGCCGCGAGCAGCGCGTCTATCTCATTCTGCGACAGTACATCTACCAAATCTCTCACCCCTTTCTCGAGCCTCGGCCGAACTGGCGCTCGAACCGCCGGTCTCCCTGTCGTTCCGGACTTCTTCTATATATTAGATAGGAGTCATAATAAATCCTTTGATTCCGACTTTAAGCAGCTTGCCTTCGGTCATGACGCCGTTGATCGAGTTGATCAGCCCCGCGGCCAGCTGGTCCTTTCCTTTCGTCCCGCTCATCTCCTCCGGAGTCATTACCCAGAGCGCGCGATTGACGATCGGCTTGATTTCGTTTTCCTTGATCTTGTCGAATTCGTCCTTCGCCTTCTCGGTGTCGAACTGGAACGAGAGGCTGACTTTGACCACGTAATCCGTGTCCGCAAGATTGGTGCTGATATCAATTAATTCGGATGTGACCTTTACCATTTCATCCGCAGATATGGGCTCCAGCTGCACGTTCTCGGCCACTTCCTTCGCGGCTTGATCGGGATCCTTCTTCTTGTCCCCGAACAGATTGTTCCAGAAGTAGAACGTGACAACGACAATCAACGTAATCGCCAATAATAGCGAAACGAGCCATGGCAACAATTTTCTCATGACGTAGCTCCCTCCGATTGCGGGTCCGCGGGACTGGTAACCGCCGCCAACACGCCGATACTGCGCAAGTAATGCCGGATCGCCCGGATTACATCCGAAGAATTTTCGATCACTATAAACTTTCTTCCTGTCGTAAGCGTAATGATCGTATCCGGCGTCTCTTCCACCGTCTCGACCAGCAAAGCGTTGAGATGCAGCTTCGTGCCGTTCAGGCGCGTCACTTGAATCATAACTGGGCCTCCCCCAGACTGTCGGGGGAAGAGCCTCGGCCCTTCCCCGACAGGAGATCAATTACCGTTTCAGGTTTACGACTTCTTGCAGAATTTCGTCGGACGTCGTAATGATTCTCGAGTTCGATTGGAAGCCGCGCTGCGCGACGATCATTTCCGTGAACTCGTTCGTCAAGTCGACGTTGGACATTTCCAGCTGGCCGGAGATGATTGAGCCGGAGCCAGCTTCCGCGTCGGCAGCCAGTCCGACGACCAGTTCCCCATCGAGATTGGCGTTCGGCGTCATCCGGTACAGATTGCCTCCGACTTTCTCGAGTCCGCCCGGATTCGCAACCATGGCCACTCCGATGAAAGTCCCCGTCGGCGTTGCCAATCCGTCCGCTCCGATCGCAATGATCTCGCCGGTCTGCGAGATCGAGAACGCAGTCACTTCGGCGTCCAATTGAATCGGACCGCCGTCTTCCGCCGACATGACGAACATGCCGTCGGCATTAACGAGCTGCCTGTTGGCGTCGAGATCGAAGTTGCCGGCACGGGTCAAATATTGCGTCTCTCCCCCGTCCGGGCTGACGACGAAAAATCCGTCGCCGTCGATGCGCAGGTCGGTCGGCTTGCTTGTCGTCATCGCGCTGCCCGGCGTGTGCAGCGTGTCAATCGCGGCGATCGTGACGCCCAGACCGACTTGCTTGGCGTTGATGCCGCCTTGCTCGCCCTCTACCGATGCGGTCACGCCCGACATCGATTGGCTCAGAATGTCCTTGAACATGACGCGGCCCGCTTTGAAGCCGACCGTGTTTACGTTGGCGATGTTGTTGCCGATTACGTCAAGCTTCGTCTGAAAACCTCTCATTCCGGATACGCCGGAATACATAGAACGCAACATGTAATGCCTACCTCCATTAAGGTGGATTTAGCCGCTTCAATCGGTCGGCGGCTTTGGGCTCCCTTTGCAGGACCGGCCCGATGGTTCATTAGCTGACGACAACGGCGCTGTCGATTTGCGTGAAAATATGCTCTTTCATCGAAGGGCCGTCCATTGCGGTAACGACGGTCCGGTTCGGCACGCTGACGATCATGGCGATGTCCTGGAACAATACCAGGGAATCTTTGGCCCCCTTGGCCGCTGCCTGATCGACGGCGCTCGCGATTCGTTCGAGCTGCTCCGGCTGCAAGCGAATGCCTCGCTGCTGCAAGCGCTGTTCGGCGTGATGGCTGAACTTCAGCTGCTGCTGCTGATCGAGCAGTTCCTTAAAAGATACGCCTTCGGAGCGAACCTCCCTGTTGCGATCCGCAGGCCGCTGGCCTTGAATCGGCCCCGTGCGCCCCGGTGTCAAATGCAGGGCGAGCATCGGGTTATTCATCTCCCGTCACCTCCGGCTCGGGCTGTTCCCCGCCGGCTTCAGGCTGCTCTCCGCCGTTCTCGGGCTCCCCGGAAGGTTCGGAGATGGAAATCACTTTGTCGATCGGGACCGCAAGATCGCCGACCTGCGCGTACTGCACGCCGCCCGTCCAGAGGATCGAGCTTACCGTGCCTCTCTGCACGACGCCTTCTTTGCCTGCTTCGACATTGTCCGCGTACCATTCGATCTGCTTGCCGATGAGCCCCGTCGCCATGCCCGCCGATTGCTTCAGCGCGGTAATTTCCTTGGTCATGTTCATCATCTGCTCCAAGGAGGAGAACTGCGCCATCTGGGCGATAAACTCCTTGTCCTGCATCGGCTGCATCGGATCCTGATAGCGAAGCTGCGTCACCAGAATTTGCAGAAATTCGTCCTTGCCTAACTCCTTGACCGGTTCTCTGGCCGCCGCTTGGACGTTCTGGGCGGAATAATACGGCCAAATATTTTTCGTGCCGACACTGTCAGCCACATCGCTCACCTCCTCATGCTGCGACGTTAAGCCGTTACGTTGATCGAGCTGCCGTAACCGGCCTCCTTAAGCGAAGAATTGCGTTCCAGTTCGGCCGCGAATACGGCGGATTCCTCGTTGCCGTCGTCCCCGCCTCGCCCGCCGGAGCCTCCGTCTTTGCCGGAGTTCGAATTGCGGTGCTCCTGATGCTGGAACGCCGCTTCGCCGGAAGCGGAAGACTGTTGAACGACCTCAAGCCGTTCTACCTGCAGCCCTTGACCGTGCAGGGAAGCTCTGAGCTGCGCCATCTGATTTTCCAGCAGCTCCTTGGCCGCCGGATTGTCCGCGACGAACTGCGCGGTCAGCACGCCGTTGTTCATCACGATGCGGATGTCCACCTGCCCGAGATGCTGCGGGGTCAGCGTAAGCTTGGCTTCGGAGATGCCGTTGCCTTGCGTCAGTTGGAACTGCTTGACCAGGTACCTGCCCATCTGTTCGGCGAATTGCTGAACGGGAACCGGGTTCGGCACCGGTACCGGAGCTTTGGCCGCCGCGGTTTCGGCGGTCGTCAAGCGATCGTTTTGCTGCAGCGTCCAGATCGGCCTCGTGTCCGAAGCTTCCGTCCGCTCCGCCGTTTCGACCGTCGCCGCAGCCGTCCGGGCGCCTGTCTGCGCGTTGTCGTCGGTGTCTGCCGCCATTTGGAAGCGCCATACCGGATCGCGCAGCGCCTGCGCAGGCTTCCGCGCTTCTTGAGCCGCGCCGGCCTGGGACGAGGCCTCCTTGACGACAGCCGCTTCGGCTGCCGGAACGCCATCCGCCTTGCCCGCCGCTTTGGCGCGTTCGGTTTCTCCCGTCTTCGCTTCGTTCTTCGCCGCGGATGCTGCCGCGATCGCCGTCAAAGTGTCCAATGCCGCTTTGACTTGAGCGCCGATGGCAGGCATCTGCTCCTGCGCGTCCTTCCCGGCTGCGACGGCGTCGGCCAATTGCTTCGCGACATCGCGCAGCGCCTGGACGATCGGCTTGGACAGCGGCGTATTCAGCGCAACGTCGACCGTCTGTCCGGCGTCGGAAGTTGCCGTAAGCGCCGTATCCGCCGAAGGTTGGGCCGTGCGAAGCTGCTCGAGCAAGCTTTGCAGCATCACGAGCATCGCCGCCAGCTGCTCCTGTGTTTCGGGAGCCGGCTCGCCGTCCGCTTGATCCAACTGATCCAGTTGATCGATCAGGCTCGACAGCATCGCAAGCAAATCCTGCGCTTCTCCGCCTTCCTCCAGCGCCGCGACGGCCCCGAGCAATCCGGACAAGCCGACGGGAAGAGACAATCCGCCGCCGTTCGTCTGCGCCGGAGATCCGCCTCCGTCGATCGCCTGCACGAGCGCGCCCGCGAATCCGCTGCCGCCTTCCGCCGTTCCCTGGGAACCGCCCGCGGCCGTCGCCAACGCTTTGGCCGCCGTGGAAGGCGCGGTTGAAATCATCATGTTCATCTTGTTTTCACCTCCTTTCCCAATTTCCGAAATATCGGATTTCCCAATGTCGAAGCGTTACGGATTAGCCGGCATCAGCTTGCCGACCAGGTTCGCGGCCGCCTTCTTGTCCAAGGCGGACAATTCGTTCAACACCTTGGCGCGAGCATCGTTGTCCAAGGCGTCCAGAATGCGCAGCGCCTTGCTCTGGGCAGACGTCGACATCTGCAGCAGCAGCTCGGCCGCCTTCTTCGGCTCCATGCTGGAGAAGGTGCGGTTCAGCTCCGCCGTATCCAGCGCCGCGGACGTATCCGCCGGACTGTTCTCGAGCTCCTTGATCCGCGACTGCAGCGCCGCGATCTCGCGGTCGTCGACTGTGTCCGCGTCCTTCAGCTTGACGGTCACGTCGGCCGCTCTCTTCGGGGTCATGCGCTCCAGCACGCGCCCGCGTTCGGTATCCGACATTGCGCCCAGCACGAGAGCCGATTCCTCCAGCGTCATGCTTTCCAGAATCGGGGCCGCTTTGCTTGGAGTCATCTTTCCGTACATGGTCGCCAGATCCTTGATCCGGGAGGCGTAAGCTTCGCCCGTTATCGTGCGTTCCTCGCCCGCCTTCGTCAGATCGTCCAGCTGCAGTTGGAGTTCGTCGAGCTTTTTCTTCTGCTCGTCGTTAAGCGCCGTCGCCTGCTTCAGCGCCGTCTCCCGTTCGGCGAGCAGCGCGTTAAGCTCGTCGAGCTTCGCCTTGGCGTTGTTCACCGACAGGGATTCGTCCGTCTGCGTTCCCGGCGCCTGCGGGCTCTCCGGGTTCGGCAGAATCGAGCGAACGACCGGTATTTTGTTGCCGATCTCCAGCGCCGCGTTGCGCCAGTCCGCATTAAACATCAGCAGCAGCACGCCCAGCAGGACCGCAGTAAATAAAATCGGGGTAACAAAAAAGAGAAACCGCTCGAAGCCGCTGTAACTGCTCTTTTCCACATCTGCGCTCGCCACGAATTTCCCTCCTTTCTCCCGCGATCCGGCCGAGGGTCTCCGTTACCTGCGCGAGGAGGCCGCCCTTACGATCGCGATTTCGTCCAGTTCGTTTTGTTCCTTGGCCAGCCGGTCTTGCCTGAACCGCTCCAACGCGCGATCCCGCGCGTTCAGCCACACTTTCTCGTCCACCATCTTGTCCGTCAGTTGGCCCTGGCGCTTGCGCACCTGGTCTTCGGCGGAAAGAACGCCTTCGTGCTGCCTGCGGATTCTATCGTCCACGACTTGTATGTATCTTTCGGTCGCCAGCAGCTCGGTGAGAGGCGTCGGCCGCTTGGCGGTCGACAGCAGGTCCTCTTCGAGGCCGCGGCGCTCTTCGTGCAGCTTGCGCAGCCGTTCTTCCTCGGTTCTGAGCTTGCCGAGCGAAGCGGCGTATTCCCATTCGGCCATCGATTTCTCGCTGCCCTTCAGGTCCACGATCTTCTGCAAAGGATATCGGAATGCCATAGTCGCTTATCCTCATCTCCTGTAAAAATCGATTACGAGCCGCTCCTGCGCCTCCTGCAGCGTCACTTTCTCGTTCGTTCTCTGCTGCGTGTACGTCCGGATCAGATCGTAGTACTGAATGGCCTTGTCGATCTCGGCGTTGGAGCCGCGCTGGTAGGCCCCGATATTAATGAGGTCTTCGGAATCCCGGTAGACGGCCAGCAGCTTCTTGAGCTGCTCCGCGGCCCCCTGCTGCTCGTCGCTGACGATGTCCTTCATGACCCGGCTGACGCTCGACAGCACGTCGATGGCCGGGAAATGTCCTTTGTTCGCCAGATTGCGATGCAGCACGATATGCCCGTCCAGAATGCCGCGCACGGCGTCGGCGATCGGTTCGTTCATGTCGTCCCCGTCCACGAGGACGGTATAGAAAGCGGTAATCGAGCCGGTCGGTCCCGTTCCCGCGCGTTCCAGCAATTTGGGCAGCGCCGCGAATACGGACGGCGTATACCCTCTCGTTGCCGGCGGCTCCCCGATGGCCAGGCCGACTTCCCGCAGCGCCATCGCGTACCGGGTAACCGAGTCCATCATGAGCATCACGTTCATCCCGCGGTCGCGAAAATATTCGGCGATCGTCGTGGCGATCAGCGCGCCCTTCATCCGGATCAACGCCGGCTGGTCGGACGTCGCAACGATAACGACGGAACGGGCCAACCCTTCCGGCCCAAGGTCCTTCTCGACGAACTCCAGCACCTCGCGTCCGCGTTCGCCGATCAGCGCAATGACGTTGACGTCGGCGGACGTGTTCCTGGCGATCATGCCCAGCAGCGTGCTCTTCCCGACGCCCGAGCCGGCGAAGATGCCGATCCGCTGGCCTTGGCCGACGGTGAGCAGCCCGTCGATCGCCCGCACGCCGACGCCCAGAGGCGTTGTCACCCGCGGTCGATTAAGCGGATTGCCCGGGACGTTGTTCGTCGAATAGTGCGGCATGCGCACCGACAAGCGCGTTCCGTCGAGCGGCCTGCCCAGCCCGTCCAGCACTTTGCCGAGCAGCTCGGAGCCGACCTGCACCGTCAGCGGGTTGCCCGTCGCGACGACGTCGCAGCCCGGGCCGACCGAATGCAGCTCGCCGAGCGGCATGAGCAGCACCCGGTTGTCGCGGAAGCCGACGACCTCGGCGAGCACCGGCTTGCCGCCCTTCATCGGATGGATCGAGCAGACGTCGCCGATGCTGGCGTCCGGTCCCTCGGATTCCACCGTTAATCCGATGATCTGGATCACTTTGCCGTTCACCCGCACCGGATCCAGCTCGCGAAGCGTCTCCGTATAACGTCCGATCTCAGGAGGCGTCATGCGGTTCGCCCCCCTCGCCGCGATGGGCCGCGACTCTCAGCAGCTGCTCGCGGATCGCTTCGAGCTGCGTATCGACTCTCGCGTCGATGCTGCCGAACGCCGATCTGACGATGCATCCGCCTTCTTTGATCGAAGCGTCGGGCACGACCTGCAGCTCCGCCTGCGCGTCCAGCACGAGCGCCAGCTCGTCCTTCGCGGCCTGCACGTAAGCGAATTGGGAGGGCGACACGCACAGCACGATAACGCCTTGTTCCTTCCTTCGGGCCAGCGCCTTCTCGAACAGCTTCATCGACATCTCCGGCGCCTTCGACAGCTTGCGCTGCACAATCTTCTCCGCGATGGCGCAGCTCAGCTCCACGAGGAACGACTCGCCTTCGACGATGATCGCTTCCTTCGCCTGGTAGGCTTGGGCCACGATCGCCTCCGCTTCGCGAAGCCGCTCGTCGTATTGCCGTTTCAGCTGTTCCTCCGCCTCGTTCGCTCCGTTGCGGTAGCCTTCGTCGTAGCCTTGCCGGCTCGCCTCCTCGCGCGCGCGGTCGTCTTCCTCGCGGCGCGATTGCCACCACGCTTCCGCGTCCCGTTCGGCGGCCGCTTTCAGCTCCGCGGCGTCGGCCTTCGCCTGCCGTACGATCTCCTCGGCCGTATGCTCGGCATCGGCGATGATGCGTCCCTTTAACGTTTGTGTTTCGACATCGGGAGCTTGATTTCCTTCGCCATCCGTGTCGGAACCGGAAATATTTTGCGGAACGGGCGCGATTCTCTGAATCAATTCCAATCTCTTCAGATCGTCCAGCGATACGACATGCGAGGATTTGATGAGATTAGACAATAATATCGTCTCCTCCGCCGCGAGCGATAATGATCTCTCCGGCCTCTTCCAGTCTGCGGATCGTCGCTACGATGCGAGTCTGCGCCTCTTCCACGTCGCGCAGCCGCACCGGCCCCATGTATTCCATCTCTTCCTTGAACGTCTCGGCCATCCGCTTCGACATGTTCCGGAAAATCGATTCCCGCACTTCCTCGCTGGCGACCTTAAGCGCAAGCTGCAAATCCGCGTTCTCGATGTCCCGGATGATGCGCTGGATGGAACGGTTGTCCAGGTTGACGATGTCCTCGAACACGAACATCCGCTTCTTGATCTCCTCCGCCAGCTCCGGATCCTGGATTTCCAGGGAATCCAGAATCGTGCGTTCCGTGCCGCGGTCTACGCCGTTGAGGATTTGTACGATCGCCTCGATGCCTCCGGCGTTCGTGTAATCTTGCGTGACCGTGGAGCTGAGCTTCTGCTCCAACACCCGCTCGACCTGGGAGATGACGTCCGGCGACGTGCTGTCCATCAGCGCGATTCGTCTCGCGACCTCCGCCTGCTTCTCCTGCGGCAGGGACGAGAGCACCGCGGACGATTGATCCGGCTGCAAATAAGAGAGCACGAGCGCGATCGTCTGCGAATTCTCATTCTGGATGAAGTTCAGAATTTGCGAAGGCTCGGCCTTCCGCGCAAAATCGAACGGCCGAACCTGCAAGGTTGCGGTCAGGCGATTCAGAATGTCCATCGCCTTCTGCGAGCCTAGCGCCTTCTCCAAAATTTCCTTCGCGTAAGTAATGCCGCCTTGCGTTATGTACTCCTGCGCGATGCAGATTTGATGGAATTCGCCGAGAATTTGCTCCTTCTCCCCGGCGTCCACCTTGCGCACGTTGGCGATTTCGAGCGTCAGCTGCTCAATTTCGTCGTCGCGCAAGTGCTTGAACACTTGCGCGGATACTTCCGGTCCAAGGGTGATGAGCAGAATGGCCGCCTTCTGCCTCCCGGACAACTGAAAACCTTTCGCCACCGCTGCCACCTCTATTCATCCACCAGCCAAGTCCGGAGAAGATTGACGAATTCATCCGGCTTGCGCTTGGCTAAGCTTTCCAACTGCTTGCGCACCTGGCTCTCGTTCGTAATGTTGTCGATATCGATCGTCGGCATTTCCGCGCGCGGCAGCTCCGCGATCTCGGCCGCTTCCTGGGCGGCTTTGCGGCGACGGTAAATGTAATAGCCTCCGCCTCCGAGCAGCGCCAGCGCGAGCAAACCCGTCGCGGCCATCCAGTAGGTCGAGTTCGACACGCCGCCCGAAGCCGACGTCGTCCCCTCGAAGGATTGCGACAGAACCGACACCCGCTGCGCCAGAGCTTCGTCCGACAGCTCCAATCCGGACTCGGCCAGCAGCACTCTCACGTTCCCTACCAGCATCCCTTGAATCTCTTCCAGACGCTCGGGAGTCATATTTGCGGAATTTACTGCGACATTTATCGATAAGTCCTTCACTTTATAAGGTCCGTAGTCGATATTATTAGTAATGCGAGTCACATCGTAATTGATGAAGGTGGATACTTTCTCCGAAGAGGAGGAGCCCGTTCCGCCCGACGAAGGGTAGTTCGCGACATCCGTCTCGCCGGTGCCCGCGACTCCGCCGGATTGGCTGTCCTGGCCCTGATACGTTTCGCTGGATTCCTCGCGGCTGATCTCGATGCCCTTGTTGTCGTTGTCCGGCAGAGGCTGCACGATCTGCTCCTGCGAAGTCTTTTTGTCGAAGTTCAGGGAAGACACGACGCTCACAACCATGTTGTCCATGCCGACGATCGGATTCAGGAATTGCTGGATGTCCCTCTTCAGCGTATTCTCGAATTCGTTCTGGATCGCGAACTGCGTCTCGTAGAGCGCGCCGCCCGCTCCGGCGCCGCCGCCCAACTGGGTGGACGGAGTCAGATCGCCGGTGCTGCTGCTGATCGTGATGTCGTTAATGGCCAAGTTCGGCACGGCCGACTTGACGAGATTGTAATAGCTGTCGATCTCTTCCTGTTTCGGACGGAAGCCCGGCTTAAACGTAATGACGACGGCCGCGATCGCTTTCTCCTTGTCCGATTCGTTCAGGAACACCGAATCCTCGGGCAGCGTCACAATCGCTTTGACTTTCGAGATCCCTTGCTTGCTCATCAGCAATTGCTGAATTTCCCCATTAAGCGCATTGCGGAACTTGACGTTGAACTCCTGGTCGGTCGTCCCGATCGCCGACGATGATTTGCTGAGCTCCGGGAAGCCGATGGAGCCGTTCTGGACGAGCCCCTGGGAGCCGACGTCCACTTTGACCCTGGCCGCGGAAGCGCTCGGCACGTAGATGCTCGTCCCGGCATCGCTCAGCTTGTAGCTGATCCCGCTGCCGTCCAGGTATTCTATAATGGCGGCGGCGTCGGTGCTGTCCAGGTTCTGGAAAGCGATCTCGTATTCCGTCCTGCTGAATAGATAGGTCAGCAATATGATGGCAAAAAGCAACAAGGCCGCTGTTGAGGCGAGCACCCACTTTTGCGTCTTGCTGTACTGGTTCCAGAAACCGAGCAGCTTTTCTCGAACCCGTGCCCACTTCTCGTTCACGATTTCACCCCACCTGCGGTTAGAAGAACAGAGAAGGCCGGTCGACGTAGACGCGCGCCTTCATCCGTTGATTTCAAAATTTCTTGTCGATTCTGCATCGAAATCAGACCTGCATCCGCATTATTTCCTGGTAAGCTTCGATCACCTTATTGCGGACTTGTCCGGTCAAGGAGAGGCTGAGCTCCGCCTGCGTAGCGGCGATAAGCACCTGGTTCTCGTCGACTTCCCCGATCAGAAATTGGTCGTTCAGCTTATGTACGTTCTGCTCTTGGGCGGCCACGCCGTCAAGAGCGCTCTTCAGGAACGAGGCGAAACTCTCCGTCGCTTCCGCCGGAGTCGCCTTCGCCTGAATCGGATTCAGGCCGGACAGCGCGCTTACGGAGTTTATCGGCATTGCGTTCGTAATCAAGCTACCACTCCTTCAACGTTATTGGGGGTCGTTCGGCGGACGGGCCGCCGTCAGCGGCCCATTTCCAGCGCCTTCATGAACATCGATTTCCTTGCGTTCAAAGCCGTGATATTGGCTTCGTAAGACCGGGAAGCGGCCAGCAGGTCGACCTGCTCCTTCAACATGTCTACGTTGGGCATATAGACCATGCCGCTCGCATCCGCGTCGGGATGCGTCGGATTGTATACCTGCTTAAACGGCGCCGAATCCTCGCGGATGGCCGCCACCTTGACGCCTTGCGCCGACTGCCCGTTCAGCTGCTGTCCGAGCACGTCCTGGAACTTGGGCTGAGCGGCTTCCATTACGACGACCTGACGGCGGTAAGGAACGAATTTGCCGTTCACGTAACCGGCTCTCGTCGTCTCCGCGTTCGCGATGTTCGCCGATATGACGTCCATCCGCAGCCGCTGGGCGGTTAACGCGGAAGCGCTGATATCGAATCCTCCGAGCTTCATTCGTTACGCACTCCCTTGAATTCCGATTCTCATCATTTTCGCCTCGTGGCTGACCTGCTGCGTCATCAGGTTGTATCTGAGCTGATTTTCCGCGAGCAGCGCCATTTCCTTCTCGATATCCACGTTGTTCCTGTTGTTATTGATAGCCGTCGATTCGTCGGTGACGACCCTCGGAGACGGGGACGGATAAGCTCCGTTAATCGGGATGTGGCGCGGATCGGTCAGCCTGCCCGCGAGCGCATGCGTCCTCTGCGAGCCGATCGCCCGCGTCAGCATCTCCTCGAAGGCTACGTCCGATCTCTTGAAGTTGGGCGTATCATTGTTCGCGATGTTGTTGGACAGCACGCGTTGTCTCATCGCCGCGGCCTGGATGGCGGTCTCCAGACGCTGAAACGATGCGCCGCTTAACAATTCCATCATGGGTCGCCCCTTTCCGCTCGTTCATGAGATAATCTTCATTATTGCTCTCGTTCGCTCCAAACTCTGGCTTTGCATCTGTTTAATTCCACGCCGTTCTCGCAAATTCCTGCTTGATGCGACAAGAGATTTGCTCATTCTACAAAAAAAACGGCGCAATACGACATATTAGAATTTTCTAAGATCCATCATCTACGACATCCGGGTGCGTGACAATAAGAAAAAAGCCCTAATCTTCCAAAAGAAGATAGGGCTTCCTTGTTCGCCTGGCGTTCGCGTTTATCCGTTCTTGCGATGCTCCAGCTCCTGCAGCAATTGGGCGTTGAGAATGCGAATGTACGTTCCTTTCATCCCCAGAGAGCGAGTTTCGATCACTCCCGCGCTCTCCAGCTTCCGCAGCGCATTGACAATGACAGATCTTGTAATTCCGGCCCTGTCCGCGATTTTGGAAGCGACCAGCAGCCCTTCCTTGCCTTGCAATTCTTCGAAGATTTGCTCGACGGCTTCCATCTCGCTGAAGGAGAGCGAATTGACCGCAACCGACACAATCGCCTTGCTTCTGGCTTCGGCTTCCCGCTCGTCGATCCTCTCCCGAAGTATCTCCATGCCTATAATCGTAGATCCGTACTCCGCCAAAATTAGATCGTCGTCCCCAAACGGCTCGTGTTCGCGGGATAGGACCAAAGTCCCCAATCTGTCGCCTCCGCCGATAATCGGAACGATGGTGACAATTCCGTTCCCGAAAGCCGCTTCGATCGGGGTTAAAATTTCCTCATTCGACGAAACGTTGGCCGCCGTCTCCGAAATTCGCAGCAGCCGGTCGTTCGTCTCGGCGGGAAATCGCATCCCGTCCGCCGCTTCCCTGCGCAGCCACATCTCGGGAAATCCCGCGGAATGCGCCGAGCCGAGCACTTTTCCCTTCCTGCTGAGCACGAATACGTCGCCCTGCATCGTCTCGCGCAGCCTTTCCGCCATCTCGCGAAAGTTGAGAGGCTTGCCCGCCGCTTCCTGCAGCAGCCGGTTAAGCGTACGGGTCTTCATCAACAGCGTCATGATTGTGCTTCCTCCTAATGCGACAAGCAAATACAACGATTCCGCCGTCCGAAGACGGCGGCATGCGTTCGGCCAGAGCCTCTATAGAATATATTGACTCAAATCTCGATTGCTTGCAATCATCGATAATTTCTCGCGGACGTACTCCGGCGTAATCTCCATCTCCTCCAGCTGCAGCTCGGGCGCCTCGAAGCTCAAATCCTCCAGCAGCTTCTCAAGCAGCGTATGCAGCCGGCGAGCGCCGATGTTCTCGGTATTCCGGTTGACCTCCTGGGCCATTCTCGCCAGCTCCGAGATCGCGTCGTCCGTGAAGACGACATGAATGCCCTCCGTCTGCAGCAAAGCCGTGTACTGCTTCGTCAGCGCGTTCTCCGGCTCCGTCAGGATGCGAATGAAATCTTCGTCCGTCAGGCTGCTCAGCTCGACGCGGATCGGAAACCGGCCCTGCAGCTCGGGAATCAAATCCGAAGGCTTGGCGATATGGAACGCTCCAGCGGCGACGAACAGCACGTAATCCGTCTTGACCGGTCCGTACTTGGTCACGACCGTGGAGCCTTCGACGATCGGCAGAATGTCCCGCTGCACGCCTTCGCGCGAGACGTCGGGTCCTTGGCCGCGGCCCTGGCTGGCGATCTTGTCGATCTCGTCGATAAAAATAATGCCCGACTGTTCCGCCCTGCGCACGGACTCGGAGATCACGTCGTCCATGTCGATCAGCTTGTTGGCTTCCTCCACGATGAGCACCTTGCGGGCTTCCTTCACGGGAAGGCGGCGCTTCTTGCGGCGCTTCGGCAGAAACTGCCCGAGCATCTCCTGCATGTTGCCGAACTGCTCCTGGCCCGGTCCGCCAAGCATATCCAGCATCGTCGGCGAATTGTCCTCGACCTCGATCTCGACGATCTCGTTCTCGAGCTGCCCGGCCTCCAGCTTCGCCTTCGTATCCCGTCTCCTGTCCTGCAGTCCCGGATCGACGGGATCGGGCTCGTCGCCGGGCGAAGCGCTGCCTCCGAACAGCATCTCCAGCGGATTCTTCTGCGGCTTCGGACGCGACGGGGACGGCGCCAGCAGCGAGACCAGCCGCTCGTTGGCGGCTCTCTCGGCCTTGTCCTTGACCTTCTCCGTGCGCTCCTCCTTCACCATCCGGATCGCCGTCTCGACCAAATCCCGGACCATCGACTCGACGTCTCTGCCGACATAGCCGACTTCCGTAAATTTCGTCGCTTCGACTTTAACGAACGGAGCGTGAACGAGCTTCGCCAGCCGGCGCGCGATTTCCGTTTTCCCTACGCCGGTCGGCCCGATCATCAAGATGTTTTTCGGCACGACCTCGTCGCGGATGTCCTCCGGCAGGCGGCTGCGGCGATAACGGTTGCGGAGCGCCACGGCGACCGAACGCTTGGCGGACTTCTGGCCGACGATGTACTTGTCTAGCTCGGCTACGATTTGGCGGGGCGTCAGTGCGTCGTTCATAGGATCCTCTCCCTTGCGCTTGTCGAAAGTAATCATTCTATTTCCTCGACGATTAAATTGTTGTTGGTGAACACGCAGATTTCCGAAGCCGTCTCCAGCGCCGCCCGCGCAATGTCGCGGGCTTCCATATCCGGCGCGTGGCGCTTGAGCGCGCGCGCCGCGGCGAGCGCGAAGCTGCCGCCCGAACCGATGGACAGAATGCCGTCGTCCGGCTCGATCACTTCTCCGTTGCCGGAGAGCAGCAGCATGCCCGTGGCGTCGACGACGATCATCATCGCCTCCAGTCGGCGAAGCACGCGATCGGAGCGCCATTCCTTGGCCAGCTCGACCGCCGCCCGCTGCAGGTTGCCGTGATGCTCCTCGAGCTTGCCCTCGAATTTCTCGAACAGCGTAATCGCGTCCGCGACCGAGCCGGCGAACCCGGCCAGCACCTGGTTGCGGTACAGCCTGCGAACCTTCTTCGCCGTATTCTTCATCACCATGTTATTGCCGAACGTCACCTGGCCGTCTCCCGCGATCGCCCCTTTGCCCTTATGGCGAATCGCGCAAATCGTCGTGGCGTGGAATGTCATATCCATAGGCTGATCCCTCCAGATCATTCATATTTGAACAGTTGTGCAGAAGTCCGTAAAGCCGGAAAAGCAGCGGCATAGGTTCTTATACGCAGCCGCTGCTTCATCGGTTACAAGACGGAACTGACGCGGATTTCGGACCGCAGCGCGTCGATGGCCTCCAGGGCGCGCGCGGCGATGGCGTCGTTCTTGTCCTTCTTGCTCTTCACGCGGTAGCCGAGCGGCGGGAATAAGCCGAAGTTCGCGTTCATCGGCTGGAAATGCTTAAAGTCCGCCGTCGTAATATAATGCGCCATGCTGCCGAGCGCCGTATGGGCGGGAAGCGTCAGCGGCTCCCTGCCCCCGGCCAGGCGCCCGGCGTTCAGCCCCGCGATCAGGCCCGAGGCGGCCGACTCCACGTAGCCTTCGACCCCGGTCATCTGGCCCGCGAAAAACAGCGTCTCCCGGGCGCGGAATTGATACGTCGGATGCAGCAGCTTGGGCGAATTGATGAACGTATTGCGGTGCATGACCCCGTAGCGGACGAACTCGGCGTTCTCCAGCCCCGGAATCAGCGAGAACACCCGTTTCTGCTCGCCCCATTTCAGATGGGTCTGAAAGCCGACGATATTGTACAGCGTGCCGGCGGCGTTGTCCTGGCGCAGCTGGATGACCGCATGCGACCTCGCCTCCGTGCGCGGATCGACCAAGCCGACCGGCTTCATCGGCCCGAACAGCACCGTCATCTTCCCCCGCTTCGCCATCGCCTCGATCGGCATGCACCCTTCGAAATACATTTCCTTCTCGAAATCTTTCACTTCCGCCGTCTCCGCATGGATCAGCGCGTCGTAGAAGACGTCGAACTCGGCCTCCGTCATCGGACAGTTCAAATATGCCGCTTCCCCTTTGTCGTAGCGGGAAGCGAGGAACACCTTGTCGAAATCGATGGAGTCCTTCTCCACGATCGGAGCGGCCGCGTCGAAGAAATAGAAATATTCCTCGCCCATCAGCCGCTTGATGTCGTCCGACAGCTCCGGCGAAGTAAGCGGCCCCGTCGCGACGACGACGATTCCGTCTTCCGGAATGGCGGAAACCTCCTCGTTCACGACCGTAATGAGCGGATGCTCCTTCAGCCGACTGGTCACCTCCGCGGAGAAGCCTTCGCGGTCGACCGCAAGCGCTCCGCCCGCCGGCACGGCATGCAGGTCGGCGCAGGCGAGAATGAGCGAATCGAGCCGCCGCATCTCTTCCTTCAGCACGCCGACCGCGTTCGCCAGCCCGTTCGCCCGCAAGCTGTTGCTGCAGACGAGCTCGGCGAAGCTCGCCGTATGATGCGCCGGCGTCTGTCTGACCGGCCGCATCTCGTATAACCTGACGGGAATCCCCTGCGCGGCAATCTGCCAGGCAGCCTCGCTGCCTGCCAGCCCCGCTCCGACGACCGTCACGGATTGTTGTTCGCTCACTGTCATTCCCCCAAACCCCATGTTGCTTCGAGCCAAGCCCCGATTATTCCGCCGTTTCCTCCGCCTCTTCGGCAGCCTCCGTATGGCCGCATACGGTACAGTTCAACTGCGTCTCGCCCTTGACCCGCTTCTCGACCATCAGGCCGCCGCAGCTCGGACAAGGCTTCGCCGACGGCTTATCCCAGGACACGTAATCGCAGCCCGGATACAGATTGCAGCCGTAGAATACGCGTCCCTTCTTGCTGCGCCGCTCGACGATCTGGCCTTCCTTGCACTTCGGACAGGTTACGCCGGTATCTTTAATAATCGGCTTCGTGTTCCGGCAGTTCGGGAAGCCCGAGCAAGCCAGAAACTTGCCGAAGCGCCCCATCTTGTACACCATCGGGCTGCCGCACTTGTCGCACACCTCGTCGGAAGGCTCGTCTTTGATCTCGATTTCCTTCATCTCTTCTTCGGCGACCGTGAGCCGTTCCTCGAACGATTTGTAGAAATCCCCGATCACGTTGACCCAGTCCTGGGTGCCCTCCTCGACATGGTCGAGATCGTCCTCCATGTTGGCGGTGAATTCGACGTCGAGGATTTCCGGAAAAAACTCCTCCATCAGCTGGATGACCAGCTCCCCGAGCTCGGTCGGAATAAACTTCTTCTCTTCCAGCGCCACGTAGTTGCGCTTCTGGATCGTCTCCAGCGTCGGCGCGTACGTGCTCGGACGGCCGATGCCGAGCTCCTCCAGCGCCCGAACCAGACGGGCTTCCGTAAATCGCGGCGGCGGCTGGGTGAAATGCTGCTTCGGCTCGATGTCCTTAGCCTCCGCCTTGTCACCCGGCGCCAGAGGAGGCAGCAGCCGATCCTCGTCCGTCGTCGTGCCGTCGTCGTTGCCTTCGACGTACACTTTCATGAAGCCGGGAAACTTCAGCTTCGAGCCGTTGGCCCGGAACATGACCGGACCGTTCTCCAGATCGACGGTCATCGTATCGAGTACGGCGGACGCCATCTGACTGGCGACGAACCGCTCCCAGACCAGCTTATACAGCCGGAATTGGTCCTTCGACGTGAACGCCTTGACCGATTCCGGATCGCGCAGCACCGACGTCGGGCGAATCGCCTCGTGCGCGTCCTGCGCGGAGGCGTTCTTTTTCGTATACACGCGGGGCGTCTCGGGATTGAACTGGCCGCCGTACTTGCCCTCGATATATTCCTTGGCTTCCTCCTGCGCGATCGGCGAGATGCGGGTAGAGTCGGTACGCATGTACGTGATGAGACCGACCGTCCCCTCCTTGCCCAGATCGACGCCCTCGTACAGCTGCTGCGCGATCTGCATCGTCTTGGAGGCGCGGAAATTCAGCTTCCGGGCGGCCTCCTGCTGCAGCGAGCTCGTAATGAACGGCGGAGACGGGTTGCGCTGACGCTCCTTCTCCTTCACTTCGCCGACGGTGAACTGTCCGCCGGCCAGCATCGCCAGCACTTCCTTGACCTCGGCTTCGCTCGTCAGCTCCCGCTTCTCTCCGCCAACGGAATGAAACTTCGCCTCGAAGGCCGATTTGCCCTGGGTCAGGTGAGCGGTAATGCTCCAGTACTCTTCCGGAACGAACGCGTTGATCTCGTTCTCGCGGTCGTAGATCAGCTTGACGGCGACCGATTGCACGCGGCCGGCGCTGAGCCCCTTCTTGACCTTCTTCCATAACAACGGACTGATCTTGTAGCCGACGAGCCGGTCGAGCACCCTTCTCGCCTGCTGGGCGTTCACCAGGTCCATATCGATCGGTCTGGGCGTCTTAAAGGCGTCCTTGACCGCTTGCTTCGTAATTTCGTTAAATACGACGCGGCAATCTTCCTTCTCGTCCAGCTCCAGGTAATGAGCCAAATGCCAGGCAATCGCCTCGCCCTCTCTGTCGGGGTCAGCCGCCAGATAAACCTTTTTCACCTTTTTTCTGGCGTCGCGCAATTCCTTCAGCACGTTGCCTTTGCCTCGAATCGTAATGTACTTCGGCTGAAAGCCGTTTTCCACCTCGACTCCGATCTGGCTTTTCGGCAAATCGCGAATGTGCCCCATGGACGCTTTGACGATAAATTTACTTCCCAAATATTTGCCGATGGTCTTCGCCTTGGCCGGCGATTCGACGATCACTAGCGAGTCCGCCACGTCCATTCCTCCTCTCCTACGGTCGACAAGTCCTCGTGCCTATGTTCTTATGCCTTCTTATTAAAGGACATGATATACGGAACCGGGTTGTTGTTCAATTCGTCGTGTCATTAGTAAATTTAGCAGAATGGAGTGTAAATGTCCAAATGTCATCCCGGAAGAGGCCGCCAGCTCGTCGACGGAGGAGGGCCGTTCGAGAATGAGACGGTAGATCAGGCGCTCGTCTTCGCCCAGCTCTTCCTCCGCGTCCCGTGCCCGGGATACCGCGCCGTTCCGGGCTTTCGGTCCGGGGAGCTCCGGTAGCCGATATTCATAATATTGAAAAATGTCCCCGGCGTCCAACGCCGGATGAGCCCCTTTGCGAAAATATTCGAGAGCCCCGAGGCTGCGCGGAGAAGTCACCTGACCCGGGACGACGAAGACGTCCCGGTTATAGCCGATCGCCAGGTCCGCCGTGATGAGCGCTCCGCTCCTGCGGGCCGCCTCCACGACGACGACGCCCAGCGCGAGGCCGGCAATGATCCGGTTGCGAAGCGGGAACAAGCCCGGATGCAAAATCGTATCCGGGGGACTTTCCGCCAGCAGCAGCCCCCGGGCTCCGATCTCGCGGTACAGCGCGAAGTTTTCCGGCGGATAACACCGGTCGACCCCGCCGGCCAGCACCGCTATCGTCCCGCAGGCGGCGGATACGGCCCCTCTGTGGGCCGCCGCGTCTATTCCCTTCGCCAGCCCGCTGACGACCGTCATGCGCCCCGCGCAGCCCTCTGCGATCTCCTCCGCGACCTTGCGCCCGTACCCGGTGGCCAGACGCGTGCCCACGATCGCGATCGCCGGCCGCTTCAGCAGCTCCAACCGCCCTCTGTAATACAATACCCAGGGCGGATCGGAAATTTCTCTCAGCAGCGGCGGATATTCGTCGTCCAAATAGGTGACGACGTCCATTCTTCCCGCGGCATAGCGGCTTTCCCTCCGCTCCGCGGCGGCCGGCCGCACGCTTTTCTCCGCGGCCAGCGCCTGCCTGGCGCTCAGTCCCATGTCCCGCCAGTCTCCGGCGAGATAACCTCCCGAATGCCGCAGGGAGCCGGGCCCTTTCATCGCCCCGTACAGGAAGATCGTCGCGATCGTCACCCGCCCGACTCCGTCGGTCTCGTGCAGGGCGATCAGAATTTCTCTCGGCATGCCTGTCTCCCGCGCTTCCGCCAGCGAGACGACCCTGACGTTCTCCTTTTTCCCGCTCTCCTGGTTGTCCAGCATCCTCTCCAACCCCTCTCAGGTTCGCATACGGCAAAAAGCCTTCCACTCCCTCGTAAAGAGGGCGCGGAAGGCTGCCTGCCTTGCCGATCGCGCGGAGAATCGTTCGTCAATCCCCGCGTGTAAATCGTATATCGCTACTGTAGCATTATCCTTTGCACTTTTCCAGCAGGCCTTTTTCCTCAAGCACGGCGACCAGCGTCGCGCCCATGTCGGAAGGCGTCGGAGCGACGCGGATGCCGTTGGCTTCGAGCACGGAAATTTTCTCCGCGGCCGTTCCTTTGCCGCCGGAGATGATCGCGCCGGCATGGCCCATCCGTTTCCCCGGAGGCGCCGTCGCGCCGCCGATAAAGCCGACGACCGGCTTCGTCATGTTCGCCTTGATCCATTCCGCCGCTTCTTCCTCCGCCGTTCCGCCGATTTCGCCGATCATGATGACCGCGTACGTGTCCGGATCTTCGTTGAACAGCTTCAGAATGTCGATGAACTCGGAGCCCTTGACCGGGTCTCCGCCGATGCCGACGGCCGACGACTGGCCGATGCCGCGCGTCGTCAGCTGGTGAACCGCCTCGTAAGTGAGCGTGCCGCTGCGGGATACGACGCCTACGTGGCCTTTCTTATGGATATAGCCCGGCATAATGCCGATCTTGATTTCTTCCGGCGTAATGACGCCCGGGCAGTTCGGCCCGATCAGGCGGGTTTTCTTGCCTTCCATAAAGCGCTTGACCTTGACCATGTCCAGCACCGGAATGCCTTCCGTGATGCAGATGACCAAGTCCAGCCCCGCGTCGACCGCCTCCATGATGGAATCGGCCGCGAACGGAGGCGCGACGTAGATAACGGACGCCGTGGCGCCGGTCGCCGCTACCGCTTCTTTCACCGTATTGAAGATCGGGAGCGTCACTTTTGTGCCGTTCTCCAGATCGAAATCGATCGTTTGGCCGCCTTTGCCCGGCGTCACTCCGCCGACCATCTGCGTGCCGTAGTCCAAAGCACCTTTGGCGTGGAAAGATCCCGTCGCGCCCGTGATGCCTTGGGTGATCACCTTGGTGTTCTTATCGATCAAGATACTCATGATTTACACACTCCCCGGTAAGTTCTCCCTTGTCATTTCACGAGCGACACGATTTTCTGCGCGCCGTCCGACATCGAATCGGCGGCCACGATGTTCAGGCCCGATCCGTTCAAAATTTCCTTGCCCAGCTTCACGTTCGTTCCTTCGAGGCGCACGACGAGCGGCTTGTCCAGCCCGAGCTCGCGAGCGGCCGCAACGACGCCTTCGGCGATGATGTCGCACTTCATGATGCCGCCGAAGATGTTGACGAAGATGCCCTTGACGTTCGCGTCGGACAGAATGATCTTGAACGCTTCGGTGACCTTCTCTTTCGTCGCGCCGCCGCCTACGTCCAGGAAGTTGGCGGGAGCTCCGCCGAAATATTTGATAATGTCCATCGTCGCCATGGCGAGGCCGGCTCCGTTAACCATGCAGCCGATGTTGCCGTCGAGCGCGATGTAGCTCAAGTCGAATTTGGAAGCCTGAATTTCCTTCTCGTCTTCCTCGTCCAGGTCGCGCAGCTCGAGCACGTCCTTGTGGCGGAACAGCGCGTTGGAATCGAAGTTCAGCTTGGCGTCGAGCGCCATAACGTCGCCGTCGCCCGTGACGACGAGCGGATTGATCTCGGCAATAGAACAATCTTTGTCCACGAACGCGCTGTACAGCGCCAGCATGAACTTGATCGCCTTGTTGACGAGCTCTCCCGGAATCTTGATATCGTAAGCCAATTGGCGGGCTTGGAACGTAGTCAATCCGACCGCAGGGTCGACGACGACCTTGACGATCTTCTCGGGCGTGTTGGCGGCGACTTCTTCAATATCCATGCCGCCCTCTTCGGAACCCATCATGACGACGCGGCCGGTTCCCCGGTCGACGACGACGCCGACGTAGTATTCCTTCTTGATGTCGCAGCCTTCCTCGATCAGCAGGCGCTTGACTTCCTTGCCTTCCGGACCGGTCTGATGCGTGACCAATACTTTGCCGAGCAGCTCTTTCGCGTAGTCGGCGACGTCCTCCGGGCTCTTGGCGATTTTGACGCCTCCGGCTTTGCCGCGTCCGCCCGCGTGAATCTGGGCTTTAACGACGGTAACCGGGCTTCCGAGTTCTTTCGCTGCGCTGACGGCTTCGTCGACGGTAAACGCCACTTTGCCGCGCGGCACGTTAACGCCATACTGCCTCAAGACTTCCTTGCCTTGATACTCATGAATATTCATGGCTCTGGCATCCTCCCGTTGTGCGCTTGTTATCTGGTGCGATCCTGTCGCTTCGGCGCGGGAGCGCCGGGGCGGGACCGTCACAGCTGGATTCATGTCGGTGATGCGCGATGCACCGCCGGCAGCCGTTACATTCTTTAAGCAGATATGTAACAAAACCTCCATCATTGTATCACTAATCGCCGACAGGTACCTCATATTTTCGTTAAATTATTAGTCTTCTTTGGCAATGATTTCATCGAATATTGAGATGGAAGCAAGGCCAATGTATCTCTCAATTGTAATGGATGCCTCAATTCCGCTTTATTTTGTCCAAAGCCGGAAAACTCATGCTCCAGCCCGGCGGCTCGCGCCGCTTGGGCGTCCCGTTTGTACAAATTCAATTGCCCGATTTACGTTTGTCCATTGAGCGGAATTGCGCCATCTTCTATACTTTCACTGACCGATAATGATTCTCATTATCTAACGATCACATCGAATCTATGGAGGAATCACAACAGATGAGCAAGAAAATGAAAATCGCCCTGGCTCTCGGCGGCATCGCTTTGTTCGGAACGCTATTAACGGCTTGCGGGAGCAGCGGAGAAAACAATGCCGCGCCCGGCGGGAGCGCCCCTGCCTCCGGTCCGGCGGCCTCGGTCTCGGCCCCCCCGTCCGCCGCAGCCGCTTCGGTGCGCAAAATCACCGATTATATCGGCCACGAGGCGGAAATACCGGTCTCTCCCGAGCGCGTTATCTTCGTCGGTGAAACGTTCAGCGACTTGCTCGCCCTGGATGTCAAAGCGGTAGGAACCTCGCTCAGCATGGCTTCGGAAACCGTATATGAGGATCGTATGGACGGAATCGAAGACATCGGCTTCCCGATCAACCTGGAGAAGGTCATTTCGCTGGCGCCCGATCTCATTATCATCGCGGATACGGACGAGAAAGTGTACGAGCAGCTCGGCAAAGTCGCGCCGACAATCGTGTTCGACACGTTCGCCCCGCTTGAAGAGCGCCTGCCCCTGCTCGGCGATATCCTGGGGAAAAAGGAGCAAGCGGCGGCGTGGCTGGAGGAGTACGACAAGCAGGAGGAGCGGATGTGGAAGCAGTTGGAGGCGGCGGGCTTGCAGCCGGGCGAGACGGCTTCCGTCTTCACCTATTATCCGGGAGAGCGGCTGTTCGTGATGGCGCGAACCGGCCTGTCCCAAGTGCTGTACGTTCCGGAGGGCTTAAAGCCGACAGCTCGCATTCAGCAGGTCCTGGATGCGGGCAGCGGATTCGAGCAAATCTCGCCCGAGCTGCTGCCCGAATACGCCGGAGACCGGATCTTCATCCTTAACCCGGCTTCCGAGCTGCAGGACGCCATCCAGTCTACCGCAGATTTGCTGCAGAGCCGGATTTGGCAGGATTTGCCCGCCGTCAAAGCAGGCCATGTCTACCGGCTCGATATCAAACAATCGGGAAGCGACGCGCTCAGCAGGCAGTGGCTGACCGAGCAGCTTCCGAAGCTGATGGCCGAATAGCGCGCCAACCGCGCACCGCCTCACGACCAAGAAGACGCTTCGACGAAACCGTTGAAATCCGTCTTCTTTTTCGTATACAATCGTCTTAATGATAATCATTATCAGTTATGGGAGGCCGCACGACCATGCGTTTAAGCTCCGATTCCGCCGACGTTCCGCTTGACTCCTTGCTTTTCCACTTTGCCGATATCGAACGCATCGAACGCGAAGCCGCCCGGTATCCCGATACGTACGAAGCCGAGCTGTATACGCTGCTGATCGCGACGGAAGGACAAGGCCGACTGCTGCGGGACGGCGCGCCGACGAACGTCGTCGCCGACAAATGCTACTGGCTGAACCCGGGCTCCCCGTTCAGGCTCTTTAACGAATGCGACGCGATACGCTGCTACCGCCTGACCTTCTCCGCGGTTCGGATCAACAGCGGCGGGTACGACAAATATGCCGGAGAGATTTGGCCCGAGGGAACCGCGCTCGCCGCCTCCCCTTTCTCTCGTCTTTCTCGTCTGGCCGACGCTCTCCATGAAAGCAAAATGACGCCCGGAGACGTCGAAAGCCTGGCTCGCCAAGCGCGATTCACGGAAATGCTCGCCGTTCTGTTCGAGCGCAACCTGCGCGCCGAGCATTCCTCCGGCCCGCTGCAAGCCGTCGAATCGACGATTAAATATATGCGCGGCAACTATATGTATCCGCTGACCGTAAAGCAGCTTGCGGAAATTTCGGGGATCGCCCAATGGCAGTACAGCGCGGCGTTTCAGGAGCTTACCGGCAAGAGGCCGCTCGATTACTTGACGGAGCTGCGCATCGGGCGGGCGAAGGAATGGCTGGGCCTGTCCGCGGAGCCGCTGCGGGAAATCGCCCGCCGGGTCGGATTTTCGGACGAATATTACTTCAATCGCCGATTCCGCCAATCCACCGGGATGACGCCCCGACAATACTCGGAGTCGATTCGCGGCAAAATCCGCGTGAAGGATTGGACCGGCCACGAGGTCGATATTCCGGAAAGTCCGCAGCGGATCATCTACCACGGGGAGACGCTGGGCGACTTGAGCGCCCTGGGGGTGCGGGCGGTCGGGACGAGCGAAAGCTTCAAAAACAATGGCTTCCTCGAAGCGGACGAGCGCGGCGTCCCGGACGTCGGCATGCCGATCGATCCGGGCAAAGCCCAAGCGCTTAAGCCGGACCTGATCATCTTCGCGAACGCGGACGAGGAACAGTACAACGCCTTGTCCAAAATCGCGCCTACCGTTACGTTCAATACGTTCGCCCCGCTGGAGCATCGTTTGCATACGTTGGGACAGTGGCTGGGGCGCAAGCGGGAAGCGGAAATGTGGCTCTCGGCCTTTAACCGGAAGGCTGCCGCCATGTGGGACCGCCTCCGCCCCGTCGTGCGGCGCGGCCGGACGGCTTCGGTATTCGTCTACGAGCACGGAGAGCGTCTGTTCGTCATGGGAGCCTCCGGCCTGTCCTCGGCGCTCTACCATCCCCGCGGCTTTCAAGCCGCGTGCGGAATCCGCGACATCGTCGAAGCCGGCGTAGGATTTGCGGAGATTCCCCCGGACAGATTGCCCGAATATGCGGGAGACCATGTTTTCATGCTGCTGTCCGAGAACGCGCCTTCCCGCCGCGCCGCGCTGGCGATGATGGAAAGCCCGCTGTGGAACAGCCTGCCGGCGGTGCGCAGCGGCTGCGTCTACGTGCTTGAAGCCGACGCCTGGAATTATAGCGACGCCAAATTTCAGGAGCGGCTGCTCGACACGCTCCCGCTGCTCCTTCATCGAATTTCGTAAGGCGCGTCGCCTTCCGTCTTCTATTCCGCATACACGGGGTTGCTCAGCGCGGCGATCAGCTCGCGGCCGGCTTCGGGAAAATAACGCCAAATCTCGACCCGATAAAACCGACGGTCGAGAACGGGCCACGAATAGCCGGCCGCGCCGTCTTCATCCGCCGCGTATCGCCGCTCCTCGCCTCGCTCGGAGACGACTTTTACCGTATCTCCCTGCAACAGCCCGGCGAGATTTAACCGGGCCTCTCCCTTCTCTCCCGAGCTCCGGTCGTACGCCTCTCCCATCATGCGGGAGCCGATCGTCAGGTCGATGGTCGGTCCGTCCGGCGCGTACGAGAGAAAGACACGGCCTTTCCTGATCCCCTCCAGTATGCCGGCGGACGTGCGCGAGCAGGCGTACACCCATGTCGTCGGCATCGCGTGACGGACGTAAGGATGCGGCCGATGCACGTCGCTTCCGCCCACGGCGACCAGCCGCTCCCCGGCGGCGAGCCGCGACTGCCACCAGGCCAGCGCCCGGTCGTTGCGCTCCGTCCACGGTCCGTTCCATACCTCGACCGCGTCGCGCTCCACGTCGAAGCCCCATTCCCACGGGCAGAACTCGCAATGCGGGTGGTTCAACACGACAAGAGCCCCGCTGCGCTTCGCCTCGGCCAGACGGCGGCGAAGATCGTCCGGACCGGGCGCACGAAAATCCCGCACCGGCTCCGTCACGCCGAGCAGGTTGGCATGGCCGCGCGTCGTCGTCAGCTCCATGCCGGGTATGAACACGAGGTCCGTCTCCTGCGGATGGGCGGTATTCTGACTGACCGTATTATGATCCGTCGTGGCGATAAAATCGCACCCGAGCGACGCCATGATCGCCCCCGCCTCGCGCAGCGTATACGTTCCGTCGCTGTGCTCGGTATGGGTATGCAGGTCGCCCTTCAGCCACCGGGGCGTTTCCGGCGCGCAGCGGATGCGGACGGTTACCCGGCAGCCCGCCTGCGGCACGCGATAAGCGCCCAGCAGCACGGCCCACGTTCCAGCGCCCAGCTCTCCCGCCAGGTAGCCCGGCGTCGCCTTCTCGCGGCCGACGGCGATCGACTTTCTCGCGCCGCCGCTCCAGCCGCGAATGCGGGAAGCGTCTCTCAGGCCGAGATCGACGACCGCCTGCCCTTCGCCGAGCGGCTCGACCTCGATTCCGACCTGAAGCTCCTCCGTGCGCTCCGGCAGCTCGAACGGAAGCTCGAGGTAGTAGTCCCGCTCCTCTTCGTGCCGGATCGTCCTAACGATCGTCCGGCTTTCCGGTTCATTTCCGTTCATCTTCTCCCTCCTACTCCTTCACCGACCCGAGCATGATTCCGTGGATGAAATACCGCTGCAAAAACGGATAAACGGCGAGAATCGGAATCATGGACACCATAATTTTGGCCGCGTTTAACGTTTTGTCGGACATTTTGTCGAGCAGGTCCATATTCGTCGAATCCATATACTCCGGCGGCAGCTGCACGACAAGCTGCTGGATATACGTCTGGAGCGGGTAATTTTCCACGCTGCGCATGAAAATCAGACCGTCGAAAAAGGCGTTCCAATGGCCGACGATGCTGAACAGCGTCACCGTGGCGATCGCCGGCAGCGACAGCGGCACGAAAATGCGGACGAGCATATACCACGGACCCGCTCCGTCGATCAGCCCCGCCTCTCCCAGTTCCTTCGGAAGGTTGCGGAAAAAGTTCATCAGCAGCACGACGTTAAAAACCGGCACCGCCCCCGGCAGGACAAGCGCCCAGAGCGAATTGAACATGCCCATGTACTTGACGACGAGATAGAGCGGGATGATCCCGCCGCTGAACAGCATCGTGAACAGCACGAACCACATGTAATAGTGGCGAGCCCGGAACTCCCGGGGACCGCGGGACAGCGGATACGCCATCAGGACGGTCAGGACGAAGTTGACGACTCCCCCGAGCAGCACCCGCTTCGTCGATACGAGGAACGCGTTGCCGAAATGGGGGTCCTCGATAATTTTCCGGTACGATTCGAAATTAAAGCCTTTCGGCCAGAACGTGATGAAGCCGCCCGCGGCCGCCGCGGAATTGCTGAGCGATACGGCCGTCGTATGAATGATCGGAGCGAGCGATGCGAAGGCGGCGAGCGCCATCGCCGCAATCAGGCCGACGTTCCAGGCGCGCGCCGACAACGAGCGATCCCGTACCATTTTCGTTAACACCGCCTTTCTCTAGAACTAGAAAATCCGGTAATTCGCGAACCGGTACGCCAGCCGGTACGAGACGACGATCAGGACAAAGCCGATGACCGATTTCAGCAGGCCGACCGCGGTTGCGAAGCCGTACTGCGCCTGCACGAGACCGACCCGGTACACGTACGTGTCGATGACGTCCCCGGAGGCGTAGACCAGCGGATTGTACAGATTGAAAATTTGATCGAAGCCCGCGTTCAAAATATTGCCGATCGACAGCGTCGCCAGCAGGATGACCGTCGTCGCCAGGCTGGGCAGCGTAATGTACCGCATCTTCTGCCAGCGCGTCGCCCCGTCGATCTCCGCGGCCTCGTACAAGGTCGGATCGATGCCCGCCAGCGCCGCCAGGTAGACGATGGCCGCGAAGCCGAAATCCTTCCACGTATCGGAGCCGATCAGAATCCACGGAAACCAGTCGTTGCTGGCCAGAAACATAATGTTGGTCCCGCCGAACGAAGCGATGAGCCGATTGACGATGCCGCCCGTCGACAGCATGTCGATCAGCACGCCGGCCAGAATGACCCACGACAGAAAATGCGGCAGGTAAACGACCGTCTGCACCCAGCGCTTAAACGCGGCCGCCCTGAGCTCGTTCAGCAGCACGGCGAACGTGACGGGCACGACGATGCCGGCGATGATTTTGCCTCCGGATATGAACACCGTATTGTAGAAAATCGTTTTGCTGTCCCGGATCTGGAACAAATACTTGAAGTTTTCCAGGCCGATCCACGGCGATCTCGCCAGTCCCAGCCCGATGTTGAAATCCTGGAACGCGATCGCGACGCCGAACAGCGGAACGAGGTGAAAAACGACGAGCAGCGCGACGCCCGGCAGCAGCATCAGGTGGTAGTGCCTTTGAAAACCTCTCATCATGCCGTTCACCTCCTTTCTCAAGGCATGACGGAAAGCGCCACCGTCGCGAAAGCTGCGATGGCGCTGCCGTCCTTCCTCCAACTTATCGCTGCTTCAGCTCTTCGCCGATTTCCGCCGTAATCTCGTCGCCGCCCTGCGCTTTCCAATCCGCGACGAATCGGTCGAACTCCTCCAGCGGCTTGCTGCCCATCACGATGGAGAAGAAGGTTTCGTCCTCGAGCTTTTTCAGGTTGGCCCATTTGCGGTCCATCGTCGGCGTCGTCACCGTGTATTCGTTGTAGATGGAATGCATCGGCAGCTTCAGCATTTCCGCCGGCTCGGTATAGCCGTAGAACCGGCCCCAGCCCGCCAAATCCGCCTTCGGCGCCGCTTCGTCCGCCTTCGCCAGATCGTACAGCACCCGCATCTCCGGAATCAGATCGTCCGGCTTGATTTTGCCGGCGAGCGCGTCGGCGAGAACGACCGATTTGCGCTCCACGGCGTCGGCGTAGTCGAACGTCGGGTTGCCGATCGGCCAAAATTCCGTGCTGATCGACGTATCCAGCTTGGCCGCGTCCGGCTCCGCCTTCCGTTCCGCCCGAATGAACGTATTCATGTAGACGATCGCCGCCTCGGGACGCTTGAATCCTTTTTTCACGACGACGAACTTCTGGCTGACCGGCATGAGCAGATTGTTGATCCGGCCCTGCGCATCCTCGATCATGTACACCTTGAACCGCGCGTCCGGATCGTTGGCGTACGTGTCGCGGAGCACGCCTCCCGACCACCACGGACCGAAGAACATGCCGGCCTTGCCGGAAATGACCGTCTCGTCCGTATCCTTGCGAATCGCGAACTCCTTGTCGAGCAGCCCCGCCGTATACAGGTCGCGAAGCTTGCTCAGCGCTTCCTTCGTTTCCGGCAAAATCGAGCCGTACGCAAGATGGCCGTCCTTATCCTTCACCCAGTTGCCGGGGAACGCATTATAGGCGGCGTAGAACCCTTTCAGATCGTGCCTGCCGGACTTCATCGGCACGGTCAGCGTATTGTTCGGTCCCGTCAGCCCGATCGTGCCTTCTCCGCCCGACTTGTTATCGACGAAGGCTTTGGCGATGCGCTCCACGTCCGCGATCGTTTTCGGTCCTTCCAGCCCAAGCTGGTCGAGCCAGTCCTGGCGCACAAACAGCATGCTCGCAGCGTCGGCCTGCACGGAAATGTTCGGAATCGCCATCAGCCGCCCTTGAATCGTCGCCGCCTCCAGCGCCCGGCCGTCGGTCGAGGCGAGAATCTCGCGGGTCAACGGCGCCGCGTACTGCTCGAACACGTCCGTCAAATCCTCGATCTGCCCGGCCTTGGCCAGCGTCCGGAACATCTGCTCGTCGACGACGAAAATGTCCGGAATGTCGCCGCTGCCGATCGCCAGCATCGACTTTTGGTCGAAGTCGCTGCCCGATGCGTACCACAGCACTTTGGCGGTGATGTTGGCCTTCTCCTGCAAATATCTCGTATACTGGTTGTCCTCTACCGTATCGCCCGCAGGCAATTTCGAGTTGGCCCCCACATGCTTAAACGTGGTGAATTCGGCGGGCTCGTCGAGCCGGTACGGATCGATCTCCTTGGCCGACCCGGACGGAGACGCCGGAGCGCCGGCCCCGCCCGACTCGCTCGTCCCGCTCGCTCCTGCGGTATCCGCAGCGTCGTTCGTTTTGCCCCCCGAACACGCCGTCATCGCCAGCGCCAGCACAAGCGTCAGGACGACGAGCCATGCGCTTTTGGATTTTGCCATTGTACAGCCTCCTTAAGGATGAAGTCGCTTTCCTGTGTCCTATCATAAATGAAAGCGCTTCATCATATCGTCATGGCGCATCTTCACTGCGGTCGCAAAACGTCCTGCAATTCGGCGCTAGGCGGCTGCGCAAAAGACGAAACTGCACCTTCGAGCGGATCAATTGTGACTTTTCAGATGTTTTCTCCGGTAATCGCGCGGCAGCTCGCCCGTCGTTTCGCGGAACACCTTGCTGAAGTAGCGCTCGTTCGGATAACCCGACTCCGACGCGATCCAGCTGACCGGCTTGCTTGTGTGGCGCAGCAGCTGGCCGGCGCGTTCGATCCGGCAGTCCCGGACATACTCCTGGAACGTGCGGCCGGTAATGTCGCGAAAGCATTTGCTGAAATAGCTCCGGCTCATATTCACCTTCCGCGCGATATCGGGAAGCTGGAGGTCTTCGTTCCGGTGCTGCTTGACGTAATCGGCCGCCTTGAAAATGCTGGCGACGATGGCCGGAGAATACGCCTCCCGGTTCGCTTGGGCCGTCGCGTTCGCGCGGATGTCCCGCAGCCGCGCCAGCCATTCGCGCCACGTCTGCGGCCGATCGGGCTCGTCGAAGCGCAGCAGCTGCGGGTCGCAAACCTTGACCCACTCCTCCGTCGCCACGTACATCATCTGCTCCAGCTGCGCCGCCGGCAGCTTCAGGGCCGCGGTCCGCGCGGCAAGCCGCGCGAATTCGTCCGCATCCGTCATCCAGCTCAGCCCGGACCAGCCCAGGCCGAGCTGCACGATCTCTTCCCGGGACGCCGCAGGCTCCTCCATCAGCAGCGCGATCGGCCATTCATACTGCCGAGCGCCGTCCTCCGCGCCGTAAAACAGCTCGTTCTCGCCGCGAAGCTGCAGCTTCTGCAGCAGCTCCGGCTTCGCCATCCCGCTCACCCCGCGCAGCTTGACGACAGCTCCGTCCAGCGGATGGCGGCTGCCGCGGAAGGCGGCGGCGTCCGGAGCCTTCGCTCCATCCCTGCCGTCCGCGCCGCTTATGCCTTCTGCGCGCACCCCACCGCTCGCGCGATCTTTTGCGCTGTCCATACCTTTTGTTCCATCCCTACCGTTTATGCCGTCCTCCGCTGCCGCTTCGGCCGTCTCCGCGACGTTCCAGCGCCTTTCCTGTCCGCGCACGCGGAACGAAGCATAGACTTCGTCCTCCTCAAGCCTGCCTTCCGCATCGCGCTCCGCTCCCGCAGAAGGGCCGGGCGGCAAGCTGCGAATGCGATCGGCAATCCGCTCCAGAATCGAGGCCAGCCTATCGTCCTCCAGCTCCACCTTTGTAATATAGTCCAGCACGCCCAGGCGGAGCGCGTCCTTGACCAGCTCGAATTCGTGGTGAAACGTCAGGACGACCATATGCACATGAGGATACCGTTCCTTCACTCGCTTGATCAGCTCCAGCCCGGACATGCCCGGCATCGCCAGGTCGGTCACGAGCAGGTCGACGCCGGTCGCGGCCATCGTCTCCAGCGCTTCCTCCCCGTTGCTCGCCTCGCACGTCACCTCCATGCCGTAACGCTCCCAGGGCATTACGCGAATAATGCCTTGACGCACGAGGTAATCGTCATCCACGACCATCACTTTCAGCATGTTCATCCTCCTTTTCCCTGACGACGGGCAGCAGCAGCGTAATCGTCGTGCCCGTCTGCGGTCCGCTCCGCACGCGCATGTCGGCCTTCCCCGCAAATTGTAGCTCCAGCATCCGGCGCACGTACTGCCAGCCGATTCCCAGCCCCGTCCTGCTCGTCTGCTCGCCTCCGCCGGACAGCATCCGCTCAACCTCCGCTTCGGTCATCCCGTAGCCGTTGTCCCGCACCTCAAGACGCACGCGCCCGCCGTTTTCCTCGATGACGGCCACCTCGATTACTCCCGGATCTCCGCCCTTGTTCCGAAGGCCGTGCGTAATCGAATTTTCCACGAGCGGCTGCAAAATGAACCGCGGCACAGGCAGCTCCAGCAGCCGCGGGTCGGCCTGGTAACGAACCTCGAAATGGAAGTTGTACCGCACCCCCTGCAGCAGAACGTAGTGCTTCAGCGCTTCGATCTCGTCCCGGATGCTTGCCGACCGCCCCTTGCCCAGATTGTAGTAGAGCAGCTTGTTCAGCGTGGAGACGAGCCGGTCCGTCTCGTGATGCCCGTTCACCCGGGCGAGCCAGCGAATCGTATCGAGCGTATTGTGAATAAAATGCGGATTGATCTTGTACAGCAGGTTCTCGATTTCCAGCCGCCGCTTGCTTCTCGCATTGCGGTCGATGTCGCGGATCAGCTCGTTGATCCGGTCCCGCATCGAAGCGAACTGCTGGTGAATTTCCGCGAATTCGAGCAGCGGCTCGCGCTCGTAGCCCGCCAGCTCGGACAAGTGGTCGTTTTTCAGCCGGCGGATGTTGCGCTGCAGATGCAGCAGCGGCTTGTAGACCATGCGCCAGATCGCCAGCGCGAGCAGCGACCCGATGCCGACCGACAGCACCGCGATAACCGCGAACTGCACGATCCAGCGAACGATCTCCTGATTGTAGGAGCGCTTCGGGACAGCCGCCACAACCCGCCACGACTGATTGCTGATCTCCTCGAACAAATAGTAGGCGCCGTTTTCCCCCGGCACGCCGGACAGCTGCGGCAGCGTATCCCCGGTTCGGAACACGTCCTGCTTTTCGCTGTAAGCGATCGTGCCGTTCTGGTCGACGAACAGGTGGAACGTGTCCCGGTAAATATCGTCCGTGTTCAGAATCCGGTCGGTCAGCTTAAAATCCGTCTCGATATACAGGTAGACGTCGTCCCGCGCGGGAATATTCACCTTGCGGATCACGGACAGCACCCGATTGCCGTCCAACGGATTGATTGACGTGTGCGGGCCGTAATACGTCATGCTGAGCTGCTCGGCCAGCACCGGCAGCTTAAACAGATCGAAATCGGGCGCGAGCTGCGAGTTTTGAAAAATGACTTCCTTCGTGTCCGCCAGATAGTAGAAAATGACGCCCAAGGTCGGGTTCGTAAAATGAATGAGGCTCATCTCGTTCATAATTTGCGTTCCCAGCTGCCGCTTGACGGTCAGGTTGTCCGTGCTTAAATACGTGTCCAGCTTGCTGCCCGTCTCCCCTTCGAACACGAGCTGCTGGGAGGCGCGATTCAGCTGGCTCAGCGTATTCTCGAACGACAGGCGCACCAGATGCAAATTGCTCGCGATCCCTTTGTCCGCCTTGTTCTTCAGCATCGCGTACATGGAGGAATACGAGATGCTGCCGATCAGGACGACGGGAAACAACGAGCTGAGCAGGAGCAAAACGATGAGACGATGTTTTAGCGTTTTCGGCAACGGCATCCGCTGACCTGCTTTCTGTCGGAAAATCGCCGCGTCGGGCGTTGGAAGCGCTTGCTCATTATTGATCATAAAGAATCGCGGCCCGGAGTACAATTATGAATTTTTGTTTCCGCGGAATCCGTCCGCTGCCGCTCCCGGGCGAATCGGGCCTCGCTCGGCTCCCGATGCGCGCCGTAACGCTGCATGACGACGGTCCGCAGCCCCTGATACGGCCGGTCGCTCCGACCGTTGACAGCGGCTTTTCCGACGTGTATGCTGGTATCAATCGCAATATTCCCGGAGAGGAAGCACCTTTCCCGTCGCCCTATTTCGGACGGAGGAGGTGTTTTTTTGTTATGTACGCGAAAATAATGAGCGCAAGCGTGCTGGGCATCGAAGGACGCTTGATCGAGGTTGAGGTCAACATCAGCTCGGGGCTGCCCCAGGTGAACGTCGTCGGCCTGCCCGATTCGGCGGTGCGGGAATCGATCGACCGAGTGAGGGCCGCCATTCAGAACGGGGGGATGAAATTTCCGCTGGACCGGGTAACGATCAATCTCGCTCCGGCGGACCTGCGCAAGGAAGGCAGCGCGTTCGACCTGGCCATCGCCGCGGGCATTCTGTGCGCGAGCGGACAGGTCGATCCGGAGCGGCTGGACGATACGCTGTTCATCGGGGAGATGTCGCTAAGCGGCACGATCCGCGGCGTCCCCGGCGTGCTGCCGATGACCGAGCTCGCGCGGCGAAGCGGTATTCGCCGAATGGTCGTGCCCCGCTCCGCCGTGGCGGAAGCCTCGCTCCTTCCGGGCATCGAGGTGCTGGGCATCTCCTCCCTCTCGGAATGGATTAACGGGGAGAGCGGCGAAGAGCCGGACGGGATGCCCGCCGGATTCGGGGCGAAGCGGCTGCGAGGCTTGAGGCGCCCTGCCGATTCGCCCGACAGCGAGCTCGATCTTGCCGACGTAATCGGCCAAGAGCAGGGCAAGCGGGCTTTGCTCGTCGCCGCGAGCGGCATGCACAACCTGGTTTTCGTCGGGCCTCCGGGCACGGGGAAGACGATGCTATGCCGCCGTCTGCCGACCATCCTCCCCCCTCTGAACGAGGAGGAAGCGCTGGCCGTGACGAAAATTTTCAGCGTCTGCGGCAAGCTCGGCGAAGCGCGAACCGGCCTGATCCGCAGCCGCCCGTTCCGCGCCCCGCACCATACGATCTCGGCCGCCGGCCTCGTCGGGGGCGGCTCCGTCCCGAAGCCCGGAGAAGTGACGCTGGCCCACCACGGCGTGCTGTTCCTCGACGAGCTGCCCGAATTTTCCCGCGCCTGCCTGGAGACGCTGCGCCAGCCGCTCGAGGACCGCGAGGTCACGATCGGGCGCGCCAGGGCGGTATGCCGTTTCCCCGCGGGATTTATGCTGGCGGCTTCGATGAATCCGTGCCCTTGCGGAGGAGAACCGAGCGGCAAGCCGTGCGCCTGCTCGCCCGCCGCCGTCGCCAGATATCGATCGCGCATATCGGGACCGCTCGCCGACCGGCTCGATCTTCAGGTGGAGCTTGCGCGCCAGCCGCTGCAGGGTTTCTCCTCCGCGGGGAGCGGGAGCCTCTCCTCCGCGCAAGCGCGCGAGATCGTCGCCGGCGCCGCCGCGAGGCAGCGCGCCCGTTACGCCAGGCACGGCTTTCAATGGAACAGCCAGCTTCAAGGGAGCCACCTGCGCAAGTACGCCAGGCTTTCTTCGGATGCCGAGACGCTCCTGCAGCAGGTGTACGATCGGCTCGGCTTAAGCTTCCGGGCGCACGATCGCATTCTCCGGATGTCCCGCACCATCGCGGATTTGGCCGACAGAGAGGCAATATTGGCCGAAGACGTGGCCGAGGCGATCAGCTACCGCTGCCTGGATCGGGCTGCGCTTCCTTAAGCGGCGGATGCAAAATGTCCGCGCAGTATTTCGCCAGCCGCACGCCGATCTCCGAACGCAGCGTTTCGCGCACGATCGCAAACCTGTCTTCGTATCCGCGGCAGGAGAAGCGGTGATAGATGATCCCGTCGAGCGTCTCGTCCTCGAACACTTTGATGTTTCGTCCCCGCAGCTCCCGGCGGAGGACGAACATTTCTTTGCTCAGCCGATCCATCAGAAGCTGGAGAAACTGCTCGAAATACCGTTTGAACAGATTGGGCGTCCGCCGGATCTCCTGCAAGCTCTTGTCGCACATGGTCAGCATATGAGGATACATGATCGAGTCGCGGACCATCGTCAGCTCTTCGGGAGTAATGCGGCCCTTCGACGTTCGGCCGCCGCGATTCTCGTACTGCTCCTGATGCTCGGTCAGCAGCATTTTCGATTTCCACCTTTCGTTTTTTTGCAGCTTGCTCATTTGTAATGCCCTCCGATCTGTGCGGCCCTCTCGCGCGCGACGCCGGCTTCCAGCAGCGAGGACGCCCTCATGATGGCGACGCTGCCGTACCGGTCCTTGATCCCGTCCGTCGTCCGCTCGATGTCGTATTCGGAGGCGCGGTTCTCGAACAGCGTAAGCTGGTACGCGCTGTCGTCGGTCAGCTCCGTCAAGACGACGTGCAGACGGGTGACCGACATACCCTGCCAGTAGGTGGCGAACAGTCTGTGCGCCGCGGTCGCCACTTCCCGGGTCAGGGAGGTCGGCTCCGGTAAAGTCGTCTGCCGCTGAAAACCCGACTGGCGCTCCCCGTCCGTCTCCGATACCCCGACCGCCACGACGCGGCCTTGATAGCCCAGACGGCGGGCTCTGCGGCAGATTTCGACGACCAGCTCCAGCAGCACGACCTCGAGATCTTCAAGCTTGCGGTACTGGCCGGCCTTAAGCGCTTTGCCGTGGCTGACGGATTTGAGTTCGCCGCGGATCGCGGATTCGACCGGACTCGGATCGATGCCGCGCGCCGTCTGCCAGTAATATTCCGCCTGAATATCGCTCTGCCTGCCCATCTCCCAGCGCATCCGGCGCTTAAGCTCGGCCAGCTCGAGCCGGGCGACGTCTCCGATCGTCGGCAGTCCCATGCGCTGGAAATGGACGGCCATTCTGGACGCGACCATAAACATTTGATGCACGGGCAGCGGCCATAGCTCCTTCTCGATATTTTCGTAGTCAAGGCGGAAAATTCCGATTTCGTTTTTTTTCGCGAAATTATCCGTGGCCATCTTGGCGAGTATTTTGCTCGGCCCGATCCCGATTCGCGCCACTACGCCCGTCGCCAGCCGGATATAATGCTGAATGTACCGCGCGATCTCCTCGGCCGAGCCGTAGCTGCCGATCGATCCGGTCACGTCGATGAACTGCTCGTCGATGCTGTACGGCTCGACCAAATCGGAGACGGACTCGAAAATTTCCGTCATCAGCAAAGAAATCGTAATATACCGCTGCATTCTCGGCCGAATGACCACCAGATCGGGACATTTCGCGCGGGCCTGGAAAATTCTTTCCGCATTGATGACCCCGTACTTCTTCGCCACCGGGCATGCGGCAAGAATAATGCCCGCCCGGCGTTCCGGGTCCCCGACCACGACTGGTTTGTTGCGATATTCGGGGTGGGCGGCCTTCTCGATCGAAGCGTAGAAGGACTGGCCGTCCACCAGAAAAATCGTGCGCTCAGGAGGCATGCACGATCACCGGCTGCGCCGCCAAAATCCGTTCCGACGCGAATCTCCTCGGCTCGTTGCGCGACAGATCGAACGCATGCACCGTACCCCCGTCGACCCGGATGATCCGAATCGTCCTTTGGCTGATCCGCTCCTTTTTGTCCATATACACGATAACGACCGTCCGGCCCACATACTTGGCTATGGACATCTTCCTCGCCTCCACAGGGAACGTTTGTTCTTATCATAATACGAACAATTGTTCCCCGGCAATACTCAATTTATTCCTGCTCGTCCGCATGAGAACCAGCGACTGTAGGCGAAATGAACATCCGTGGCGGCTGGACGATGCGAGTTTCTGGTTGGAAGGATGGTAGAGGTTGGGGGTGGCGAAATGCGGGGGGCGGCGGAGGATGCGGGCTACAGGCGGTAGGAGCGGCGGGCCATGCGGCTACGGCGATAGGGGGTAGGAACGGCGGGCCATGCGGCTACGGCGATAGGAGGTACGGAAGATTCGGAAGGCGGGGCGGTATAGGCCACGGCGATACAGGCGGTGGCGATACAGGCGGCGGAAGATGGCGACGGTACACAACAAACCTGCGAAAGGAAACATGGCTTCGACGAGGCAAGATAGTTGTTCTAAGGAATCGGTTATCTTGGGCGGAAATTGGCGGTTTGGCGGGGCGTTGTTCTAAGGAATCGGTTATTGCGAGCGGAAATTGGCAGTTTGGCGGGGCGTTGTTCTAAGGAATCGGTTATCTCGAGCGAAATTGGCGGTTTTGACGGGGCGTTGTTCTAAGGAATCGGTTATCTTGGGCGGAAATCGGTGATTTGGTGGGGCGTTGTTCTAGGGAATCGGTTATCTTGGGCGGAAATTGACGGTTTGGCGGGGCGTTGTTCTAAGGAATCGGTTATCTCAGGCGGAAATTGGCGGTTTTGGTGGGGCGTTGTTCTAAGGAATCGGTTATTGCGAGCGGAAATTGGCAGTTTGGCGGGGCGTTGTTCTAAGGAATCGGTTATCTCGAGCGAAATTGGTGGTTCGGCGGGGCGTTGTTCTAGGGAATCGGTTATTGCGGGGCGGAAATCGGGGGATTGGCTGAAAATCGAGGAGGCGGTTGGGAAGGGACGACTACTCGTCGGATTCGGGGAATGCGAACGGGAACGGAAGACAGCCAAAAGCTGCTCTCCCGTTCCCGCGCGATGCCGCTATGCTATTCGTTGCCGCCTTGCTGCACGCCGTCGATCAGCTGCAGGAACGCCGCCGGAATCGGGTATTCCTGGTCGCGGATAATAATCCGCTTGGAGCCTTCCGGAGGGGCGTTCTCCATCCGGTTTTCCTTGATCTCGAGCACTTCGTTGTGAAGCCGTTCCATCTGCTTGTCGAGCGCGGCGGCGGAATCGGCGGCCTCTTTCAGCTCGCGAAGCAGTTCCGCAGGCACGGATTCGTTGTACTTGTAGAAAATTTTATGCTCGAGGCTCGCCCAGAAATCCATGGCGATCGTGCGGATCTGCACCTCGACGCATACCCGCTCCTGACGGTCGGACATGTATACCGGCACCTCAACGATCAGATGCAGGCTCTGGTAACCGTTCGGCTTCGGATTGCGAATGTAGTCCTTCGTGTCGATGATGTTCAGGTCGCTCTGAATTTTAAGCATGTCGGCGATCCGGTAAATATCCGAGACGAACGAACACGTGATTCTCAGCCCGGCGATGTCCTTGATGTTGCTACGAATGCTCGGAAAGGAGATGTCGCAGCGCTTCCGGTACATTTTGTTCAAGATGCTCTCGGGCGATTTCAACCGCGATTTCGTATGCTCGATCGGATTGTAGTCGTGCAGGAAATGAAACTCTTCCTTCAAAATCTCGATCTTCGTCTCCAGGGAATCGAGCGCGAATTTGTACATCATCAGAAACCGGGTAATCTCGTCCTTGAATCGCTTGAATTGCTCCATCGGTAACGGTAAATTAGTCAGAATGGTTCACCTTCTGCGTCAGGTCAAGCAATGACTTACTTGCCCAATAGGATGCGAGTGTACGGCGAATCGATCGGCAGCAGGATGACCGGCTCGTTGTTCAGCGTCGTCACGTAGCTCTGCAAAGTCCGGTAGAAGCTGTAGAACTCGGGATCTTTGCCATAAGCCTGGTTGTAGATTTGCGCGGCTTCCTGTTCCCCTTGCGCGATAATCTTCTTGGCGTCCGCCTCGGCCTGGGCCAGCAGCTCGGTCGCCGTGCGGTCGGCCTTGGACGTGATTTTCCGGGACTCCTCGTCGCCCTCGGACAAATAGCGGGCGGCGATCGCCTGACGGTCGGAGATCATCCGGTTGTAGACGCTCTCCTTGTTGCTCTCCGGCAAATCCGTCCGCTTGATGCGCACGTCGACGATCTCGATGCCGTAGTTGTCGCGGATGATCGCGTCGGACACGTCCTTCGTAATGTCATCGTTGATGTTGCCGCGCGCCGTATTCTCGCTAATTATATTATCATAGTTGACCTCGGAAAGCTTGCGCCGGACGGAATTGTATACCGCCTCGTCGATCCGCTGGACGCCTCCGCTGACTGTCTGAACGGTTTTCAGGAAGTGCTGCGGATTGGTGATTCTCCATACGGTGTAGTTGTCGACGATGATCGGCTTTTTGTCCTTCGTCAGAATCGAGGTCGGATTGCTCTCGTACGTCATCTGATATTTCGGAAGGGGAGAGACGCTCTCGATAAAAGGAATTTTCACGTACAGGCCCGGGCTGCTCTCCACCCGCACCGCCTCGCCAAACTTCAGGACAACCTTGTATTCCCCTTCTTTGACGACGAACAAGGAGCCGCCGAGCAAAATCAGAGCGACGATAATCGATCCGACCCAGATGATCAGCTTTTTGTTCATGGCGCCGTCCCTCCTTGCTGCTGAGCGCCGGCCGAGCCGGAAGCGCCCGAAGCGGATGATCCGGGGGGCCTGAGCAGCTCGTTAAGCGGCAAATATTTGACCGTCTCGCCCGCGGAGGAATCGGAGATGATAATTTGCGCGTTCGGCAAAATTTTCTCCAGCGTTTCCATCAGCAAACGGCTTTCGGTAATGCCTTTGTTTTTCACGTATTCCGCGTAAATCGCGTTGAACTGGGCGACGTCCCCCTGCGCATTCAAAATCCGCGACTTCTTCACCGCTTCCGCGTTTTCCAGCTGCGCCTGGGCTTCGCCGCGGGCTTTCGGAATTTTGTCGTTCTCGTATTTGGAGGCGTTGTTGATCTTCGTGTTTTTCTCCTCGCGGGCGTTCGTCACCGCGCGGAACGCTTCCTCCACCTGGCCGCTTGGCGGCTCGATGTCCTGGAATTTGATGTCGATGATCTGGATGCCGGTCTGGTATTTGTTTTGCAGCTCCAGCAGCCGCTCCCGGACCTTGTCCTGGATTTCCGTCTTCCCGTCCGTGATGGCGTAATCAAGCTTCTCCGAGCCGATGACGGAACGGATGGAAGAGCTGGCGGCATTGCGCAAAAATTGCTCCGGATCGTCGATATTGTACAAATAATCGCGAACGTTGCTGATTTTCCACTGGACGACCGCGTCGGCGGAGACGATATTTTCGTCCCCGGTAATCATCATCGCTTCCTCTTCGACCGGCGTATCGACGTTCCCGTTTACCCGGTACCCGATATGGATGCGCTGCGTCAGCTCGGCAGGCACGATGATGACCTTCTGGATCGGAGACGGCCATTTGAAATGCAGCCCCGCCGTCGTCTCCCCCGTATACTTGCCGAAAGTCAGTATCGCGGCGCGTTCCTGCTCCTGCACGGTGTAGAAGCAAGAAGATCCGAGCACCACGACGATCAGCGCAATGACGCCGATAATGATTTTTTTCAGCATGCCCGGCGGCAGGTTCAGCGGGTTATTTTGCCGTTTCGGTATTTTCACCAGTTCCATGCGGCTTTGTGCCTCCTCGTCTGTTTTCTATCGTGTCTTTATTTGTTACGTGCCAGGGCGCCTTGGCGTTTCAACTGCTTTTGCCGAGCGGCTTGCGAGAATAAGCGAAGGGATGACCCGGACTCGGAAAAAAAGGCGGGAAACGGAGGCAATCCGGCGGAAAGGCGAACGCGCGAAAAAGGGGACTCCCAAGCAGGGACGTACAGGATGATCGATGAAAAATGCGGGCATCCAACCCTCGTTGATTGTTCGATGCGACTCTTCAACTTAAGGGACGGCTCTTCGCTTACCCCGTCGGGCACGTCAGAACGCGTTCGGCACATGGCGGATATCCGCCACGCTGCCGTCGCGGCCAAAGGTGACGGCCACGACGTCAAACCGTACGCTATCCGCGGCGGCTCCGCGCGTCTTCAGGTAGATCGCGGCCAGCTCGCGCACTTGACGGCATTTGCGCGGCGTGACCGCTTCGATCGCCGTGCCGAACCGGGAAGGGCCGGTTCGCGAGCGAACCTCCACGAAGACAAGCGCGTCTCCGTCTCTGGCGATCAAATCCAGCTCGCCGGAGCGGCAGCGCCAATTGCGCCGCTCCACGACGAATCCCGCTTCGGCGAGATACGCTGCGGCGGCCTCTTCGCCCGCGCGGCCGACGGCCGCCTTATCGCGCTTCTCCGGCCGCTCGCCGCCTGCTGCATCCTTCATCGCAACCTCTCCTTACAGCGGCTTTCGTCCCCGCCCGTTGGCGCCTAGTCCGGCGCGGCGATCCGAACGGTATACGAAGCTAAGCACTTCCGCCACCAGCTTGTACAGCTCGGGCGGAATTTCCTGATTCAAGTCGAGCTTGGACAGCACCTCCACCAGAGAGGAATCCTCCTGCAGCGGAACTCCGTTCTCCTGCGCCCGTTTCATGATTTCTTCCGCGATCGCGCCTTGCCCTTTGGCGACGACGATCGGAGCCGAGCCCTTCTCGGGCTCGTATTTCAGCGCGACGGCTTTCTTCGGAACGAATCTCTTGTTGTCCGATCCCGACTCGTTCATGCTCTATAGTCGACTCCCTTGTACGGTTTGGCGGCATAATCCCCCGCCGCGATCGCTCTGTGCGCGTAATCGGCCGACGACCGCGCCGAAGCGGCCGAGCCGACTTTCCATTCCGGCAGAGAAGACGAAGTAAGCGACAGCAGTTGGAATCCGGCCGACGACATCCCGTCAGCCAGCTCCTCCCGCGCCCCCTCGATCAGCTCGGTCATGCCCGGAAAGTCGCTCAGCAGCTTTAAGGAGACGATTCGGTCGACGACCTGCACGTCGACGAGCGTATCTCCGAGGTGGCGCATACGCAGGTCGAACAGCAGATGGCAGTTGTCGGCGTCCCATTCTCCCCGCCGGCCGCGCCTTGTCTGCACGTGAACGGTCGCGGTCGTCTCTCCGTCCGATCCGCGCATCGGGACGAACAGCGTCATATGGCTGAACGGCGCCGCCGCGCCCCGGTCGGACGAGAGCAGCAGCTGCTGGCCCGTCACCTGGCTCGCCAGCGTCTGCGCCGCTTCGCGCAGCGCCGGCGGCACGTCGTCGCGCGCCGCAAGGGCCAGCAGCGCGCCCTTGAGCGTCTCCGCGGCCGACCGCGCTTCCTGCCCGGGGGCCTCCGCCCCCGCCGGCGCTCCGCCCGCGGCCGGGTTGGGCCCGGCGTCCGGCAGGCCGCCGGGCAGCCGGGCTTCGGCGGCGTGCAGGAGCTGACGCTCATGCCCGACGCCGAGCCACTGCAGGAAGCGGCCGATCCACGCCGCTTCCGGCTTCGCTGCCGACGCCTGCTGCTGCCCCGCAGCAGCGGCGTCGGCACGGCCATCGGCGCGGCGGCCGTCCGCGGCCGCGCCGTCTTGGGCAGCGGGGCGGCTTCCCGCCGCCGCTGCCCGCTCTTCGGCCGCCGGCGCCCGGGCGGCGGCCGCAGCGGAATCAGCCGGGCGCGCAGCTTCCGGCTGCAACTGCGCAGGCGCAGCCTGCGGGGCCGCCCCGGCCTGCGGCTGGGCGGCCGCTCTGGCCGCGGCGGCGCCGTCGCTCCGGGGCGCTGCGGCTTCGGCGGCGGGCCGGGCCGGCTCGCCGCCCGCGCGCGCGGAGGCGGCGGCTGCCGCGGCATCGCGCTGCGCGGCGTTCGCCTCCGGCTTCGCCGCAGCCTGCGCTTCGCCCTTGCCCGCGCGCGGCTCGCCCGCCAGCAGCGCCTCCCCCTCCGCCAGGATGGAGGCGCCTTGCGCCAGCAGCGCGGCCAGCCGCTGTCCCAGCGCCGCCGCTTCCGGCGACGCCGTCTTGGCTCCCCCGCTTCCGAGCCAGCCGTCCAGCGCCGCGCGGAAGCCGGCCAGCTCCTCGTGAACCGGCGGCCCGAACAGCGCTTGCCTGAGCGAGGCCAGCGTCGTCTCCGTCGGCTTCAGCCCGCGGCGGAACGCCACGTCCGCCGCGCTCGTCCACGACTCCGCGTCGACCCCGGGCGGTTTTAAAGCCGCCGCCGCGTTGAAGAACGCCGCCGTATCCTTCCCGATCGGATAACCGTCCCGCTTCAATCCGCGCACCAGCTCCATCGCCCATTTCTGGTCCGTCAGGCCGAACGTCTTGAGAACGTCCTTCATCCCTTCCTCCGGCAGCGCGTCCGTCGCGTCGGCCAGCGGCTTCAGCGCGACGAGTCCTCCCGCCCCTCCCGGCTGAACCTGCAGCAGCGTGCCTCTGCCGAGCGGCATCTCCGCGTCCAGCTTGGCTCTCACCTGGACGCCGTTAATATTGACGAGCGCCTCCTGGTTGTCCAGCATTTCCATCAGGACGCCTCTGACGATTTGACCGATTCTCAGCTCCAGCGAGCGGCTGTCGGCCGGCGCCGCGTCGCCCAGCATCGCCCGCAGCATCGGACCGATATTCATGCTCATGCCCTTTTCCTCCCCGCTCACGCGACGTCGAGTCTTCCATGCTGCCGGAACTTCCGATACTCGCGTTGCTTCCGCTGCGCTTACGTTTTTATTCCGTGACTTTGTTTTTACCCTCTATGACGCCGTAAACCGAACTGTTTGCAACCCGTACTTTATGTATCGGCGCCGGAACGGCCTTTCGTGAATGACGCCGCAGCCTCAGAAAAGCGCCTGCTGCTCGGCCTCTAGCCCTTTCAGGAAGCTGCGCCGATGCATCGGCGTCGGTCCGAGCTCAAGCAGCGCCTGACGGTGCGTCTTCGTTGCGTAGCCTTTATGTATCGCAATTCCGTAGCCGGGGTACAGCGCGTCCCACACTTCCGCGCACAGCCGGTCCCGCGTCACTTTGGCGACGATCGACGCGGCCGCGATCGACTGGCTCAGGCTGTCCCCCTTAATAATCGCCGTCTGGGCAACGTCCAGATCTACGCTCTCCGCGTCGATGAGCAGATGCTCGGGCGCAATGCCGAGCCCCAGCACCGCCTGCTTCATCGCCAGCCTCGACGCCTGCCGGATGTTGATTTTATCGATCACGGACGATTCGACTCTCGCTACCGACCAGGCCGCGGCTTCCGCTACGATCTGCTCGTAGAGCCTGTCCCTCTTTTTCTCGCTGAGCTGCTTCGAATCGTTGACCTCCTCGAGCACGAGTCCGACCGGCAGCACGACCGCGGCCGCCACCACGTCTCCGAACAAACAGCCGCGCCCGACTTCGTCCACGCCGGCCACCGCCGTCAGTCCTTGCGACCACAGCTCGCTCTCATAAGCCAATCTATGGATAGCTTCCATTGCATATCTTCCTCCCAGCCTGCATCCCTCTATTGTCCGCGATCTCCGCCCGCATGCCAAGCTCTTTTTGGGCTTGTCCGCCCGCGGATCGCCTCCTGCGTTCGTTCGATTTCCCTTGCGATTCCCCACATTTCGGCTATATTTACAATATAGCACATATGTTCGCCCCCAGGCAAAAACGCCTTCGTCGTCCTCCGGACGCAAATCTCGTGCTACTCCAGAAACCGCGAACGCATTTCCGGAGTCGGCAGCAGGCAGCTTTCGCTGCGGCCGAACCACCGGTAACGTCGGCGCGCCACGAAATCATACGCCCGATCGCGAACGAAACGCGGCAAGACGATGGCCGGATAAGCGATCGCCCAGGGCAGTCCCAGCTTCCTGCCGATTCGCAGAGCCGCGGCGGATTTCGTATAATACTTCCCGTTGTCGACCATAACGAACGTCTCCAGCGCGTCCTCCGGCATGCCGCCTTCCTGCAGCAGCTTTTTGCCCCGTTCGGATTGCAGCGAAGCAAAGCGAAAAATCGCGCGCTTGTCCCGGCGGATCACAAACTTGGCGAGACCGTGGCACATGTTGCAGTGTCCGTCTATGAGCAGCACGATCGGCTCGTCTTGTTTCTCCTTGCGCTTCATAGCCACCGTCTCCTTTCCCGCTTCCATTGTACCTCTATTTTCCGCTTCGGCACAGCGCCTGTCGATACGAATCTCCGCCGGCCATGTAAGCCTGGCAGCTATTTACGCCGCGCCTGGCTCCCAAGCCCGCGCTTAATTCCCGTTTTTGACGCGGCCGTATTTTTTCGCGAATTCGGTAATGCGCCGGTATCCCGACTTGTCCACGCTTTTCAAAGGATAATACTGCGGCCGGGTGTTCGCTTCGAGAATCCACAAACGCCCTTCCCTGTCTACCGCCACGTCCAGACCGATCTCGCGGAATCCGTCCAGGTGCCGGTCGAAGCAATGACCCGCCGATTCGCCGAGCAGCTCCAGCTTCCGATGGGCTTCGCGGATGGCCGAATCGGAGTAGCCGGCCCCCTTCATCGTTTCTTTGAAGCCGGACAATCTTCCCCCGCTATGATAGTTGGTGACGACCTTTCCCCGTTTTCCGATTTTGGCGAACACGGCGGTGGCGGTCCAGCCGCTCCCGTCCTTCTGCGCCATGACGCGAAGATCGAACGGCCGGCCTTTCGTCAGCGCGAGGTCGATGCCTCTCTGCAGCAAATAACGTTGACCGCGCGCCAGCGACTTCATCCTCGCATGCAGCTCGCCCGCCGACAATCCGCTCCGTCTTCCGCCGCTCCCGCTAATCCGGTATCCGCCCGAGGACAACCGTTCGATACGGGCGATTCCTTTTCCCCCCGTGCCTTTCGAGGGCTTGAAATAAAGGACCGAATGCCGCTTCAGCATCGTTTCCAGATTCTCTCTTCCGAACAATCTCGTCTCCGGAACGTAGGGTTTCAGATTCGAATCCCCGAGCATCCATCCGGTTTTCCTCCATTTGCTTGCGATCGACTTGCTGGCGTATCCCACATGGCCTCCCCCTTTGCTCGCGCTATTTCAATAGCATATGAAAGCTTCCCGGCAGCCCGTCACCGCGCAGTTCCCGTTACGATTCCGCAGAATGTTCGCGTGCCTTCCGTCAAGAGATTAACGTAGGGTTCTCGGAGAGGTATAATAAGATAAAACGCATTCCAAACGGATGCGAAGGCCAAAGCTGCCGATTATGGATCAGGCGAACTTGCCGGAAGGCCGGTCGCACATCATAAAGGAGTGGGAAAACGATGACCTCTTGGCAAGATCCCTATATCCGCAACGAAGAGGAACGCGCGCGCGCGGCGCGGGTGGAAGAGCTGGCGGCCCGGTTCGCCGCGAGAGCCGAACAGCACGACAGGGAAGGGACGTTTCCGTTCGAAAATTTCGCCGACCTGCGCGAGGCGGGTTATCTGAAACTGACGGTTCCGCGCGAATACGGAGGAGACGAGGTGTCGCTGTACAGCCTCCTCCAGCTGCAGGAGCGGCTGGCGTACGGAGACGGCTCGACCGCGCTGGCCGTCGGCTGGCACGTCGGTCAGGTGCTTCACTTCCGCACAAGCCGCAAATGGCCGGAACCGCTCTTCGCCGATCTGTGCCGTTCCGTCGTCCGGGACGGGACGATGATCAACACGTTCGCGAGCGAGGCGGCTTCGGGCAGCCCGAGCCGGGGAGGCCGCCCCGAGACGACGGCCGTTCGGGCAGACGGGGGATGGCGGATTACAGGCCGTAAAACGTTCAGTACGCTGGCCCCGATTCTCGATCGGTTCATCGTAACGGCGTACGTGCCGGAGGAGGACTGCGCCGCCGAATTTCTCGTCGAACGGACGGAGCGGGTCAGCGTCGTCGAAACCTGGGATACGCTGGGGATGCGCTCGACCGGCAGTCACGACGTCGTGCTTGACGGCGCGTTCGCGGGAGCGGACCAAAGAATTCGCGGCAAAGGCGAGGACGACGGGGGCGGTTGGCTGCTGCACATTCCCGCCTGCTATATCGGCATTGCCCGAGCGGCCAGAGATTACGCGCTGGAGTTCGCCCGCTCGTACCGGCCCAACACGTTAAGCGAGCCGATTGCCTCCCTTCCTTCCGTGCGGCAGACGATCGGAGAGATGGAGCTCGAGCTGCGAACCGCCCGTTCGCTGCTATACGAAGCGGCGGACCGCTGGGACCGCGAGGAGAGCCGACGTCCCTCGTTAAGGCCGGAGTTCGGCATGGCCAAATACGTCGCCGTGAACAACGCCATTCGGGTTGTCGATTTGTCGATGCGCATCGTCGGAGGCACGAGTCTCTCCCGGCGTTCGCCCCTGGAACGCTACTACCGGGACGTCCGCGCCGGCCTGCACAACCCGCCGATGGACAACGTCGTATTGCAGATGCTGGCGGATGCCGCCATCGGGGAAACGCGCGCCTGATTGTCTGCCGAAGGGCAGCCTGCCGCAGCAAGAACGTATGTTTGCATCCGATACGGAGTTATGGTATGCTCCATTCGAAACCCATTCAAAAGGAGTGAGCCGTTTGCCGTTAAACGCTTATTTGAATTTCGACGGGAACACCCGGGAAGTCGTCCAGTTTTACGCGCAGGTGTTCGGGCTCGAAGAGCCGCATATCATGACCTTCGATTCGATGCATTCCGAAGAGGAATTGCCTCCGGGAGCGGGAAGCCGGGTCATGCACGCGTTCCTGAACATCGGCGGGGGCACCCTGATGTTCTCCGACACGTTCCCGGGTATGCCCTTCCAGCAAGGCACCAACAACTTTTCTCTCGCGCTCGTGCTGAATGACGAGAACGCGCTCCGCGACGCCTTTCATAAGCTGAAGGAAGGCGGATCGATCGTAATGGAGCTGCAGGAAGTGCCTTGGAGCAAGGTTTACGGCAGTCTAACGGACAAATACGGCGTTTCTTGGCAATTTAGCCTGGAGAGCTGAAACGGTTTCCACTAATACAAAGGGGCTATCCCATAAGCAGATCTGCTTATGGGACAGCCCCTCATTTGTATTTCTCTGCGGCCGGTCCCTCGAAGGTGATCCGTCCAAGTTTGCCCGAACGCAAATCCCGCAGCAGCACGCCCGCCGCCTTCTCGTAATCGACATGGCCTCCGCCAACGATGCAGCCTCTGCGGCGGCCGATGCTTTCCAGCATCTCGACGGCGGCCTGCATGTCCGGCAGCTCTGCGGGCAGCTCTTCCAGGCCGTAACGCTCGGTCAACGCCGCGCCGTATTCCTCGACGAGCACCTTCAGCATAAAACAAGCGACCTCGTCGATATGCAGAACGTCTTCCTTGATCGCCCCCGTAGCCGCAAGACGGAAGCCGACGACGGGATCGTCGAACTTGGGCCACAGAATGCCCGGCGTATCGAGCAGCTCCAGCTCTCCCCCGGAACGAATCCACTGCTGTCCTTTCGTCACTCCGGGCCGGTCCCCGGTTACCGCGACGTTGCGTCCGGCCAACCGGTTGATCAGCGTCGACTTGCCGACGTTCGGAATGCCGACGATTAACGCGCGAATCGGCCGAGGCTTCATCCCCTTGGCGATTTGGCGGTCGATCTTCTCCTTGAGCAGCTCCTTGGCTTTGCCGGCCAGCTCCTTGACCCCCGTGCCTGCGTTGGCGTCGATCGAATGGACGGCCAGTCCCTTGTCGCGAAAATACCGGCTCCATTCCGCCGTCCGGTCCGGGTCCGCCAAATCCGCCTTGTTGAGCAGCACGAGCCGCGGCTTCGAGCCGGTAATCTCGTCCACCATCGGATTGCGGCTCGAGCTTGGAATACGGGCGTCGAGAAGCTCGAACACGACATCGATCAGCTTCAGCTTTTCCTCGATCTGCCGCCTCGCTCTTGTCATATGGCCCGGGAACCATTGGATCGTCATATCTCGTCCCCTTCCTTACTGTCTTTTGAACGCGACTATAAAAATCGGGGACTGTCCCCTCTAAGTCCGGCGAAAGACGCTTGAACGTCCCCGACGACTTATATACGGAACAGCCCCGTGTTAAATCAATGCTTTACCAGCTTGAAATCCTTGATCGGCCAGAAAATCAAATCCGCGCGGCCCACGATCTCGTCCACCGAGACGTAGCCGATCATTCGGCTGTCCTCGCTGTTGGGCCGATTGTCTCCCATGACGAACACCGTTCCTTCCGGCACGACGCCGTCCGGGAAAGAGCTGTTCGGAAAGTTGGAACGATCCCCGTCGTAACGGTTGTACAGCACGCCATCCGAGTGGGCTTTGTCGTAGGCCCCCTGCAAATAAGTTTCGGCTAACGGTTCCCCGTTTATGTAGACCTGGTCGCCGTCGACCTTCACGGTCTCGCCCGGCAGCGCGATCACGCGCTTGATGAAATCGCGGCCTTCCTGCGGCACATGGAACACGATCACTTCCCCGCGCTTCGGCTTGCGAATGTCGTAGATGATTTTGTTGACGATAATCCGCTCCCGGTTCCAGAAATTCGGTTCCATGGACGGCCCGTCTACGATAAAGGGACTGACCAGAAACCAGCGGATGACGAGCACGAGAACGCCGGCGATCGCAAGCGCCTTGATCCATTCCACCAGCTCGTTCTGCGAACGCTTGGGAGGCCTTGCCCTTCTGCTTGCGTCGGAAACCGCGCCCGCCCCGTCGTCGCGAGCCTCGCGATCATCCGCGGCCAAGTCTGTTTCCTGCCCGGCCGATTCGTTTGGTTTGGAATTGTAGTTGTGGTCCATTCGCAATCGCCTCTAGTTTTCTGGTATACATGCAAAAAGGAGGACTTGAACGTCGCCAAGCCCTCCTCTGTCGTCCATTATCGAATTTCTTTAATACGTGCTGCCTTACCGCGCAGGCTGCGCAGGTAGTACAGTTTCGCGCGGCGAACTTTACCGCGGCGAGCCACTTCGATTTTCTCAAGACGCGGGGAATGCACCGGGAAGGCACGTTCTACGCCTACGCCATACGAGATTTTGCGAACCGTGAAGGTTTCGCTGATTCCGCCGCCGCGGCGTTTGATAACAACGCCTTCGAACAGCTGAACGCGCTCGCGGGAACCCTCGACGACTTTCACATAAACTTTCAACGTATCGCCCGGACGAAAGCTTGGAACGTCCTTGCGCAGTTGCTCTTGCGTGATCGCTTGAATCAGATTGCTCATTGGGTGTTCACTCCTTCCCTAACAGACGTTCGTACCCCGCTCCCCGAATGTCTGGCATACGGATCTTGGCGTGCAGAGGACCGTCCTACTTCGCTTCATGTTGTCCGCTCAATGACGAGCAATGACAAAACAACATTTGAAATTCTATCATATTTCCGCCCAAAATACAACTGCTACCGCGATTCTTTTGCCGAATTTTCCCGTTCCGTCCGCAAGCCGTCCAGCCACGCCCGTTCTTCCCCGGTCAGCTCCGCTCGTTCCAGCAGCTCGGGGCGGCGCGCGAGCGTCCGCTCAAGCGATTGCCGGCGGCGCCACTTCTCGATCTCGGCGTGGTGGCCGGAGAGCAGGGCGTCCGGCACCTTCCAGCCTCTGAATTCCGCCGGCCGGGTGTAGTGCGGGTACTCGAGCAAGCCGTCGCTGAACGAATCGGCGACCGCCGACTGCTCGTTGCCGAGCGTGCCGGGCAGCAGCCGCACGACAGCGTCCGTGACGACCATCGCGGGCAGCTCCCCGCCGGTCAGCACGTAATCCCCGACCGACAGCTCGTCCGTCACCAGATATTCGCGAATGCGCTCGTCGTAGCCTTCGTAATGGCCGCAGATGAAGATCAAGTGCTCTTCCGCGGCCAGCTCCCGCGCGATCTCTTGAGAGAAAGGCCGGCCCTGCGGACACATTAAAATAATTCTCGGCGATCGTTCTCCCGCTTCGCTCCCCGCGCGACCCTCGAGCAAATGCTCGACGGCGCCGAAGATCGGCTCGGCCTTCAGCACCATCCCGCCGCCTCCGCCGTACGGCGTATCGTCGACCGTGTTATGCTTATTGTTGGCAAAATCGCGGAAATTAAGCGTGTTCAACGAGACGATCCCTTTGTCCTGCGCCTTGCCCAGAATGCTCGAGCCGAATACGCCCGCGAACATTTCGGGGAACAGCGTCAATACGTCAATCCGCATGCTAGAGCAGCCCTTCCATCAGGCGCACCTTGATTTTGCGCGCGCCGATATCGACGTCAAGCACGACGTCGTCGATGACCGGCAGCAGCAGCTCCTTGCCTTTGGGCATTTTCACGACCCAGATGTCGTTCGCTCCGGGGGACAGCACATCGGAGATCGCGCCGAGCAGTTCGCCCTCTTCCGTGTATACCTCGCAGCCGACGATATCACGGACGTAATATTCCCCTTCCTGCAGCGGCACGCGGTTATCCTCGGACACTTTAAGCTCCCAGCCCTTGTACTTCTCCGCCTCGTTGATGTCGTCGAAGCCTTTGATTTTCACGACGTACATCTTCTTCTGCTCGCGCGCCGAGACGATCTCGACCGTAACCGGGTCTCCGGATTCCGGCGGAATCATCAGCAGCTTGCTTCCCGCCTTGAACCGCACCTCCGGAAAATCCGTCTGCGGCCATACCTTGAGTTCTCCTCTGATCCCGTGCGTGTTTACAATTTTTCCGACGTTAAGCAACCGGCCTTCCGACATGCAACTAGCTCCTTCCATTCTGCGCCAAAACTCTTATTTCCTATCATATAGCATCGGCGCCCGCATGCGCAAACGCGACAAAGCCGAAGGGCTGTCAGCCCCCCGCACGTCGGCGAGACCCGAACAAACGCCGTCATTCCCCGCCGTTTTCATGCAAAAAGCCGCACCATGCTGACGCACGATGCGGCCTCCTAGCCTATTATTCCGAGACAATATCCACGATGACGCGCTTCCGCTCCTTGACGGAGGCGGAAGAGACTACTGTGCGCAGCGCCTTGGCGATGCGCCCCTGCTTGCCGATTACTTTGCCGACATCGTCGGGATGCACGGAAAGCTCGTACACCAGGCCTCTCGCGTCTTCCCTGACCTGAATCTGCACGTCTTCCGGATGATCCACAAGCGCTCGGGCGATAACCCGAATCAATTGTTCCATGGCTCAACCCTCCGGTTAGAGACTGCATTGAAATCAAGTATCGCTCATTTCGCCGCAGCTCCTTGGAGACTGCATCGAAATCAAGTATCGTTAATTTCACCGCAGCTCCTTAGTGACAGGATTACTTCTGGAGCTTGGATTCGTGGAACTTCTTCAAAACGCCGGCTTTGCTGAGCAGGTTGCGAACGGTATCGGAAGCTTGCGCGCCGTTTTGCAGCCATTTCAACGCTTTTTCCTCGTCGATCTGTACTTGAGCCGGTTGAGCGACCGGGTTGTACACGCCGATTTCTTCAATAAAACGACCATCGCGCGGGGAACGGGAATCCGATACGACTACGCGATAGAACGGGGCTTTGTGAGCGCCGATCCGTTTCAAACGAATGCGAACTGCCATGTGACTTTCACCTCCTTGACAAGAGTGGGAATAGAGAATCCTGTTCGATTAGAACGGGAATTTCATATTTTTGCCTTTGCCGCCGAACATGCCCTTGAGCGCCTTCATGCCGCCCTTCGGACCTTTCGGACCCATCATGCCGGAAAACTGCTTCATCATCTTCTTCATGTCCTCGAACTGCCGGAGCAGCCGGTTAACGTCGGCCAGCGTCGTGCCGCTGCCCGCGGCGATCCGCTTGCGGCGGCTGTAGTTGATGATGTCCGGCTTGCGCTTCTCCGCCTTCGTCATCGACTTGGCGATCGCTTCCGTGCGGGCGATCTGCTTCTCGTCGATCTTGAAGTTCGGATTGTTCTTGACCTTGTTCATGCCCGGGAGCATGTCGAGCAATTGATCGAGCGGCCCCAGCTTGCGAACCTGCTCCATCTGCTCGAGGAAATCGTCGAAGGTGAACTCGGCGGTGCGCATCTTGCGCTCCATCTCGGCCGCCTTCTCCTGATCCATATTCTCCTGCGCCTTCTCGATCAGCGACAGCATATCGCCCATGCCGAGAATCCGCGAAGCCATCCGGTCCGGGTGGAACGCTTCGAGCTGGTCGATTTTCTCGCCCGTGGAGGCGAACTTGATCGGGCAGCCGGTGACGGCTTTGACCGACAGCGCGGCGCCGCCGCGCGTGTCGCCGTCGAGCTTCGTCAGCACGACGCCGGTCAGCGCGAGCTGCTCGTGGAAGCTCTTGGCCACGTTGACCGCTTCCTGTCCGGTCATCGCGTCGACGACGAGCAGAACCTCGTCCGGCTTGACCGCGGCGTGGATATCCTTGATCTCCTGCATCAGCTGCTCGTCGATCTGGAGACGGCCCGCCGTATCGATCAGGACGTAATCGTTGCCCTGCTCCTTCGCCTGCTGCACGCCTTGCCTGGCGATCTCGACGGGGCTTACCTTGTCCCCAAGCGCGAACACCGGAGCGCCGATCTGGCCGCCGAGCACCTCGAGCTGCTTGATCGCCGCCGGACGATAGATGTCGCCCGCGACGAGCAGCGGCTTATGGTTCTGGGACTGCAGCAGCTTGGCCAGCTTGCCGGTCAGCGTCGTTTTGCCCGCGCCCTGCAAACCGGCCATCAGAATGACCGTCGGAGGCTTGCTCGCCTTCGCCAGCTTCTCCTGGGTGCCGCCCATCAGCTCGGTCAATTCCTTGTTGACGATATCGATGATCACCATCGCGGGCGTGAAGCTCTTCTCCACTTCCTGGCCGGTCGCGCGCTCCTTCACCTTGGCGATGAAGTCTTTGACGACCTTGAAGTTTACGTCCGCCTCGAGCAGAGCCAGACGCACCTCGCGCATCGCTTCGTTGACGTCGTCCTCCGAAACTTTGCCGCGGCCTTTCAGCTTCCCGAATACGTTCTGCAGCCGGGTTGTCAATCCTTCGAATGCCATCTTCCCATCCCTCCTTCGGAACGGTTATTGTTCATCTTCTGCCCGGGGGCCGCCGCACGGCGAAGCCGTCATTCCGCGCTTCTCAGCAAAGCGGCTGTACGGGCGAGCGGTTGGCGCCATTCCGCCGGCAAACCGGCGATCTGCTCCTCCAGCAGCTCGATTCCCGCATTCAGCCGGCTGTGCCTCGCCGCGAGTCCGAGCTTCGCTTCGTACTCCTCCAGCACCTGCTCCGCCCGCTTCAAGTGCTCGTACACCGCTTGGCGGCTGATCCGGAAATCCGCGGCGATCTCGCCCAGTGTATAGTCATCGTGAAAATAACATTTCAGGAACGTCTGCTGCTTGTCGGTTAACAAAGGTCCGTAAAAATCAAACAACGCATTGATTCGGTTCGTCTTCTCGAGCGCATTCTCCCCGTTCACAATGGCTGCTCCCCCTTATTCCCCTGCGACGCGATGCGAATTCCGACGTTCGTCTCGTCCCCGCATCTCCGCGCTTGCGGCGTCAAGGAAAAACACTTTACACCAATCACATTGCCTATCATACCGAAAAGAAAATAGGATGTCAAGGTGAATACCTTAACAGAATGCGCAAGCTGCTATTCATGATTATTATCCTTGATTCACATGCATCGACAACCACTTCAATAAATACGGTCGATCATTGTTTGCAGGAATTTCATACCACTCCGAACATAGGAAATATTCTTCAGAATTGATCTTGAGGGGTTCGGCATAATACCGATCAGGCCTGTCCGTCTGCGTTGAGGATTTTTTTAGCAAAAGCGGGTATTGAATGTCAAAGGTTTCCTTAGAATATGGCTTTGTTTGCATGTTCGCTATTTCTTCTTCCGACAGCTTGCTCTCTTGAAGTATTTTTCTCAAAACGGTTCTTACGATAACGCCAATCTTCATTTCGTCGAGTCCTTCTAAGTTCTCAACTGCTATACTCTCATGCTCGGGAGAAATCTTTCTTGAGACTGAACTCCGTCGCGGAAACGTTTGTTTAGATTGATTTGTTGCAAACAAGTTGTACATCTGCAAACTTCGCATAAACAGTTCCGACGTATCCGCAATATCCCCAAGAATATTTAATACGGGTTCAAGTATTCTCTCACTGAACTCTTCATTAGCGATAATTCGTACATTAAAGTTGAGTCCCGATTGCGCCAATACAAAGTTAATATCCCCAACACAGCTTTGCAGAGCCTGGGCAACCGAAGGGTTAATCTTAGGCGACGCAAAAATGATTGTTCCATAATTGATTTCAAAGTAACCAGAGATGCACATAGCGGTTCTTAAACATTTCTTCACTACTCTCGCTATCGTTTCGTCCTGTGATGCCCCATAATTCAGTCCTGCTTCGTGAAAAGCAACGTCAATAGCATAAATGTAACTCTGATTATTTTCATAATGTATACCTAACACATCTACTTCAGCTTGCCCAATTAACTGACTGAGAGACTTTGTTCCTTTATAGAGGTCGTATCCGTACTTTTGAGAAAACAGATTGCTCGAGACTTGCATTAATTGTCCAAGATTGTCTGTATTTTTTAGCTCCCATTTGCTTGAAGCTTTCCAATTGGTTTGCACAATTTGACATTCCTTAATGTGCCTGAGCCAGGATAAAAGCAGAGATTCGCCTACTTCAATCTTCATTCTCATTATCCCCCTATAAATAAAAAGCGTGTATCTCCGTAAGAAGGTACACGCTTCCCAGCCGAACTTCCGACTACTGCGATTCGTTTTCGCCTTCCGTCTCCTCAGTTCCCGCCATGCCCGCGAACAGGGCGTGGACAAACTGGTCGGCGTCGAATTCCTGCAGGTCGTCCATCTGCTCGCCCAGGCCGACGAACTTGACCGGCAGCTTCAGCTCGTTGCGGATCGCGATGACGATGCCGCCCTTCGCGGTGCCGTCCAGCTTCGTCAGCACGAGGCCGGTCACGCCGCTCTTCTCGCCGAACAGCTTCGCCTGCTGCAGCGCGTTCTGCCCCGTCGTGCCGTCCAGCACCAGCAGCGTCTCGTGAGGAGCGCTCGGAATTTCCCGCTGAATGACGCGGTGAATCTTCGCCAGCTCCTCCATCAGATTGTGCTTGTTCTGCAGACGTCCGGCCGTGTCGCAAATCAGTACGTCGACGTTGCGCCGCTTCGCTTCCTGCACCGCGTCGAACATGACCGCCGCCGGGTCCGCGCCCGAATCCTGCTTAACGACGTCTACTCCAACGCGTTGGCCCCACACTTCGAGCTGCTCGATCGCGCCGGCGCGGAACGTATCGCCGGCAGCCAGCAGCACGTTTTTGCCCTGCTGCTTGTAGCGCCAGGCGAGCTTGCCGATCGTCGTCGTTTTGCCGACGCCGTTAACGCCGACGAACAGAATGACCGTAATTCCGTTCGGATTTTCCTTCATCCCGACGTCGTCGCCCGAGCCCTTCAGCATCTCCACAAGCTTCTCGGACAAAATCGGCTGCAGCTCGGACGGCTCCTCGATCTTCCGCTTCTTCACCTCGTCGCGCAGCTCGTCGATCAGCGTCATAACCGTATTCACGCCGACGTCGGCGCCGATCAGAATTTCTTCGAGCTCCTCGAAAAATTCCTCGTCGATCTTTTTCCGACGGCTGAACAGCTCGCCGACCCTGCCCACGAGCGCGTCCCGCGTCTTGGCCAGACCGTCGCGGAATTTGCTTGTCACCGCCTCCGTCTTGGAAGCGATGCTCTCCTTTAACCTCTTAAAAAAACTCATTCTCGTTCCTCCAACCCTGTCGCGTTTGCTCAGCGTCCCGGCCGCGGGCGACCCCTCGGACCGTCCGGCAACACGCCATTCATCTTCTCGGGCTTCCGCTATTGCTGCCTATCCCCGACACCACCGCTAACGGTCTACCAGACCGCTATTTCACGCCATCGAGCCCTCCAGCCACCTTTAACGGTCCACCAGACCGCTATTTCACGCCATCGGACCCTCCGACCACTTTTAACGGTCTACCGGACCGCTATTTCACGCCATCGGACTCTCCTGACACTTTTAACGGTCCACCGGACCGTTATTTCCCGTCATCGGACCCTCCGACCACTTTTAACGGTCCACCGGACCGCTATTTCCCGCTATCGGGCCCTCCGACCACCTTTAACGGTCCACCGGACTGCTATTTCCTGCCATCGGGCCCTCCTGACACTTTTAACGATCTACCGGACCGTTATTTTCCGCCATCGAGCCCTCCGACCACCTTTAACGGTCCACCGGACCGTTATTTCCAGCCAGCGGGCCCCCCAGCCACCTTTAACGGTCCACCAGACCGCTATTTCCCGCCATCGGACTCTCTAGCCACCTTTAACGGTCCACCGGACCGTTAAGCCTGCCGCCGCCCAAAATTCATCCTATGCTAGAGGCAGTTAAGCCGTCGCGATCATATCGTCCGTCTCTTCCAGACGGACCGATACGAGCTTCGACACGCCGCCCTCCTCCATCGTCACCCCGTACAGCACGTCGGCTTCCTCCATCGTGCCTTTGCGGTGCGTCACGACGATAAACTGCGTCGAGTCCGAAAACTCGCGCATGTACTGCGCGTAACGGGCCACGTTCGCCTCGTCCAGCGCCGCCTCGACTTCATCCAGCACGCAGAACGGCACCGGCTTGACGTGCAGGATCGCGAACAGCAGCGCGATCGCGGTCAGCGCCCGCTCGCCCCCTGACAGAAGCTGCAGGTTCGTCAGCTTCTTGCCCGGAGGCTGCGCCACGATGTCGATGCCGGTATCCAGCGGCTTGTCCGGCTCGGCCATGAGCAGATCCGCCCGGCCGCCGCCGAACATCCTCGCGAACACGACGACAAAATGCTTGCGAATCTCCTCGAACGTCGAGCGGAAACGCTTGGACATCTCCTCGTCCATCTCGCGGATAATGCCGTGCAGCTTCGTCTTCGCCTCGATCAGGTCGTTCTCCTGAGCCGACAGGAAGTCGAAGCGCTCCGATACGCGCTTGAACTCCTCGATCGCGCCGAGGTTCACGTCTCCGAGCGACGAAATTTTGCGCTTCATGTCGCGCACCTCGTTCTGCGTACTCGCGACGTCTTCCGGAACCGGATAGCGCTCCTTTGCCAGCTCGAAGCCGATCTCGTACTCCTCGGTCAGCTTGCGCAGCAGGTTGTCCAATTCCACGTCCATCCGGTTGACGGCGATCTCCGCCTGGCGCAGGTTCTCGTCGACGCTGCGCAGCTTCGCCCGCTGATCCTTCGTCTCGCCTTCCTTGCGTTCCAGCTCCCGCTGCTTCTCGGCGCGATCGGCCCGCTTGAACTCGAGGCTCTCGGTCAGCTGCTTCTTGCGAATGCGCAGCTCGTTAAGCTTCTCCCGCTGCTCGACCGATTCCTGCAGCGTCCGCTCGGCCTCCGCTTCGTTCTGTTCGAGCGATTCCTTAAGCTGCTTGAGCTCGCCGGTCAGACGGCCGAGGTCGGATCTGTGGCGGCCCAGCTGCTCGTCCAGCGACGCGCGGTCCTGCTCCATCCGCGCGATCGCGACCTTGAGCTCGGTCAGCGCCGCCTGCAGCTCTTCCTTCGCGGACGCGCTCTTGCGGCGAAGCTCCTCCGCCTCGCGAATCCGCTCCTGAATGCGCCCTTCCTCCGCGGTCAGATCGGCCAGCCGCTTCTCGGCCTGCTCCTTGCTCTCGGCCAGCACCCCGGCTTCGACGGCGAAAGCCGCCTTCTCGCCTTCCGTAGCCGAACGCTGCTCCTCCAGCTGCCGCTCCTCCTGCTCGAGCTGCGCGCTCTCGGCGGAAACCTGCTGCTCTCTCAGCCGCTCCCGCTCGCCCTGACCCCGGAGCTGCTCGATATTTTGCGCGACCTGCGCCAGTTCTTTCTTCAGGTCGTCGACCGACGCCCGCGCGTTCTCGCGCGTCTTCTCCGCCTCGGCAATCTCGCGCTCCAGCTCCTCGAGCTGGCGCTGACGCCCTAGCAGATTGGCCGATTTCTTCTGCAAGCTCCCCCCTGTCATCGAACCGCCGGCGTTGACGACGTCTCCGTCGCGCGTAACGACGCGGTAGCGATACTGCAGCCTTGACGCGATACGGTTCGCCTGCTCCAGCGTCTCCGAGATCAGCACGTTGCCGAGCAGGCTGCCCACAATCGACGCGTACTTCGGCTCGAAGCCGACCAGCTCGGCGGCGACGCCGATCAAACCCTCGGCCTGCTCCAGCGTCCGCCGGTCGCCATCCGAGATGGACCGCGGACGGATGACGTCGAGCGGCAGGAATGTCGCCCGGCCGGATTGGCGCTGCTTCAAATGGGCGATCGCCGCCCGCGAACACTTCTCGTCCTCCATAACGATATGCTGAAGCGCCGCGCCAAGCGCGGTTTCGATCGCCGTCTCCAGATGGCCCGGCACGCTGACCAGCTCGGCGACGGCGCCGTGCACGCCGTGCAGCGAGCCGCGCTTCGACGCCTTCAGCACCTCGCGCACGCCGTGCTGGAAGCCATCGTAGTCGTTTTGCAGCTCCTTGATCGTATCGCGCCGCGAGACGAGCGCTTCCCTGCGCTGCTCGTGCCGCCGCACCGACGCCTGCGCTTCCTCCAGCTTGCGCTGCAGCTCCGAAGAGCGGGCCCCCTCGGCCACATAGCGGTCGCGCACCTCGTGCAGCGCCCGCGTCACCTCTTCGAGCTTCGCCTCCAGCTGCGTCCGCTTCGTTCCCAGCGCCTCCAGCTGCTCGCGCCATTTCGCTTCCTCTTCCGCAATTCGCGCCATCCGCCGCTCCAGCACCTCGCGCTGGCCTTCGCCGTAGCGGATGTCGTTGCGCGCCTGCGCCATCGCGTTCAGCGTATCGAACAGCTCCGCCTTCAGCCGCTCCTCGACCTCGGTGCTGCCGTCGGCCAACGCCAGCCGGTCCTCTTCCTCCGCCAGCCTGGCGAGCGAAGCGGCGAGTTCCGCTTCAAGCGTGCCGCGCTTCGCGTGCAGCGCCTGGACTTCCTCCGTCGACAAGGCGAAGCGCTCCTCCGCCCCGGCGAGCGATTGCCGCAGCCCGTCGCGGGTGCGCTCCAGATGAATGCGTCGCTCGTTCAGCAGCTCGACATGGCCTTCGGTTTTCTCCGTATCTTCACTGCAGCGCAGCAGCTCGTCCTGCAGCTTCTCCAGCAGCTCCTCCAGCTGGACAAGTGTCTGCCGCTCCTCCTCAAGCAAGGCGTCGTGCTTGCTCACGAAGGTGGAGAGGCCCGTCTGCTCCTCGCGCAGCGCGTTCAGCCGTTCGCTCGTCTGCGTCCAGGACGCGTGCACGCCCTCGATCTGGTGGACGTACAGGGCGATTTCTTTATTTTTCAATTCTTCTTTCAGCGTTTTGTACGTTTCGGCCTTCGCCGCCTGATCTCTAAGCGGTTCGATCTGGCCGTTCAGCTCGCTGACAAGGTCGTGAATCCGCAGCAGGTTGCTCTCGGTGTCCTCCAGCTTCTTCTGGGCTTCCTTCTTCCGGCTTTTGTATTTCACAATGCCCGAGGCTTCCTCGAAAATGCCGCGGCGATCCTCCGAGCGCGTACTCAAAATTTCTTCGATCCGGCCTTGCCCGATAATCGAATACGCTTCCCGGCCGATCCCCGTATCCATGAACAGCTCGGTAATATCCTTCAGCCGGCAGGGCTGCTTGTTGATCAGATACTCGCTCTCTCCGTTGCGGTGAACGCGGCGCGTAACCGTCACTTCGCTGAAATCCAGCGGCAGCGCCTTGTCCGCGTTGTCGAGAGTAAGCGACACTTCCCCGAAGTTAACCGCCTTGCGGGAGTCGCTGCCCGCGAAAATAATATCCTGCATGTTGCCGCCCCGCAGCGACTTCGCGCTCTGCTCGCCGAGCACCCAGCGGATGCCGTCGGAGATGTTGCTCTTGCCGCTGCCGTTCGGACCGACAACGGCGGTAATGCCGCGAACGAATTCGAGTTCGGTGCGGTCCGCGAACGACTTAAACCCAGTCAGCTCGATTCTTCTCAAAAACATAAGGACAGTTGCTCCTCTCGAGTCGTTAGGTCATCTTCGATCCTGCTTCGCAAACGACGCCAGCGCCTGGGAGGCGGCCCGCTGCTCCGCTTCCTTCTTCGAACGGCCGGTCCCTCTGCCCAACTGCCGGTCGCCTACCCCGACGACAACGATAAATTCCTTGTCGTGGGCGGGGCCTCTCTCCTCGACGATGCGGTAGTCGAGAGCGCCCATGGACAGCTGTTGGACCTTCTCTTGAAGCTCCGTTTTGTAGTCCTTTAGCGGAGCCTGGCCGTTCCGCGGCAGCTTAGCGAACATATGCCGCTCAAGGAACGACCGGACGGCCTCCAGCCCCTGGTCCAAATACAACGCGCCCAAAAACGCTTCGAAAGCGTCTGCCAGCAGCGAAGGCCGGGTACGTCCCCCCGTCTGCTCCTCCCCTTTGCCGAGCAGCACGACCTGCCCGAATTCGAGCGTCTCGGCAAAACGGACAAGCGACGGCTCGCAGACGATGCTCGCCCGCAGACGGGTCAATTCCCCTTCCGGAGAATCCGGATAGAGCCGATATAAATATTCGGACACGGTAAGCTGCAGCACGGCGTCTCCCAGAAATTCCAGCCTTTCGTTGTCCGGAACGCGCGCGCCCCGCTGCTCGTTCACGTAAGAAGTATGCGTAAACGCCTGCTTGAGCAGCGCCGGATTGCGAAAGTCAACCTCAATGCGCTGCTGCAATCGTTTAAATCCGTCCTTCATGAACCGTCACCTCGATTGCGCCCCATACACAACCGACGCAGACGGCTTATTCCCGCCTGCGTCGACGTTCCGCGCACTTTTTCGACTCGCATGTCTTGACTTGCTTCCGCTTATTCCGCGAATTTGCGCATAATAATTGTCGCGTTGTGTCCCCCGAAGCCGAAGGAATTGGATAACGCGATTTGAACGTCCGCGTCGCGCGGCTTGTTCGGCACGTAATCCAGATCGCATTCCGGATCGGGCTGCTCCAGGTTAATCGTCGGAGGGATGACGCCGTTCTGCAGCGTCAGGCCGAGAATAACCGCTTCCACGCCGCCCGCCGCGCCGAGCAGATGCCCGGTCATCGACTTCGTCGAGCTGACGGCCAGCTTGTAAGCGTGATCGCCGAACGTCCGCTTGATCGCCGTCGTCTCGGACTTGTCTCCCGCGCCCGTCGACGTGCCGTGCGCATTGATGTATTGCACGGACTCCGGCTCGATTCCCGCGTCCCGGATGGCCTTCTTCATGCAGCGAGCCGCTCCGTCCGGATCGGGATCGGTCATATGGTATGCGTCTCCGCTCATGCCGTAGCCGATCACTTCGGCATAGATGCGGGCGCCTCTTGCTTTCGCATGTTCGAGCGACTCCAGAATAAGCACGCCGGAGCCTTCCCCCATGACGAAGCCGTCGCGGTCGGCGTCGAACGGCCGGCTCGCTTTCTCGGGCTCGTCGTTGCGGGTGCTCATCGCCCGCATGGCGCAGAAACCCGCCATGCCGATCGGACGAATCGTCGCTTCCGCGCCGCCGCAGATCATGACGTCGGCGTCGCCGCGCTGGATCATCTTGAAGCTGTCGCCAATCGAGTGCGTCCCGGTGGCGCAGGCGGATACGGCTGCGGTGTTCGGCCCCTTCGCTCCCGTGATCATCGAGATTTGGCCGCTGGCCATATTCGCGATCATCATCGGAATGAAGAAGGGGCTGACCCGCCGCGGGCCTTTCTCCATCAGCATCGTGTGCTGGTCTTCCCAAGTGCCCAGACCGCCGATGCCGGAGCCGACGATTACGCCTACCCGTTCCGGGTCGGCATTTTCCCCGATGGCCAGTCCCGCGTCTTCGACCGCGAGCTTGCTCGCGACAACGCCGAACTGCACGAACCGGTCCATTTTCCGGGCTTCTTTCTTGTCGATATGATATAAGCCGGGGTCGAAACCCTTGATTTCTGCTGCAATCTTGGTTGTATATTCGGTCGTATCGAAAGCTTCGATCAGACTGACTCCGGATTTGCCGTCGAGCAAATTGCTCCAGAACGTAGGCAAGTCGGAGCCGAGGGACGTAACGACCCCCATTCCCGTAACAACGACACGCTGTGTCAAAACCCATTCACCTCTTCAGGCTATATCATCCGTCGCGCACGGCGCGAGGGGACGTTAGAATATGCAGAGGTCCCGTCGCAAGTACGGGACCCGTCGATCATTAGGCATGAGATTGTATGTATTTAACGACTTCTCCCACCGTTGTGATCTTCTCTGCATCCTCGTCGGAAATCTCCAAATCGAATTCGTCTTCGAGCTCCATAACGAGTTCTACAACATCCAGAGAGTCAGCGCCCAAGTCGTCTTTGAAAGATGCTTCGGGTGTTACCTCTGCCTCTTCTACACCCAGGCGTTCGATAACGATGCGTTTTACGCGATCCAGTACATCGGACATCCGGTTCACCTCCCTTAACGTATTATACGTGAATCATGGACAAAAAGCCATAGAGGCCTTGCATGAGTCCGGCCGGCCGAAGCGCCGCTTTACTTGCCTCAAGGGCAGGCGTCCCGCGTCGGCCGACGGAGTTACATGTACATGCCGCCGTCGACGTGAATCGTCTGGCCCGTCATGTAGGAAGCCGCGTCCGAGGCCAGATATACGACGATGGAAGCGATATCTTCCGGCCGCCCCATGCGGCCCATCGGGATTTCTCCAAGCAGCTTGTCGCGGTATTCCGCGGGCAGCTTGTCGGTCATGTCCGATTCGATAAACCCGGGGGCGACCGCGTTCACGGTAATGCCCCGGGACGCCAGCTCCTTGGCCGCGGACTTCGTCAACCCGATGACGCCGGCTTTGGCCGCCACGTAGTTGGCTTGTCCGGCGTTGCCGAGCACGCCGACCACGGACGAAATGTTCACGATGCGGCCGCTGCGCTGCTTCATCATCGAGCGGGTGACGGCTTTGATGCCGTTGAACACGCCCTTGAGGTTCGTCTCGATCACTTCGTCGAACTCGGCTTCCTTCATGCGCATAATTAGATTATCACGAGTGATGCCGGCATTATTCACAAGAATGTCCAGCTTGCCGAAAGCTTCGAGCGCCGCCGCCACCATCTCGTCGAACTCGGCCGGTTTGCCGACGTTCGCCTTGATCATGACCGCCTTGCGTCCGAGCGCCTCGACGGCTTTGACCGTCTCGGCCGCGGCCGCTTCGCTGCCCGAATAGTTGACCGCCACGTCGGCTCCGGCTTCCGCCAGAGCGATCGCGATCGCCCGGCCGATCCCGCGCGACGCTCCCGTTACGAGCGCGCTCTTGCCTTGCAAATCCCACATCGCCATCGCTTCTTCACCTCTTTGCCTTTGTCGCCCGAATCGGCGTCTACTCCGCGGCGGCGCTTGCGGCCGCGAAGCAGTTGACCGAGACGATGCCCACGGACTTGTCGATCTTCTTGATCAGGCCCGCCAGCACCGTTCCGGAGCCGATCTCCACGAACGTATCGACGCCTTCCGCGATCAGGTACGCGATCGTGTCTTCCCATTGTACGGGCGACACGACCTGCTTGACAAGCAGCTCGCGAAGCTCCGCGCCGGAGACGACCGGCTTGGCGTGCACGTTCGCGACGACCGGCACCTCCGCGTTGCGGAATTCCGCTTGCGCCAGCGCCTCGGCCAGCTTGTCGGCCGCCGGCTGCATCAAGGAGGAGTGGAACGGTCCGCTGACTTCGAGCGGGATAACCCGTTTCGCTCCGGCCTCCTTGCCCCGTTCGACGACAGCGGCGACGCCGGCCGCCGAACCCGACACGACGATCTGTCCCGGACAGTTGACGTTCGCCAGCTCCACGACCGTTCCCGCCCCGGTAATGTCGGAGCAGAGCGCCTGCAGAGCCGCGCGCTCCGCTCCGAGCACGGCCGCCATCGCGCCTTGGCCGCCCGGAACGGCCTGTTCCATAAATTGGCCGCGGGCGCGGACAAGCTTGACCGCGTCCGCAAATTCCAGCACGCCCGCGGCTACGAGGGCGCTGTACTCGCCCAGCGAATGGCCGGCGACGTAATCCGGCTTCAGTCCGCGTTCCTTGTACACTTCGAGCAGCGCGACGCTCGTGGCGAGCAGCGCGGGCTGCGTGTTCGCCGTCTGGCGCAGTTCTTCCTCCGGCCCTTCGAAGCTCAGCTTCGCAATCGAATAGCCGAGCGCCTCGTCCGCTTTATCGTAGACCGCCTTGGCGGCCGGGCTGCTCTCGTACGCGTCCTTTCCCATGCCGACGGCTTGCGCGCCTTGGCCGGGAAATACGAATGCGATTTTACCCAACTCGTTTCCTCCTGTCATCGGGCCCTCCGTCATGCTTGGGGCTCCGCCTGTTCCGTTACCAGTTCAGCACGGCCGCGCCCCAAGTCAACCCGCCGCCGAAGCCGACGAGCACGATCGTGTCGCCTTCCTTGACGCGGCCTTCCTCGACCGCCTCCGCCAGCGCGAGAGGAATCGAGGCCGCCGATACGTTGCCGTAACGGTCCAGGTTGATCATCGCCTTGTCTTCGGATAAGTTCAATCTTTCCAATGCCGATTGAATGATGCGAATGTTGGCCTGGTGCGGGACAAGCAGGTCGATGTCCGCTTTCCCGTACCCTGCCGAGGCGAGCGCCTCTTCCGCCGCGCTGCCCATCACCCGGACGGCGAACTTGAATACGTCGCGTCCGTTCATCTCGATATAATGGCTCCGGTCCGCAAGCGTATCGCCGCTGGACGGGCAGCGCGAGCCGCCGCCGCGAATGCGGAGCAGATCTCCGCCGCCGCCGTCCGCCCCTAGCTTAAACGACTTGAAGCCCCGGTCTCCGGATACGGGTCCGACCACGACGGCCCCCGCTCCGTCTCCGAACAGGATGCACGTATTGCGGTCTTCGTAATCGGTAATGCGGGACAAGCACTCCGCCCCGACGACGAGCACGTGCTTGTACATCCCCATCGAGATGAACCCGGTCGCGTTCGCCAGGCCGTAAATAAAGCCCGAGCAAGCCGCCGACAAGTCGAACGCCGCCGCCTTCTTGGCGCCAAGCTTCTCCTGAAGCAGGCAGGCCGTCGACGGGAAAAACATATCCGGCGTAATCGTCGCCACGATGATCAGATCAAGCTCCTCCGCCGTAATGCCGGCGGCGGCGAGCGCCTTCAAGGACGCCTCGTATGCGAGATCGGACGTCGCTTGCTCCGGCGCGGCAATGCGGCGCTCCCGGATACCCGTCCGCGTCACGATCCATTCGTCGTTCGTCTCGACCATCCGTTCCAGCTCAGCATTCGTTAACCGGCGCTCCGGAACATATTTTCCCGTTCCGAGAATGCCTACGGAAACTCCATTCATTGTTCTCTCTCACTTTCCGCTGAATTCGTCAGCCAAAGACGCGATCAACCGGTTGCTTATCGCCGTTCGGGTCTGGCGGATCGCCGTCTTCATCGCGTTCGCGTTCGACGATCCGTGCCCCTTGACGACCAAGCCGTTAATGCCCAGCAGAGGGGCGCCGTTGTATTCGTTGTAATCCATCCGGGTCCGGATACGGCGGAAGCTCGGCTTCAGCACCGCCGCGGCCAGCTTTGTTTTAAGCGACGCGCTCAGCTCTTCCCGAAGCAGCTTGAAGATGGACTGCGCCGCCCCTTCGATCGCCTTCAACAAAATATTGCCCGAAAACCCGTCGCAAACAATGACGTCGCAGACGCCTTCCAGCACATCGCGCGCCTCCACGTTGCCGACGAAATGAATCGGCGCGTTCTCCAGCAGCTCGAACGCCGCCTTCGACGTCTCGTTGCCTTTCGCCGCTTCGGTGCCGACGTTCAGCAGCCCGACGCGCGGCTTGGCGATGCCGTGCACCTTGCTGCGGTACAGACTGCCCATCAGAGCGTACTGTAGCAAATGCTCCGGCTTGGCGTCCATGTTCGCGCCCATATCGAGCGCAAGCAGCCCCTTGTTGTCCAGCGTCGGAAAAATCGCCGCCAGCCCCGGACGCTCGATGCCCGGCATCCTTCCGACGACGAGCAGCCCCGTAGCCATCAGCGCGCCGGTGTTGCCGCAGGAAATCATCGCGTCCGCGCGGCCTTCCTTGACCATCCGTCCCGCCACGACCATCGAGGAATTCGTTTTGCGCCGCACGGCCTTGACCGGCTCGTCGTCGCTCTCGATCGTCTCGGAGGCGGGCTCCACGGACACGTTGTTCGGAACGCCGCTTCCGAGATAAGGCTGGATCGCATCCGGATCGCCGACCAATACCAGATGGACGTCCGGCCATTCGACGGCGGCGGCCAATGCGCTCTCCACCTGGGCGCGCGGCGCATGGTCGCCCCCCATCGCATCTATGGCAATCCGCATGATGTACAACTCCTTTATAATGACTGTCTACTCGCCGGCGGATCTGTAAATAATAAAGTTGCCCTGGAACACCATTTCCTCGCCGACATATGTAAATACTTCCACTTTCGCTTTCCCTTTTTGCCCGCCGCTGGATCTGACGTAAGCTTTCGCGATGCACTTCTCGCCGAGCCGGGCCGGCCGGATAAACCGGATGTCCGCCGAAGCCGTCAGCGCGATCTCGTCGTTGATGACCGCCACCGCCAGCGAGTTGGCCTGCGCGAAAACGTGATGTCCCCGGGCGATGCCGGAACGGGAAAAGACGTGCTCCTCCGAGATCTCGAACAGCGAGATGCCGCTCTTGTCGAGCTGCAGGTCGAGGATATCGCCGATGACCTCGTGCAAAGGCAGAGAGCGGACGGAATCGTAGGACCGTTCCGCCATCAGCTTCAATCGCTCCCTCAGCTCGGGAATGGCCAGCTCCAGCCGGTCCAAGCGGATCGTCTGGATGCTTACTTTAAGCAGGCGTGTCAGCTCCCGGTCGGTAAGAAACGGATTCTCTTCCAACAGCTTGCTGAGCTGTTGATGGCGCTGCCGTTTGGGAAGCCGGACCATGCCGTTCCACCCCCTTCTGTTCTCGGTCGGTCCGCTCGAAATCGCGCGAAAATTTATCAATAACCTTTAATACCAGGTGCCAATATGAGTATAAAGAAAAACGCGCCGGCATGCAACGACCGCAAGTTACGCCTGAGCCGGCCGCTGCCGGCCGAAGCGCTTGCCCGTCGTGATTCCAGACGCGTCCAAGCTTATTGCTTGATGATTTCACGGGACTTGTACGTACCGCACACTTTGCATACGCGGTGCGACAATTTCAACTCTCCGCATTGATCGCATTTCACCATACCTGGAACGACCAGTTTGAAATGGGTCCGGCGTTTGTGTTTGCGGGCTTTCGATGTTTTCGCGAAAGGAACTGCCATGCTGCCACCTCCTTATCAGTCGGAATAAGCTTGAAGGGCTTGACGCCCGGGCTTACTCTTTCTGAGATTTAAACCAATCCTGAAGCGCAGCCATACGGGGATCGACTTTCTCCGTATTGCAGCCGCACGATTGTTCGTTCAGGTTTGTCCCGCACTCGGGGCACAGCCCTTTGCAGTCGTCGCTGCACAAGGGTGCATAGGGCAATTGGACGACGAACTCCTCCATGACGTACGGAGCCAAGTCGATCCGCTCTTCCGTTACCGGTACGGCTTCTTCTTCTTCCACGCTTGCTTCTTCATCCTCGTCCTTAACCACACGAAACTGCTCCTCGAAAGGAACGTGAATCGTCTCCTCGATCGTATCCAGACAGCGCGAACATTGCATGCGCATGTCGCAGCCCAATCGGCCCGTCACGAGAATCCGATCGTCCGCGGCAACCGCCGTCAGATCGTATTGGAGCGGAGAGAGCGGACGGTATTCCGGATGATCCCGGAACAGCTCCGTCATGATCAGAGTCCCCTGCAGGCTCGCCGGCTCTTGCCGGGAGACCAGCTCTTGCACTTTAAGCAACAATTAGATCACTCCAAACAAACAAAGTTTATTATATCGAGATCCCCGCTCACTTGTCAACAATTTCTCCCGACTTTTCGGCGTTCCCGCGGCGCTCCTTCTCTTCCGCTCTTCCTCGTGCTATATTGTGGAAACGAGTTATTTTCCCGGTAAGGAGCAAGATTATGTCCACGGTCGGCGTCATTGTAGAGTACAACCCGCTGCATAACGGTCATCTCTATCATATACAGCAATCGAAGAAAATAACGCGCGCGGAAAAAGTCGTCGCCGTCATGAGCGGCAACTTCCTGCAGCGGGGAGAGCCGGCTTTGGCGGACAAATGGGCCCGGACGGAGATGGCTCTCCGCGCCGGCTGCGACCTCGTGCTCGAGCTCCCCGTCGCCTACAGCGCGCAGCCGGCCCAATGGTTCGCTTACGGCGCCGTCTCCGTGCTGGACGCGTCGGGCGTCGTCGACGCCCTGTGCTTCGGCAGCGAGAGCGGGGAGCTGGCTTCGCTTCAGGAGCTGGCTTCCTTGCTGGCCGAAGAGCCGGAAGCGTTCTCTCCTTTGCTTGCGGAGAGGCTTAAAGCCGGACAGCCCTACCCGTCCGCGTTCACCTCCGCGGCCGAAGCTTATTTGCAGGAGCGCGGCATGGCTGAGCATGCCTATTCACTCTCTCAGCCTAATCATACGCTGGGCCTGCATTATTTAATCGCGCTGCGCAAGCTTGGCAGCGCGATCAAGCCCTGCACGCTGCGTCGGGAGAAATCCGGCTACGGGCAAACCGACATTACCGACGCCAAGATCGCCAGCGCAACCGCGCTGCGCAAGCTGCTGCTCGGCGAATCCGGCTCTCTGGACCAGTTGGCGGCATATGTGCCCACATCCACCTTGAACATCTTGCGCCGAGAGACGGAAGCCGGACGCGCGCCGATCCATTGGGAGAGCTTCGCCAGAGCGCTGTTCCACGAGCTGCATCGCCAGACTGCGGACGGACTGGCAGAGTTCGCCGAAGTAAACGAAGGGCTGGAGCACCGTATTCGCGGCATTCTGACCGAGCTGCCCGAATATTCCGTCGCCGCCCTGCTGCAGGCTCTAAAGACGCGTCGCTACACCCGCACGAAGCTGCAGCGCACGCTGCTGCGCATTTTGCTCGGACATCGGAAAGAGCTGCTGAGCCCGGAGCGGCTCGCCGCCGGCGTCGACTACATTCGGGTGCTTGGCTTTACCGAACGCGGTCGGAGCCTGCTCCGCGACATGCGCCGGAAAGCGAAAGCGCCCGTCGTCGCCTCCGCAGCCAAGCACGACTCCCCTTATTTGGCCATGGACGCGCAAGCCGGCGGCATATACTCGCTCGCCTTCCGCGACGCCAGGCCGGGCGACGCCTTTCGCGATTTCACGCTGCCCCCCGTCCGGCTGTCGGACAAGTAGGTCTAACCCGTTCTCCCGAGGCGTACTATTGTAGAGGTAGTTTTCGAACGCGCACGCCGCGTTGATCCGCGCTCGGGAGGCGATATGCCGTGGCCAAAGCCCATCCCTCGAATAGCCGACGGGCGATTTTCCTCTCCTTGCTGCTCGGCGCTTCCTCCATGCTTGTCGTGGCCGGAATCGTCCATTCGCCCGGAGAGGCCTTTCGCGCGTCCTTGTCCGGCTTGCAAATCTGGTGGCAGAACGTTTTTCCCGGCCTGCTCCCCCCGATCATGCTCGCCGAATTGCTCGCCGCCTCGGGTCTGCTGCACGGCTTCGCCGCGCTGGCCGAGCCGCTCACGCGCGGCCTGTTCCGGCTGCCGGGAGCGGCCGGCTGGGCGATCGCCTTCGGCTGGTCGGCGGGCATCCCCGCCGGCGCGAAGGAAACCGCCCGCCTGCGGGACAACGGAATGATCCGGAACGAAGACGTCGACACGGTGCTGCTCGTCTCTCACGCGCCCAATCCGTTTCTCATTGTACTCGTCATCGGCTTCGGCTTTATGCGCTCCCCCGCGCTCGGCTGGGCGATCGCGCTCGGCCTGTGGCTGGCGGCGATCGCGGCCGGCGCCGTCTGGGCAAGAATCGCCAAGCCGCGGGGTCCGCGCGTTCCCGTTCTTCCGGCAACGCAGCCGCGCGCCCTGCTGATCCGGGCCCTGCGCGCCGCCGCCGACGCCCGCAAGGAAGACGGTCGGCCCTTCGGCAAGCTGCTTGCCGACTCCGTGACGGGCGCCGTCGGCACGCTCATGACCGTCGGCGGATTGATGATGATGAGCGCCGTCGTCGTCCGTCTGCTGCAGCTTTTTCTGCCCGGCAACGACCTGTGGCTCCAGGTTCCCGGCCTGTACGAGCTTCATCTCGGAGCCTACGAGACCAGCCAATCCGCATTGTTCGTCTCCGATCCGGCGCGGGCGTGCGCCCTTCTCGCAGCGGCTCTGGCCTGGACCGGGTGGAGCGGCCTGCTTCAGGCCAGAGCGGCGTTCGGCCTGAACGCGCCTTTTCCTTGGCTGCGGGTGATCTCCTCCAGACTGCTGCATTCGGCCGCCGCCTTGGTCATCGTCTATGCGCTCGCGAAGCTCGTCTTATCCGGGAAGCTGCGGTTCGCCGAGCGCTGGCCCGTCCCGTCCGCCAATGCCGAAGCCTGGTCGGCTTCCGCCGGAGTGCTGCCGAACGGCTGGAGCCATCTGTCCGAGAACATGACGGTCGCGCTCGCCAGCTTCGGCGTATTCCTGCTGCTCGCCCTGCTTGCCGCGCTCATCCGGCCGAAAACGCCGAAAGGAAAAGACGACTCCGGCGGACAACGCTGACGGACTTCTTCGTCTTTCTGCCGGATAACGATGACATACCCTTGCGCCTTCGACTTCCACGGGCGGGAACGATGACACGCCGATTCGGCTTTGCCATTTTTCCGGAAAACCCTGAATCGCCGCCGCAAATCCTGCGAATCTTAAAAGGAGCCGTTCCCGGCTTAACGGGACAGCTCCTTCAGTCGTTCCGAGCCGCTCACTTCGTCGCCTCGCCGTCCGGCGTGTCGTATTTTTCCTTCAGGTTCGCTTCCACGACGGGCGGCACCAGATCGTGCACCGGACCGTGAAATTTGGCGATTTCCTTGACGATGCTGGAGCTCAGGTACGAATATTTCGGATTGGTCATCATGAATACCGTCTCGATGCTCTCGTCCAGTTGACGGTTCGTCGAAGCCATCTGCAGCTCGTATTCGAAATCTGTTACCGAACGGATGCCGCGGATAATGACCTTGGCGTGGCGCGACCGCATATAGCGGACAAGCAGGTCGCGAAAGCTGTCGATCTCCACGTTGGGCATGTCCTTCGTCACCTCCGCCAGCAGCGTCTTCCTCTCCTGAACGCTGAACAGCGGCTTCTTCGTCGTATTGTTAAGCACGGCTACGATCAGTCTGTCGAACTGCTTGGCCGCTCTGTGGATAATGTCCAGATGGCCAAGCGTAACGGGATCGAAGCTTCCGGGGTACACGGCGATGCGATATTCGTTTTCCGTTCCGGATTGTTGCGGGGTCATCGTTCGTTCGCCTCCTCCGTATTCATGGTTGTGCCGTCTGACGCTTCTTGTTCGGATTCGTAACGGTAGATGGAAATGGCAATGTCTCCGTATTGAGCGGACCTTGTGCGCTCGAAGCCCCCGAACGCATCGGGATAGCTCACGTCCGGATGGTGCTCGACGACCGCGATCGCCGCTTCCGCCGCAAGCCCTCTCTCCGCGATCTCCGTCAGGAGAGCGTCGCAATCCTTCATAACATATGGAGGGTCCAGAAAAATCAGGTCGAATACCCTCCCCGCCTTCTCCAGCGCCTTTAACGCGCGTTTCGCTTCGTTGCGGTATACCGACGCCTTGTCCGCGAGCCTGGTCGATTCCAGATTGCGGCGGACCACCTCGACGCTCTTCGGATTGGAGTCGACGAACACCGCGCTCCCGGCTCCCCGGCTAAGCGCCTCGATGCCGAGTCCGCCCGAACCGGCGAACAGATCGAGCACCCGTTCCCCATCGTCGAAATAAGGCCCGATCATGCTGAACAGGGCCTCCTTCACCTTATCCGTCGTCGGACGCGTTCCGTTGCCCGGCACCGTCCGCAGCGGATGTCCCCTGGCTTGTCCCGAAATGACGCGCAATAATTTCAACCCCTGCAGTCCTGCGATATTAGGATAGTTAACGTTGTAATGTTACCATAATCCGGCTCGATGCAAAAGCTGTCCATTCTCTTCCCCGACCTCTGCTCTCCCTTCTCGTTTTCGCAATACCGGACGGCTGCGTCAACGCTATGCAGCAATTAATTATTTTTCTCGACACATTACGACAAATTCACCCTTTAGCCCTATGTATAATAGAATCTATTGACTAGGACAACACCCGAATCGATCGGGACATACGCGAGGAGCAGGACGATGAGACCGCTTTTTCTTATTCTTTTATCCGTGATACTGCTCGCAGGCTGCAGCAATCATTCGGCCGATGAGGTTTCTTCTCTAACATCGGAGCTTGAAAAATCCAAGGAAGAGATCTCGAGGCTATCTTCGGAAAACGCCAAGCTCAAATCCGAACTGGCGGAAATCAAAAACGGCCCCGCCAAAATGCTGGCAAGGGCAAAGCGGTATTATGAGGAGAAAGATCTCGATGGCTTAAACGCCGCACTGGCCGCTCTCAACGAAAAGCACCCGGGGTCCGAAGAAGCGGATTCCGCCCAGGAATTGAGCGACAAACTCGCTCAGTCGCTTGAGCAGGAAAAACAAAAGGCCGAAAAGGAAGCGGCGGAAAAAGCCGAAGCCGATAAAAAAAGATTGGCGAACGCGACGGGCAAGCTCAAGAAAGAAATCGACGAGGTGGAGGGAATAACCTGGTACAAGGATAAAACCACGCCGGTTTATGTGGATCAGAACAATCTTCATGTTTATATCGGGGTAAAGGACGAAACGACATGGCTAAGGATTCGCATCCAGTATACCGGCGACGATTGGGTGTTCATCGACAATTACAAGATAAATGTCGACGGAACGAATGTAAATATCGCTACTTCTTATAACAATGTCGTCAGAGATAACGACTACGGCCGGGTATGGGAATATTACGACGGTCCGGTCAGCGCCTTGGAATACGATCTGCTGCTCTCCATAGTCGATTCGAAAAAAACGATCGTCCGACACGAAGGAAGGGAACACAGATTCGACAGGACGGTTACCGCAAAGGAAAAGCAAGCGATCAAAAACGTCCTGGACGCCTACGAGGCCTTGGGAGGCACTCCTCCGCTTTATTGAGCGTGTTCGGACATTAGGCTAAAACAACTCCCCGACACCGTCGGGATGAAATGGAGACAATAATGAAGAAGATTATTGCTGTGCTATGCGCACTCTTATTGCTTATGGGCTGCGGTCCATCCAAAGAAGAACAATCCGACGAATTTTATAGACAAGCAGGCGAACATTATAAGGCTGGAGATTTCAATAGCGCCGTAGATGTATACGAGAAATCATTGGAACTTGATGAAAGCCCCGGGGTCAGGACAAAACTAAACGAGCTGAAAGCCGAAATCGCATTTGTTAAGAACTTATCAGCTTCTCTAAAGGAATTGGAAAAGTTGAAGGTCCGTCTTCTCAGCACGGTAAAATCGGAAGAAACCCTAAAAATCGCCAATGAAATAGAGCTGTTATTCCATGAGCTAGAGGCTCTCGAATCTCCGGCAGGAACGGAAATCAGAGACTTGGTTATTGCAATTCACCAAGAAGGGCTAAGCATAAGGAGCGGTTGCGTATTGCTCGCTGCAAGCATTAATACCGGAATTGGAGATTATGTCGATAGAAAAAAAGATCTTTACGATTCCCTCTCCAAATTCCTGAAAAGAAATAAAATACCGGAATTTTACAAGAAAATCAGTTAAAAGACAAAGCCGAAAATTGAGCCAATCCTCCAGCCGATGGGGACTTTATGGGTGATGACAATGAAAAAGAAAATTATATTAATCGTATTTGCTAGTTTTATGATTATGAGCGTTGTAAGCGCCGCCTCTTTATGGGGAACTTATAAGGGAAATCAAATAATTAGACTCACTGTCGACCACAAGCCCATAAATGTATCGGATGTACCTGCGATCAGCTACAACGGCAGAACAATGGTGCCTATTTATCTTTTGAAAGAAGCAGGTATAAGTTATTCCTGGGACGCAAAAAATCAAACTGTAAATCTGGTTTCTCATAATGGTAAAGAAACTATACTTGGAAACAACACAAAAGCATCGGCCTTTAACCCAACAGAAAGAACAAATGAAATCATGGCACTCGGCGGTACTGGAGTATCAATCATGAACATTAGCGGTTCATCCACTGCCATGGTTTTCTTCAATGCTAAATCTGACATTAATGGTGACTGGGATGCGATATACAAGATTCTTACTTTGTTAATCGATTTTGATAGTCAATACTCGAGGGTTGTATATGGGTTCAATGGCCAAGATAATACGATAGAAGTCCTTACCTCGAAATTAGTTGATTATCAAAAAGGGAAAATAACCGAAGAACAATTCATAAACAGTCTAACGACTGCTGGTCCGGTATTTTCGGAAATCGGGAATTCTAGACAAGCAAACAGCAGTAACAATACAAATTCTAATAATAGTAACTTGCCGGTTGTTGTAACAGCACCTGAGTTATTTTCAAATGATGGAAAAACCTATTTAGGCAAAATAACTTCCAATACTTTCGACTCGGATTCTATTTTCAATGAGTTCGGAACCTATGGCAGTAAATTTCAATCGAAAAGCATTTGGAATGAATTTGGAGACTACGGAAGCGAATTTTCGAATAAAAGTGCATTTAATGAATTTGCAACCAAGCCTCCGTTAGTCGTTTTGGACGGAAAGACAATCGGATATCTGACGATCAACGATAAAGTTAAGAACGCGATTTCGCCTATTGGGCTTCTGACGTGGGCAAAAAATAATGGGTATTAAATCCGCATCCCAAACTATAAACCACACCTTCCTCCACTCTCACCCCGTCGAGGTCTGGCATAAAGGCGAACTGGTCGGCAGCAGCCTCATCGATCGGCACATGAAGGACGAAATATATTGGATCGCGTACCTATAAATAGTAGATACATGATTTCTTCTTCATATGAGTATTTATTATTGAAAAACCTTTGGGCTAATTTTTTAAAAGAGCTATTAATTATTTCCCTAATACCTTATTTGATCTAAAGGAAAAGTTAGAAATAATCGCGATCACCAGGGCAACCGCCGACAACTAAACCTTCTTAGACCATCTCTTCATGTTGTTCGTTTCCCCCTGTTATGGATTTTCCACTTCGTATTCGTCCACATCGAACGTCAGGATCTTATCGAAGATCACGTACTCGGTACGGGTCTTGAATGGACCTTTGTTCCACGTCTTCGTAAATGCATATTTGGCCGGGCCGCTGCCGGCATCCTTTGCATCGTACCAATTGAGATAGGCGTTCAGTTCTGCTGCAGAAAGGTCGTATTCTTTGATCTGGCCGCCAGAGACATAGATTGTAAGAAGTGCACGTCCATCGGTTGGCTCTTCTGGTTCCTGATTAGGTATATCCAATGTGGCAGATGCTTCATTTGAAGTGACCACTCCATTTGCATGAATTGAATCAATTACATAATAATATGTAACCCCATTGACAACATTCAAGTCCACATAAGTATTGTTAGTTAACCCACTTGCTAGAATATCATAAGGACCGCCTGGAGAAGTTGAACGTTTTACCACATATGAGCTTGCGCCATCTACAGTGGTCCAATCCAAGGTGATTTCACTATCTCCACTATTAGCGGTCAAATTTGATGTGAGCTTATAAAAATCCCATTCGTTAATTCCAAGACTTCTATTTACATTATCGTGCACTAGAAATACCTGTATTACATTCGTCAATGATTGAGGGAGTAAATGAATTGCGTTGTCTCCACCTACCGAAAGATTACCTCCGCGCGTCAGTAGATATTCCGGCTTTCCATCAGAAAATCTAAACCCAATAATAAACTGATAGTTATTATAGTTATTTATATGCAATTTGAAAGCATCTATTGTCTGTGGCGTTGAGAAGTTGTAAATGAGAAAATCAACCAAATTTGCATCTGAGACTCTTGTTGGTAAAGAATACGAAGTAGCTGGATTATTGTCTGTAACATTCACAGTCGAACCCAATAAGTTAGTTGGATTTGACCCAGTTCTTATCGTTTTTCCACCCAACAATGATGTTGATTCTGCTCCCGCAACGGATGGAAGTATTGTAGCCACTAGCGAAAATAATAGAAAAATGAGAAACGTACTTTTCAATCTTTTCAAATTAACACCCCATTATCCTGTAATACCACCATCATACAAGGTGAATTCAGGAATTTGCAGTCTGATAATCGACATTAATCTACAATATACTGGAAGGTTAAGAGGTAAATCCCGGAAACTGTGGTCTCCAGGTCGTATCCTCACTGGATGCTTTTTCCCAGTCCCTGCATCCTCAGCGACACGGCCAGAGACCGCCGGAAGTCTACAGTGCCCACCGGATCGCTCATTTTAGACAGGACGACATCACCGAACTCCAAAACAAACCACCCGCGACCATCGCGAGACATGTCGGTCCGCAGGCGGACGTGCCTATGGTCTGCTTGCGGTCGTTGCGGATCGTGTATGGGACGTTGCGCCAGCGGGCGTTCTCTTGGCTATAGTTGACGACACTCATCGGCCATCACCGCTCTTTACCTTGCTATTGTATTCCAGGACGGCTTTTTCCACTAGCGCCCTGTTAAGTCGGCTCAGCATCAAATTAACGAGCAAAAGAGCCGTTTGGACGACACCAACCACCATTATGACGGGGAAGTCCGGGCACTTAATGCACGGATTGACTCGGAAAACGAAAAACGCAAGCAAGGGAATCGATGGGTTGTCGGAATGGTCTTTACTGCAGCAAGTCTTGTCCTTGCAATCATCAAACTATTCTAGGAAAGGAGGGCATGGCATTGATGAAATATCTACTGCTCATTTAGTTAAATTCATGACTGATTTGCGGAACCCTGAAGTTTGGAGCTGGGAGGAAACAGTGCGGGGGATCATAACCGAAATGGATGTCAGGACGACACTTGTGCATGTGTACCGACACGGCGAAACGATCAAGGTTCCGTTCCTCGATATCTTCCGGGTCTCCAGTCCGGAGTGATCAAGAAGTGATTACGTAGGAAGAACATCAAAGAAAGTAACTACCAAATAACTACCAACGTTCTTTCTTGGTCTTCTCTACGGCAAGTGGTGCGCTTGGGGAACGTGGTTAATCCTTATATTATCAAGGCCATTGGGGATTTAACTCATAAAAAGTCGACCCCCGTCTCGCGACGGGGGCCTTCATGGGAGAGGAGAAACCGGACGAAGAGCTTATGGGGAAACGTAAGTCTTCTCCGCGGTTGTCCCCGACACCTCTCGGCGCCGGTAATATCAGTGTGACCTTGCCAGAGGAAAATATACGCGGAAACGGAAAAAAATATCGAGCAGGCCTATCCAGCCCCCGAGTTACAAACTCCGCGCGTAAAATGTCCCGAACCGACTTTATCTGGCGAATAATTTCCTAGCTTTTGATGCTTAATTCACGGTCACTAATCTCAGTACCGTCAATGTCTTAAGCAACTTAAGATGTGTTGCTATTTCGTTCTAAATGTGCTCATCTATATGTGAAATCTCGACTATAAGGTTGAGGACCGATGTCTTAAAGAGAAGGTGAAAAGGAGCGGTTGCGCAGGGGAGACGGTTGAATGATGGAGGAGCATTAAAAAAGTCTCAGCACTTTATTGAACGAAAAAAACATCCTATGACCACCCAATTCGCATACATGAACTCGAAGGAATTACGTCCCCTACTCAACCCAGCCCGGCAAGCCGATTCGTTCAACTGCCCGCTTTTAGCGGTCTGACAGGCCGTTAAGCTGATCCATTCGGGCAACCGCCCGCTTTTAGCGGTCTAGGAGAAGCCGTCGATTAACTGTGGCTAAACACAACGCCTTCTCTCCCACTCGGTAATTTTGCGAGTTCATGTGGGACAGGAGGCGTTTTTTGACGTGCTTGCTG